>NZ_JBMDJH010000059.1:0-521 GCF_057809085.1 Acidovorax sp. FG48 | reverse complement strand
GCCTTGCCGCCCTGGTAGAGGCACAGCAGTCCACCACTCATGTTCAAAATCCAGCAGAAATCGAACACGTTGCAGGTGACGTGTCGAAAAACGGGCCGGAATCGAACCTACGCACCCAGCAGCCAGCCCAGCCGGGGCAGGAGGGGGAGCGCACGCCCGTTTTCACATTCCCACAGGCGGTGCCTGACGGCGACGCGATGGCACTTGCAGAAAGCGTTGGTCTGATCGGCCCAGCAAGCCGCATAGGCGACCTGCACAACGCCATTCAGCGCTACCACGACCTGATTTGTGTCAACGCCACGATCAAGGCCGCGAAGATGGCAGCCGACGCCATTGCTGCAGTGAAGGCGCAGCCCATACCCGTGCCAGAAAACTACCCGCCGCTGCCTATGCAGTTCGCGTGCTCCGGTGTGTTTGCTGTTTACTCTGCCGACCAAATGCGCGCCTACGTTGACGCCGACCGCGGAGCCCGTGCCCCGGCAGACAGCGTGACGGCACCAGCGGGTGTGGTTGCGGCAGTA
>NZ_JBMDJH010000058.1:0-539 GCF_057809085.1 Acidovorax sp. FG48 | reverse complement strand
AAGGAAGTCCAGCCGCGCCGCATCCTCCAGCACGCTGTCTGCCGCCTGGGCGGGTGGGGTGGGTGCGGCGGCAAGCATGTCACGGAAAATATGCCAAAGCGACTGCCCGTTACCCAAGAGTGGGCCATGGGATGCTGCGGCTTTCCGGCCCGCCTCGATCATTTCATTGGTCGGCCAATCGGCGCCCGCTACTGCGCCAGCCGCTGGTGCCGTCACGCTGTCTGCCTGGGGCGTGGGGGAGGGCTGGGGGGATGCCATCGCTAGTTCGCGCGCATAGTCTGTAATCGCCTGAAAAAGCACGGCGCGCGCGACCGGCAAATCATCTCCGTTTTGTTTTGTCCATCCGTTTACACGGGCGACAAACGCTTGCGCATAATCATTCAAGGCGCTGTCGATTTGTGCCGCAGCCGATGGGGCGGGCTGCTGTGCCATGTTCGATTCAGCGCCATTTTTCGACACGTCACCTGCAACGTGTGCAATTTCGGCTGGATTTTGAACATGAGTGGTGGACTGCTGTGCCTCTACCAGGGCGGCAAGGC
>NZ_JBMDJH010000057.1:0-548 GCF_057809085.1 Acidovorax sp. FG48 | reverse complement strand
GTCTTGGGCGCTGCCAGGCTGGCGGCGGGTTTGGTGCTGCTGCTCTTGGCGCTGCTGCCCAGGCTGCTGCGGGCCGGGGCTTTGTAGCTGGGCGCTGCCATGGGAGCGCGGGCGGGGGCTGCGCTGGTGCGCGCCGGGCTGTGGCTTGATGTGCTGTTGGCGTCGAGCTTGAACACGGCCACGGCGTTAACCAGTTCGCCGGCCTGGGCGTTCAGGGCGCTGGCAGCTGCTGCCATTTCTTCCACCAGGGCGGCGTTTTGCTGGGTGGCTTGGTCCATCTGGGTGACGGCTTCTCCCACCTGGCCGACTCCTGCGCTTTGTTCGCTGCTGGCAGCGCTGATCTCTCCCATGATGTCGGTCACGCGGCGGATGGCGCTGACGACTTCGGTCATGGTGGCTCCGGCTTTGTCCACCAAGGCGGTGCCTTGTTCCACGCGTTCCACGCTGGCGGTGATGAGGGCTTTGATTTCTTTGGCGGCTTCTGCGCTGCGTCCTGCCAGGTTGCGCACTTCTCCGGCCACCACGGCAAAACCCCGGCCTTGTTCGCC
>NZ_JBMDJH010000056.1:0-598 GCF_057809085.1 Acidovorax sp. FG48 | reverse complement strand
GTAAATCTCCTCCCCGCTCTTGTCCGGGTGGTAGTTCAGCGTGAACAGCAGGTTGCCCGTAATGGCTCGATTGGCTTGCTTCTTCAGTGCGTTCCGAAAAGCTGCGTCGGCTTCATCGTGTCGCCCCAACTTCTGGTAAGTGATCCCAAGGTTGTTGTAGGCTTCGGCATATTCAGGGCGCAGCGCAAGTGCCCGCAACAGTACGGCCTCTGCTTCATACAGCACCCCGCGGTTTTGCAACAGGTGCCCGAGGTTGCAATAGGCCTCCGCGTCACCAGGCATCAGCGCCACCGCCCGCCGCTTGGCGGAGATGGCCTCTTCTTCATGACCTAGAGGCTGCAGCATGCTGCCCAGCGCCTTCCAACCAAAACCGTGGTCTGGATAGTGCTGCGTCAGCTCCCGAGCCAGCTCAACCCCTTTGGCATAGTCATGCGCGTTGAAACATGCCACAACCGCATTCATTGCGGCTTCGGAGGGCTGACCACGCCGCCTGAGCAATTGAGACCGTGGAACGGCCACAGGCTGATCAACGGCCTCACCAGACCAAGCGTCGAACATCATGGCATAGGCCTGCTCCACCTTCCTCGCAAACCCCTCC
>NZ_JBMDJH010000055.1:0-770 GCF_057809085.1 Acidovorax sp. FG48 | reverse complement strand
TGGTCCAGCAGCTTGCGGAACATTTCCACGCCGGTGCAGGTGGTCTTTTGCGTGTCGCGGATACCCACGATTTCGATTTCTTCGCCGACCTTGATGATGCCGCGTTCCACGCGACCGGTCACCACGGTGCCACGGCCGGAGATGGAGAACACGTCTTCCACAGGCATCAGGAAGGCGCCATCCACAGCGCGCTCAGGCGTGGGGATGTAGGTGTCCAGGGCTTCGGCCAGCTTCATGATGGCTTCTTCACCCAGCTTGCCCTTGTCGCCTTCCAGGGCGAGCTTGGCGGAGCCACGGATGATGGGGGTGTCGTCGCCTGGGAAGTCGTACTTGTCCAGGAGTTCGCGCACTTCCATTTCGACGAGTTCCAGCAGTTCTTCGTCGTCCACCATGTCGCACTTGTTCAGGAACACGATGATGTAAGGCACGCCCACTTGGCGGGCCAGCAGGATGTGCTCGCGGGTCTGGGGCATGGGGCCGTCAGCAGCGGAGCAAACCAGGATAGCGCCGTCCATCTGGGCAGCGCCGGTGATCATGTTCTTCACATAGTCGGCGTGGCCGGGGCAGTCCACGTGGGCGTAGTGGCGGTTGGCCGTTTCGTATTCCACGTGGGCGGTGTTGATCGTGATACCGCGGGCCTTTTCTTCGGGCGCAGCGTCGATCTGGTCGTAGGCCTTGGCTTCGCCGCCGAACTTGGAGGACAGCACCGTGGCGATAGCTGCCGTCAGCGTCGTCTTGCCATGGTCCACGTGACCGATCGTGCCCACGTT
>NZ_JBMDJH010000054.1:0-781 GCF_057809085.1 Acidovorax sp. FG48 | reverse complement strand
ACTCCTCGTACGCCGCGTAAATCTCCTCCCCGCTCTTGTCCGGGTGGTAGTTCAGGGCGAACAGCCGGTTCTCCCAAACATGCTGATTGCCAGGCTCCAGTTCGAGCGCTTGCAAATACAACTGCTCTGCTTTGAGCACATCACCACGCCTGCGCTCCAAAATACCCAGATTGTGGTGAATCGACGCAAGATTTGGCTGCAGCTGCAAGGCATGCAAAAGAATAGAGCGCGCCTCCTCCACACGGTCTATGCGCTCCAGAACCCCTCCGAGGCTCACCATTGCATTCACCATGTCCGGAGTGACCTTGAGCGCCGCCCGATAAGACCCTTCAGCTTCCGCCCACTTGCCCTGCGCTTCCTGAGCGGTCCCTAAATGGCACAGGGCCTGCGCATCCTGCGGCTGCAATTCCACAACCCTGTGGAACGAGGCGGCAGCGGCCTCGTCATTTCCTACGGCTGCAAAGGCCAGCCCCAAATTGAAGTGCGCCTCTACATCGTCAGGCAGCAAGGCGACTGCACGCTGCTTGGCTGACAAAGCCTCCTGGATTGCTCCTTGCTGCTGCAAGAAGGCTCCCAACAGTCTCCAGCCATATCCGTATTCCGGATAGTCAGCGGTCAACTGTCGCGCAGCGGCACAGCCTTCGGCTGATCGATGTTGAAGGAACATATCCACTAGCGCCTGTACATGCGCCAATTCGGGCTCTCGTGATATGGGTCGCTCACGCATCTCCCAAGCGTCGAACATCATGGCATAGGCCTGCTCCACCTTCCTCGCAAACCC
>NZ_JBMDJH010000053.1:0-821 GCF_057809085.1 Acidovorax sp. FG48 | reverse complement strand
GGCCATGCGACAGCAACAGATGACGCGCTTGATCCACAGCTTGCCCCAGCTGACGCACCACCAGCGCCAACAACTGGCAAGCTCTCTGCAGGCTCTGCTCGATCACAGTCAAGCCATCGCCGTTGTAGAAGCGCACAGCGGCGTCTGCCGGGCTTGCCCGCATTGCAGCAGCTCCTTGCTCGTCAATAACGGCTCGGCCAATGGGCTGCAACGTTTCAAGTGTCGCCATTGCGCGCGCACCTTCAACGCCTTGACTGGCACACCGCTGGCGCGTTTGCATCTGCGGGACAAGTGGATGGGCCAGGCACAAGCTCTGGGCGAGGGGCTCTCGCTCAATCAGGTGGCCCAGCGCCTGGGCGTGGCACAAAGCACCGCCTTTCGCTGGCGTCACCGCTTCCTGGCCTGCCCAAGCAACCAGCAGGCTGGCCAGCTTGTGGGCATTGCCGAAGCCGATGAGTCTTACTTTCTGGTCTCCTGCAAAGGCCAAAGAGGCTTGCTGCGCCGTCCTCGCCGACGGGGAGGTAAAGCGCTGGCTGGTTGCAAGGGTTCGGAGTACACATCCGTACTGATGGCGCGAGACCGTGCGGGAGCAACGGTCAACCTCGTCCTGCAGACGAACAAGGCCGTCAGTGTGCAAATGGCACTCAAGCCCTTGTTGCCACCGGACACCATCCTGTGCACCGACGGCAGCGTCACTCTGGCCAGTGCGGCGCGGCTCTTGGGTGTGCAGCACCAGGCAGTGAACGTGATCCGGGGCCGGCGGGTGAGAGGCCCCTGGCATGTCCAGAACGTCAATGCCTATGTCAGCAGGCTGCGCGGGT
>NZ_JBMDJH010000052.1:0-845 GCF_057809085.1 Acidovorax sp. FG48 | reverse complement strand
GTGAGGGCGGACGGCATAGACATTTTGGTGGATCTGGCGGGGCACACGGCGGGCAACCGGCTGGGTGTGTTTGCGCGCAAGCCGGCGCCGGTATCGGTGAGCTGGATGGGCTACGGATACACGACAGGGCTGAAGGCGATCGACTACTACCTGACGGACGAGGAAAGCGTGCCCAAGGGAAGCGAGCACCTGTTCTCGGAAAAGCCATGGAGACTGCCCTGCACGTTCACGGCGTACAGGCCGCCGCAAGAGCAGATGGGCGAGGTGAACGAACTGCCGGCGCTGGAGCGCGGGTACGTCACCTTCGGCACACTGACACGAGCGGTGCGGATCAACCACCACACGATAGAGGTGTGGTCGGAAATACTCAAGAGAGTGCCGAATGCGAAGCTGGTGATAGACAGCAGCAGCTATGTGGATGAGCTCACGCAGGAAGGCTTGTTGAAGAAATTTGAAGAGAAGGGTGTGGACAGGAGCAGGCTGCAGGTGGGGTACCACAGCCCGCCGTGGGATGTGCTGCGCGGGATGGACATAGGGCTGGACTGCTTCCCGCACAACTCGGGCACGACACTGTTCGAGAGCCTGTACATGGGAGTGCCGTACATCACGCTGGAGGGTAGGCCGAGCGTGGGCAGGTTGGGAGGTGCGATTCTCAAGGGATTGGGGAAGGCGCAGTGGATAGCGCGCACGCAGCAGGAGTATGTGGAGCTGGCGGTGGATCTGGCGGGGGATGTGGACAAGCTGGCGAGAGAGCGCAGGGGTTTGCGGGAGCAGATGCGGGCGAGCGAGCTGATGGATGAGGAGGGGTTTGCGAGGAAGGTGGAGCAGGCCTATGCCATGATGTT
>NZ_JBMDJH010000051.1:0-1017 GCF_057809085.1 Acidovorax sp. FG48 | reverse complement strand
CGTAAATCTCCTCCCCGCTCTTGTCCGGGTGGTAGTTCAGCGTGAACAGCAGGTTGGCGTGTAACTTGGCCTGCATTGGATCCAGGGCAACGGCTTTCCTGAACAGCACCTCCGCGTCATGCAATGCGCCTTGCTGCTGTTTGACAATCGCCAGCGCGGAGTACCCTGCGGCATTGCCTGGCGCAATGTCGATCATGCGTCGGGCACACGCCTCTGCATCAACCAGCCGACCAAGGCGTTTCAACACGTCCGCCAATGAACTCCAAGATCCCATATGGTTAGGCAAGCCGTCGGCCGCGCGCCGCAGCAGGTGCACCGACTCATTGAGCTTGCCCAGGTCAGCAAGCCGCACACCCAACACATAATCGGCTTCTGGCCCCGACCGCAACTGTGCCGCGCGGCGGTAACACGACTCTGCCTCTTTCATGCGCCCCTGACGCAAGAGCACACTCCCCAGATGATCGTAGGCGTCGAAAAACGCAGGCATGGCCTGAATTGCCCCACGCCATAGTGTTTCCGCGTCGGCCAGCCGCCCGGTGTCTTGCAACAATCGCCCCGCGTTCAGGTACGCCACCGCCATGTCCGGCTTAAATGCAATGGCGCGGTTCAACCATTGCAGAGCCTCAGCGGTTGCACCTTGGTCCTTGAGATGGACCCCCAAGTTATAAAGCGCGACAGAATCCTGCGGTCGGAGTTCCGCCACACGCCTGAAACAAACCTCCGCACCCGATTTATCGCCCCGCTGACTCAACAAGTGTCCGAGACTGGCATGTGCAGATGACAGTAACGGATCCAAGGTAAGCGCCTGCCGATAGCAGGCTTCCGCCTCGACAAAATGCCCCTGGTCACGCTGGACATTCCCCATCTGGACATACGCCTGCGCATCATCAGAGGCCTTGGCCGGCAAAGCCGGAATAGCTGCCATCGCGATGCCACGCGAGACTGTGCGCTCCCAAGCGTCAAACATCATGGCATAGGCCTGCTCCACCTTCCTCGCAAACCCCTCCTCATCCATCA
>NZ_JBMDJH010000050.1:0-1023 GCF_057809085.1 Acidovorax sp. FG48 | reverse complement strand
GCCGACACCGTCGCCCGCTTTGGCGGCGACGAATTCGTCGTCATGCTCGAAGCCCTGGCCCCCGACCTGCAAAACGCCGCCACCCAGGCAGAAACCGTCGCCGAAAAACTCCTGGCCAGCCTGAACCAGCCCTTTGACCTGGACGGCGCCCAGCACTACAGCACCCCCAGCATCGGCATCACCCTCTTTGGCGACGAACGCCTCACCGTGGACGAACTCTTGAAGCGTGCCGACCTGGCCATGTACCAGGCCAAAGCCGCAGGCCGCAACACCCAGAGATTCTTCGACCCCGACATGCAGGCAGCGGTGAACGCCCGCTCCAACCTCGAAGCCGACCTGCGCCAGGGCTTGGCCCGGGGCGAATTGCTCGTGCATTACCAGCCCGTCGTAGACCACCACGCCCGCCTGCTGGGCGCAGAAGCCCTCGTGCGCTGGCGCCACCCCCAGCGCGGCATGATCAGCCCGGCCGACTTCGTCCCCCTGGCAGAACAGACCGGCCTCATCCTCCCGCTGGGCCAATACGTGCTCCAGACCGCCTGCGAACAACTGCAGCGCTGGAGCCAGCACCCGGACACCGCCCACCTGTCCATCTCCGTCAACGTCAGCGCCCGCCAGTTCCGCCAACCCGGCTTCGTGGCCGAAGTGCTGCAAACCTTGAAGAACCACAACGCAGACCCCCGGCAACTCAAGCTTGAACTCACCGAAAGCCTGCTGCTGGGCGACATCGAAGACACCATCGCACGCATGGTGCAACTCAAAAGCGAAGGCGTGGGCTTTGCGCTGGACGACTTCGGCACCGGGTACTCCAGCCTGAGCTACCTCAAGCGCCTGCCGCTGGACCAGGTCAAGATCGACCAGAGCTTCGTGCGGGACGTGCTGACGGACCCGAACGACGCGGCGATTGTGCGGACCATCCTGGCGCTGGCCAAGAGCCTGGACCTGGAGGTGGTGGCGGAGGGGGTGGAGACGACGGGGCAGCTGTCGTTCCTGAGGCTGCACGGGTGCGAGGGGTTCCAGGGGTAT
>NZ_JBMDJH010000005.1:0-349066 GCF_057809085.1 Acidovorax sp. FG48 | reverse complement strand
AGCCTGAACACTTTTGCACTCAGGTCTCAGTAGCGAAGCCCTCGACTATAGCACGGTTCGGCTAGCTTGCAAGAAAAAATCAAACACGCCACTTTTCCAGGAGCTTCTCAGGATTCAGGCTGTCGTAACCTTCGAAGGGCTGGTGGATCCAGGGATTGCTCGGAAGGAACTCGACGGAATAGTCCGGCGAAAACGTCGACAGCCCCTTGGTCCAGATCACCGCGCTGCGCAGCTCTGTGATGGGCGCGTAGTTGGTCTTGAGCATGTTGATCACCGCATGCAGAGTGTGCCCAGAGTCGGCCAAGTCATCCACCAAAAGCACCCGCCCTGCAATTTCACCCTTGGGCGTTGTGATGAAACGCGCAATATCCAGATGCCCCTGCACCGTGCCAGCCTCTGCGCGATAGGAGCTCGTTGACATGATGGCCAGTGGCTTGTCAAAGATCCGGCTCAGGATGTCACCTGGTCGCAGCCCACCACGAGCAAGGCACAGAATCGTGTCGAATTCCCAACCCGACTGGTGTACCTTCAGCGCCAGTTTTTCGATGAGGCTGTGGTACTCGTCATAGCTGACATAGAGATGTTTTCCGTCTTCGGTCAACATGGATGACTCCTGGATAGTGGGCGTTTAGTTGATATCAGCAAGACAAGTTTGTCGATCAGACGGCGACATAAGGGTGACGCATCATGATCGTATGGTCGCGATCAGGACTGGTTGAGATCATGTCGATCGGAACGCCTGTCACTTCTTCGATACGCTCGAGGTAGCGGCGCGCGCTTGCGGGCAACTTGTCGTAGTCGGTCACTCCAACCGTGGAATCACTCCAGCCCGGCAACGTTTCATAGATGGGTGTGCATCGGGCGATGTCTTCAGCGCCCATGGGAAGCAGATCAATGCGCTCTCCATCGAGTTCGTAACCAGTGCATAGCAACAGCTCGGTCAGCCCGTCCAGTACATCCAGCTTGGTGATACACAGACCAGTGAGTCCATTGACCTGCGCACTGCGCTTCAGCAACGCAGCATCAAACCAGCCGCAGCGGCGGCTGCGCCCTGTTGTCACGCCCTTCTCGGCGCCCACCGTGCTCATGTGATAACCAGGGGTACCAGGGACCTCCCAATCCAACTCGGTGGGGAAAGGACCGCCGCCCACACGCGTGCAATACGCCTTGGTGATGCCAAGGATGTAATGCAGCATGCCAGGCCCCACGCCAGAACCCGCAGCTGCATTACCAGCCACACAATTGCTGGAAGTGACATACGGATATGTGCCATGGTCCACATCCAGCAACGTGCCTTGGGCACCCTCGAATAGCAGATTGGCGCCAGCCCGGTTGGCCTCGTTCAATTCGCGCGACACATCCGCCATCATGGGCCTGAGCAGTTCTGCATGGCGCATGGCCTCGGCATAAACGACATCAAACTGCACCTTGCCATCCTGAATGTAGGGCTTGAGCGCATCGCCAAACACGAACTTTGCGGACCCCAGGTACGTGGTCAGCACGTGGTTGTGCAGATCCAGCAATTCACGCAACTTGGCCGCAAACCGCTCTGGGTACTTCAAATCCTGTACGCGCAGTGCACGACGGGCGATCTTGTCTTCATATGCCGGGCCGATGCCACGACCCGTGGTACCGATCTTCTCTGTCCCGCCCTGCTCCCTGGCTGCCTCGCGCGCCACATCGATGGCAGCGTGGAAGGGCAGAATCAGCGGGCACGCCTCACTGATCCGCAAGCGCGAACGCACCTCGACACCGGCTTTCTCCAGGCCTTCAATTTCTTCAAACAACTTTGCTGCGGACAGAACCACGCCGTTGCCGATGTAGCACTTGACCCCTGGGCGCATGATGCCGCTTGGAATCAAATGCAGAGCCGTCTTGACGCCATTGATCACCAATGTGTGGCCAGCGTTGTGCCCCCCCTGGAAGCGCACTACGCCTTGAGCGCTTTCCGTCAGCCAATCGACCAACTTGCCTTTGCCTTCGTCGCCCCACTGGGTACCGACCACCACTACGTTGCGACCTTTGGTTGCTTTCATCTCAAACCCAATTCAAATGACAATTGCTCAAACAGCCTGCACGACCCAACGGCCAGCAACCTGAACCAGTTCACGATCGCAGTGGAACTCATCCACCTCGCTCTCGTGCCCAGGCAAAACACACACGACCGTTTCACCTGCAGTCCGAAGCTCCGCAATAGCCGCATTCACATCTGCAGCCTCACCCCAAGGGGCACGAATCGCAGCCTTCAAGGCACGGGGCGGCACGACACCAACCACTTGCTTAATATCCAGACTGAATCCAGCCGCAGGGCGATTCCGACCAAAGACTGCACCGACCTCATCGTATCGACCGCCGCGCACCAATGCATCGCTGGCGCCTGGGGCGTAGATAGCAAAGCGCGCACCGCTGTAATAGGCGTACCCACGCAAATCAGCCAAATCAAAAGTGACAGACGCCCCTTCAAGGCGGGAGGCCAGCCACTTCAAATTTGATAGCACTTCAGGCATACCATTAATGTGCTTGAGTGCTTTTTCTGCCTCCACCAAGACGGCAGAGTCACCGTACAAATGAACCAGGGCGAGAAGGCCCTGTCGAGATTCGACCGGAAAGCCACGCGTCAGAACCGACAACTCACCCGCATCTTTGGCAGCCAAGGCCGAGTGAATTCCGCTGAGCAATTGCGGGCTGACGCTCACACCCACCAACAGGTTGCGGACGATACGGACATCCGCAAGGTCCACCGTGGTGTTGCGCACATTGGCAACCCGCAGACACTCCCTGGCTAGCTGAAGCGCTTCGAGGTCCGCCTCTAACCCCGCATGCCCATAGATCTCGGCACCAAATTGAAGAGGCTCCCGGGTGGCATGGGGGCGGTCGGGGCGGGTGTGCAACACGGGACCGCAATAGCAGAGACGCGTCACTCCTTTGCGATTAAGCAAATGCGCGTCAATACGAGCCACCTGAGGCGTGGTATCGGCCCGTAAACCCATGGAGCGACCAGACAGCTGATCGACCAGCTTGAAGGTCTGCAGATCCAGCGCCTCCCCAGTACCGGTGAGGAGAGACTCTAGATGCTCCAACAGCGGAGGCATGACCAGCTCGTAACCATAACAACGGGCTGTATCGAGCAGCCCGCGACGCAATTCTTCGATGTGCCGAGCTTCAGACGGCAAGACATCGGCAATGTGATCCGGAAGGACCCAAGCAGACATGGAGAAAAGGGGAGGCTGTTAAAACCGCGATTCTACCGGGACGCGACGAGACTCCCCAAAGAATCTCCTGCCCGCACAGTGTGACAGCCGTTAGAAACAAAGCATCAGAACGCCCGCGCCCAAGGCCAGCAACGCAAAAAAACGTATCTGACCATCTTGCAATTGCGCGATCTGGGCCACCGTGCGTTTCCAGATCTGGGGGGACAGAAAAGGCAAAAAGCCCTCAATCACCAGCACCAAGGCAAAGGCCGTCCAAAGACTGTCCCACATCATTCGCCTTTCACGGCCATTGCGCTTTTTTACTTGCGAGGTGCCGCAGGCGCCGACGCAGGGACCGATCCACGAAAGACTTTGAAGAAATCTGAAGACGACGGGTCCAGCACCATCACGTCACTTTTCTTGTTGAAGCTGCCCTTGTAGGCTTCCAGGCTTCGATAGAACTGAGCGAATTGGGGATCCTTCCCAAAGGCCTCTGCATAGATGCGAGCGGCTTCGGCATCGCCCTCACCCTTCAGTTTTTGAGCATCCCGATACGCGTTGGCAATCGTGATCTCTCGCTGGCGATCCGCGTCGGCCCGTATCTTTTCGCCCTCGGCAGCCCCTGTAGAGCGCAACTCATTGGCAACACGCTTACGTTCTGCCTCCATCCGCCGGTATACCGACTCGGTGATAGCTTCCACGTAGTCCACACGGGTGATACGAACGTCCACTACATCCACCCCCCAGGGTTTAGAGCCACGAACAGTCTCCAGCACCTCGCGCTTGACATCGGCCATCAAAGCTTCGCGCTTGAGTGAGAGCAATTCCTTCACGGTGCGCTTGTTGATTTCTTCCTGGAAAGCATTGCGCACGACCCGGTTCAGCTGCATGGCGCCGGCCGTCTCATCCAGTCCCACGTTGCGGATGTACTCGGTGGGCTCGGAAATGCGCCAGCGCACATACCAGTCGATCACCACGCGCTGCTTTTCAGCCGTCAGCATAGGCTCCGTGTCCGTACTGTCCAGGGTCAACAGACGCTTGTCGATGTAGGTGACGTTCTGAAACGGCGGAGGCAGCTTGAAATTGAGCCCTGGCTCCGTGATCACTTCCTTGATCTGACCCAGTGCATACAGCACGCCAAACTGACGCTGATCCACCACAAAAAGCATGGAGCTCATGAGAGCAAGCACCACCAGAAGAGTAGATGCAATAAAACCGACTCTGTTCACGAACTGCTCCTAGCGGGATTCACGTTCCCGGGTACGGCTGGTATCGCGCGCCCGAGAATCATTCGAAAAGGTGGGTGCAGGTGTCGCCGGGGACGACACCGCCGGAGACGGACTGGTCCCGGCAGGCGCATCCAGCGCAACCGAGCCGCTCGCAACCCCTTGCATGATCTTGTCCAGGGGCAAGTACAGCAAATTGGAACCTTGACGCGACTCGACCAGGACCTTGGTCACGTTGCCATAAATCTGCTGCATCGTTTCCAGATACATGCGATCCCGGGTTACTTGAGGTGCTTTCTGGTACTCCGCCAGAATCGACGCGAATCGCTGTGCGTCGCCCTGCGCCTGCGCAACAATCCTTGCCTTGTAAGCCGCCGCCTCTTCATTCAGACGTGACGCAGAGCCCACAGCACGCGGGATCACGTCGTTCGCATAAGCCTGGGCTTCGTTCTTGGCGCGCTCGCGCTCCTGCCCTGCTTTGAGTACATCATCAAATGATGACTGGACCTGCTCAGGCGGCCGCACCCCGCCCTGCTGCAAATTGATGCCGACCACCTCGACACCGACCTTGTACCGGTCCAGGATCGTCTGCATGAGGGTGCGAACGCGCGGCGCTATCTGGTCACGCTCCTCCGCCAGCGCCGTGTCCATGCGCATCTTGCCCACCACCTCACGAACAGCCGTTTCAGCGGCCTGGACCACGGCGTCCGAAGGGTTCTTGCTTTCAAACAACCAAGCCCGGGCATCGCTCAAACGATACTGAACGGCAAACTTGATCTCGACGATGTTCTCGTCTTCAGTCAGCATCGCGGACTCTCTCAAGCCGGTGCTTTTGATGACCGTGTCACGTCCCACATCGGCAGAGCGGATCTGCGTCACAAAAACAAGTTCATGGCGCTCAATCGGATAAGGCAGGCGCCAATTGAAACCCGCGCCCACGGTGCTCTTGTACTTTCCGAACTGGGTAATGACGGCCTGCTGACCTTCCTGCACGATAAAGAAGCCGGTGCCCATCCAGATCACAAACGCGATACCGGCAATCAGACCGACACCGACACCTGCGCTTTTCATATCTGGCTGAAAGCCGCCACCAGCCCCTCCACCGGGACCGCGACCCGAGCCGTTTTTCCCGCCAAACAGGCTACCAAGCTTGCGATTGAGATCACGCCAGAGCTCATCAAGATCCGGTGGCTGCTGGCCGTTGCCCGGCCGTTGCTCGCCGCCCCTTGGGCCGCCAGGTGGCGCTGCAGGCCGATCCTCAGGACGCACACCGCCGTCTTCGGACTTGTCATCACCGCGACCCCAACGTGGATCGTTCAGATTGAACATGCCCCGAATACGGCCTGGCAATGAAGCCCAACGTAGGGTGCGATTATGAAAATTCATGCGCAAAATCTCTGGTTCTCTGATGGCATCATCCGATGGTGCATTGTGCCCAATCAGGACAAAGCATCCGGTAATTCAAGGGTGTCTGCTGGGGTCATATCCAGAACCTCCTGCGCAGCCATCAACCTGGCCGCCAAGGCACGGCGCAGCTCATCCAGCCCCTCGCCAGATCGAGCACTGACAAACAGTCGAGGCAACAACTGCCCTCCCACTTCGTATTGGTCCACCAACACAGGCGGACGTCGTTCTTCAGGCAAAGCATCAAGCTTGTTGAAGACCAGTATCTGAGGGATGTCCGAGGCACCAATTTCCTGCAACACCCGCTCCACCTGCGCCATCTGCTCCGGAAAATCCGGGTTGGAAGCGTCCACCACGTGAAGCAGCAAATCGGCGTCGACCGCCTCCTGCAGCGTGGCCTGGAACGCATCGACCAGCCCATGGGGAAGATCCCGAATGAAGCCCACCGTGTCGGACAACGAAACGGATCGTGCCGCATCTGCGAGGTACAACTGCCGCGTCGTGGTGTCCAGCGTGGCGAAAAGTTGATCCGCTGCGTACGCCCTGGCCTTCACCAAAGCATTGAAAAGGGTTGATTTGCCCGCGTTGGTATATCCAACGAGTGAAATATTGAAGGTGTCGCGTCTTTCACGCTGACGCCGCTGTGTAGACCGCTGGCGTTTGACCTTGACCAAGCGCTCTCTGGTGCGCTTGATCGCATCGCCAATCATGCGCCGATCCAGTTCGATCTGCTTTTCACCAGGGCCACCACGGGCACCGATACCGCCGGTTTGGCGCTCCAGGTGAGACCAGCGACGCACCAGGCGCGTACTCACGTACTGCAGCTTGGCAAGCTCCACCTGAAGCTTGCCCTCATGGCTGCGCGCCCGTTGTGCAAAGATTTCCAGAATGAGCAGAGTGCGGTCATTCACTGGCAGTTCAATATGGCGCTCCAGGTTCCGCTGCTGCGCAGGGCTGAGAGACTGGTCAAACAGCACCTCGACCGCTCCATGCATGTGAGCCAAAGTGCGAATTTCATCCGCTTTGCCACTGCCAATGAACAGCGCTGCATCTGGTGCTTTGCGCTTGCACGTGATGCGCGCGACAGGCTGCATGCCGGCGGTCTGAGCAAGCAGCCCCAATTCTTCCAACTCAGCATCGAAATGGGGGAGGCCGAAATCCACCCCCACCAGCAACACCGGAGTCATGGTGGACGAGGATGCGGAAGCCGAACTCAAAGCCCACCACCCTCTTTTCGCTTTGCCTCGCTCAAAAAGCGAGTTCCGCCACTTGGCAACAACTCAAGAGTTGCTGCTGTCGGCATCAGGGGTTTCTGAAGTAGAAAAATTGACGGCTCGACCTGGGACGATCGTAGAAATCGCGTGCTTGTAGACCATCTGCGTCACTGTATTGCGCAGCAACACCACGTACTGATCGAAAGACTCGATTTGCCCCTGCAGCTTGATCCCGTTAACCAAATAAATGGACACTGGAACATGCTCCCGACGCAATGCGTTGAGGAAGGGGTCTTGCAAAAGCTGGCCTTTATTGCTCACGATATTCTCCGTGTTCAAGTGTTGTTGTAAACCATCACCTTACCACAGCCAGACGCATACCCCAGCTTCAGCATGCATGGCCCCTCGACTAAGGAGCCTTTGCAATCAGGCCTCGTCTTTGTCCACAAATGGGTTGTGAGAGGTTTTCATCTCAATGCGCAGTGGAGTCCCGACAAGATCGAACTCCTTGCGGAAGCGCCCTTCCAGGAATCGCTTGTAGGCATCCGTTACGTGCTCCAGGGAGTTGCCATGGATCACGATCACAGGCGGGTTCATGCCCCCCTGGTGCGCATATCGCATTTTGGGCCGGAACATCCCGGCCCGCTTGGGGCTCTGGAACTGAACGGCCTCCAGCAACAGGCGGGTGAGCACTGGCGTGGACATTTTGCAGGTGGCAGCCCGGTGGGCCTGGGCAATCGACGTCCAAAGAGGGCCCAGCCCCTGACGCTTCTTCGCCGAGATGAAGTGCAAAGAAGCAAACTTCAGAAACGCGAGTCGCGTCTCAATGGAGCGCTCTAAAAGCTGACGCTGGTAGTCATCCACGGCATCCCATTTGTTCACCGCGAGAACCACGGCACGACCGCTCTCCAGGATGTAACCCGCGATATGGGCATCCTGGTCTGTCACGCCCTGGGTTGCATCGAGCAGCAGCAGTACCACGTGCGCAGACTCGATGGCCTGGAGCGTTTTCACCACCGAGAATTTCTCGATGGCCTCGAACACCTTACCCTTGCGGCGCAATCCTGCGGTATCCACCAATTCAAACCGCTGACCGTTGCGCTCGAAAGGTACAGTGATGGCATCGCGGGTCGTACCCGGCATGTCAAATGCCACCAGTCGCTCTTCACCAAGCCATGTGTTGATGAGGGTGGACTTGCCCACATTAGGACGTCCCGCCACGGCGAGCTTGATCACGCCCTTGTCCAGCGTCGCATCCGAATCGTCTGGCTCGGGCAAATTGAGCGGCTCCAGTGCAATGTCCACCAAACTGCGTATGCCTTGCCCGTGGGCCGCGGACACGGGATAAACCTCGCCCAGCCCCAGCTCGTAAAACTCCGCCAGTTGGACGCCCTGGAGCATGCCCTCTGCTTTGTTCGCGACAAGCACGCAGGGCTTGCCCAAGCGACGCAAGTAGTTGGCAATGTCGTGGTCTTGCGCCGAGACACCCGCACGGGCATCCACCACAAAAATCACCACGTCCGCTTCGGCGACCGCCTGCTGGGTTTGCTTGGCCATCTCGCGATAGATGCCGCTGGAGGCGTCGGGCTCAAAGCCCCCCGTATCGATGACGATGTACTCGTGTTTTCCTTGCTTGCCGTTCCCGTAGTGTCGGTCACGCGTAAGTCCCGCAAAGTCGGCGACGATGGCGTCTCGCGACTTGGTCAGGCGATTGAAAAGCGTGGACTTACCGACATTCGGACGCCCCACGAGGGCGATTACTGGCTTCATTGAATAAGACCGATCAATCTGGACGGAATCCGTATATACCGCCGTTGCGGGTAACCACCACCAGCGTATCTGCCGCCACCACCGGGGCAGCCGCGATGGCTGAACCATCTGTTGCCAGTCGGTTCAGGGGGGAGCCATCGGTGCGAGACAGCAGATGCACCAAACCAGCATCGTCACCGACGACAACCGAGCGCCCCAAAAGCAGCGGTGCCGTGAGTTTGCGGTACTTGAGTCGGTCGATACTCCACAGGCGCGAGCCATCCGCACGGCCCCAAGCGACAAGCGTCCCATTGCTTTCCGAACCAAAAATGGTGTCCGCATCGCCATGAATGCCTTCGGACCCGCTGGCGGGCTGCGTCCAGAGCGTCGTGCCCCGGGCCGTGTTCACACAGCCGACAGCGGCCTGGAAAGACCGAGCGCACACGGTTTCACCCACACGGCTGGTGCGCCCCACCAATTCCACCAAGCGCTCCACATCGTTCGTGCCACGCGGGCTGGCGATGGGCGCTTCCCACCTCACACTGCCGTTGTCAGGATTCAATCCGACCAAGCGACCCGACAAGCCCACCACCAGGGTGTCGCCTACCGCAAGCAATACGCCAGCTTGACGCAGTATCAACGGTTCTCCTGGGCGCTGCTGCGCCCACAGACGACGGCCCGTGGCAAGATCGAAGGCAGACACTGATCGATCTGCAGACAGCACAAACACACGACCGCCTGCGACCAAGGGGGGAGTGAAGACCTGTGCGGCAAGCGTCTCACGCCAACGCTCACGGCCACCATCCATCACGATGAGTGCGTTGTTGCGCGATACCACCGCCGCAAATTTGCCGTCACTGCCCACAGCTGCTGATAAGGGCTCGGCCAGCGCCACACGCCAGATGTCTCCCCCCGTGCGCGCATCCAAGGCTGCCACAGCACCATCCGCGGACGCCACCGTCACGACATTTCCAGCAACATGGGGCTCAAGAGGCAAGCCCGCCACGCTACCGACGCGCGCCGTCCACGCCTGCCTCACCCCCAGGACAGCCACATTGGCGCCAAGGTCCGCAGGCACCGGCTTTGCCTTGTCGGCACTCCACAAAGAGCAACCAGCCAACGTGGCGGCCACCAATGCCGCCAACAGCCCCTGCACGAAAAACAGGTGCCCAGACCTTGTGTTGATAGGCGATGTCATGGTTATTTGGAATCTGCAGGGGTTGCGGTTGCCGCAGCGGCCACAGTCACACCTTGCAGCGTAACCCCCAGCGCGTTGAGCTTGATTTCCACGAGGCGGCGGTATTCCACACTGTCTTCGAACCCTGTGTATGCCTTGGTGTATTCGGCAATCGCTTCAGGGCGCTTTTCCTGGAGTGCCAGCACATCACCTTTGCGATCTGCCACAACCGACGAGAACTCGGGTGGAAAGCTGCCAGACAGTTGCTTAAGAGCTTCGTCGTAATTCTTCTGATCCATCAGCACACCTGCCAGCCGCAGTTTGGCCAAAGCCTTGAGACCTTCGTCAGAAGATTGCTCTGCGACCCAGGCGAGCGCTTCTTTGGCACCATCTGCGTTGCCAGCCCCTTGCATGGCCTTGGCAAGCGTCAGACCCGCTTGCCCAGCCTGCACGGTCCCTGCATATTTGGCCTTCAAATCCGCAAAAGCCTGCTCCATGCGGGCCTTGTCTGCAGACCGTGCTGCCACATCCACAGCATCAAACAAAGCGGCGGCCTGCGTGGCCTGACGGGTTTGCCAGTACTGGTAACCGTTCCATGCTGCCGCTCCGCCCGCAACGACCATGACCACAGAGCTGATCAAAGTGCCCCAGGTATTCCAAAAATGTTTGAGCTGGTCTAACTGCTCTTGTTCTTCAAGGTCGAGATGATTTGCCATGGAATGTGATTGGTTTAGCGGGTGGATTGTAGGGTGGCCGCCCATTGGGCAACCGATTCCAGCGGGCGCTCTGTCTGCTCGCCTGCGCCATCTCGCAGGGCTTTGACGGTCACCATGCCACGAGACAGCTCATCATCGCCAAACACCAGGGCGTACGCGGCGCCACTGGCATCAGCTTTCTTGAACTGCGACTTCATACTGCCCATGCCATCCAATGAAGGCGCCGCATGCATTTGGACGCGAATACCGTGTCGACGCAATTGCTCGGCGGTGGTCACCGCCCGGGGCAACACGGCCGTCGAGGGAACAATGGCATAAACATCAGGAGCCAAAGAGGGGGGTGCACTTTGCTGCTCCTTGAGCAACTCCAGAACGCGCTCCACCCCCAGCGCCCAACCCACTGCGGGTGCGGCCTTGCCGCCGATCTGCTCGATCAAATAGTCGTAGCGACCTCCACCACAGATCGTGCCCTGCGAGCCCAACTGATCAGTCACAAACTCAAACACGGTGAGGTTGTAATAGTCCATGCCGCGCACCAGGCGGGGGTTCACCGCCCAGGCCACGCCGTTGGCGTCGAGAATGGCCTTGACCGCATTGAAGTGGGCCAAAGACTCTTCGCCCAGGAAGTCAATCAACCGGGGAGCGGCCTCCACCACTGACTGCATTGCTGGATTCTTGGTATCCAGGATGCGTAGCGGATTGCTGTGCAGCCGTCGACGTGCTTCTGCGTCCAGAAGATCGATATGCTTTTCCAGATACGCAATCAATGCTGCCCGGTGCGCCTTGCGTTCGTCTGGCTGCCCCAAGCTGTTGAGTTCGAGGCGCACATTCTGCAGGCCCAGATCGCGCCACAGTGCGCTCGCCAGCAGAATCAGTTCTGCGTCCACCTCGGCGCCGGGAAAACCCAGTGCCTCGGCGCCGATCTGGTGAAACTGGCGGTAGCGTCCACGCTGAGGGCGCTCATGACGAAACATAGGCCCCATGTAATACAGCCGCTTGCCCCCGTCGTACAACATGGAGTGCTCCGCGACGGCACGCACCACACCGGCCGTCGCTTCGGGGCGAAGGGTGAGCTGCTCTCCGTTGAGGCGATCCTCAAACGAGTACATCTCCTTCTCCACAATATCGGTGACCTCGCCCAGTCCCCGCACGAACAGCGGAGTGGGTTCGACAATCGGAGTCCGAATATTGCGGTAGGCATAGCGCGCCATCAGGTCGCGCACCTTGGCCTCCAACCATTCCCAGCGGGCGGATTCTGGCGGCAGGATGTCATTCATGCCCTTCACCGCCACCAGCTTCTCCGGCTTGGGCGGGAGGGTGCTTTTTTCGTTGCTCACAGCGCTTCTTTTCTATGTCTTGCAGAAATTGACAAAAACTGCTGTGGCCCTGCCCCTGAATACATTCCAGGACAGGCCATGGCAGCGCCATCATTCAAGCAGCAGCAACTCCAGCGCCAAAACGCTTTTCGATGTACTGCTCGACGATGCGATGAAACTCATTGGCAATGTCGTCGCCGCGCAGAGTCACTGCCTTTTCCCCGTCGATAAAGACCGGGGCGGCTGGCGCCTCTCCCGTGCCTGGAAGGCTGATACCGATGTCCGCGTGCTTGCTTTCACCCGGGCCGTTGACGATGCAACCCATGACCGCCACCCGCAACGTCTCCACGCCCGGATATCGCACACGCCACACAGGCATTTGTGCGCGCAGGAAATCGTCAATCTGCTTGGCAAGGTCCTGAAAAGTGGTGCTGGTGGTACGGCCACATCCAGGACAAGCCGTGACGCTGGGCACAAAAACCCGCATCCCCAAGGCCTGCAAGATTTCGGATGCCACAACCACTTCCTGGGTACGCGCCTCACCGGGTTGGGGTGTCAACGACACACGAATCGTGTCGCCAATACCCTCTTGCAGCAGCACGGACAAAGCGGCCGCCGAAGCGACCGTTCCCTTGGTACCCATACCCGCTTCGGTCAGGCCCAGGTGCAAAGCGTAGTCGCAACGGCGCGCCAACTCGCGGTACACCGAAATCAGATCCTGCACTCCGCTGACCTTGCACGACAAGATGATCTGGTTGCCATCCATCCCCATGGCCTCTGCACGACGCGCAGATTCAATGGCCGATGTGATGAGGGCCTCGTACATGACCTGACGAGCCTCCCAGGGGATACTGCGACGGCTGTTCGTATCCATCAGCTCGGCCAACAGTTCCTGGTCGAGACTGCCCCAGTTGACACCAATGCGCACAGCCTTGTTCCATCGCATGGCTGCTTCGATCATCTGGCCAAACTGCTTGTCGCGCTTGTCCCCCTTGCCCACATTGCCAGGGTTGATCCGATACTTGGACAAGGCCTGGGCACAGTCGGGAAACTCGGTGAGCAGGCGGTGGCCGTTGTAGTGGAAATCACCAACCAACGGAACACTTTCACCCATGCGGTCCAGCTGTTCGCGGATGTAGGGCACCGCCGCAGCCGCCTCGGGGGTATTGACCGTGATGCGGACAAACTCCGAACCCGCCTGGGCGAGTTCCTTGACCTGAATGGCCGTTCCGATGGCATCGACGGTATCGGTGTTGGTCATGGACTGCACGCGCACGGGGGCGTCCCCGCCCACCGTCACCACACGTGAACCCCAGACAACCTTGGCCTGACGCGAGCGCCGCGGCAAGGGAGAGGCAATAGCTATCGGCCCAAAATCAAGCGGGGAGTTTTGCACTACTTCACCTCAAAACGCGCTACGTTTTCACGGGCAACAGCCGTCAGATCAAACGGCTTTCCACGCACAGTCACCTCAGTGGCATCCGCGCGTCCCACGATCACTGCCAAAGGTGTGGGTGCTGATACCGACACCGTCTCTCCGGCCGCCAGGTTGCGTTGCAGCGCCAGGGCTCCATTGGCATCGCGGACCTGCACCCACGACGCGCTGCGCGCACGCAATACAAGCGGGCCGGCGGCGGCATCTGCCGCGCCATCAGCAGCAGATACGTTACTCGTCGTCGCGCCACTGGCCGCTGCAGGAGGCGCAGGAGGTACTGCAACGGAAGGGGTAGCGGGCACGGGCGATGAAGCTGCCACCGCAGCGGCGGGCGCCGCTGAAACAGATGAATCAGCGGGGCGCTCTGTCGCCGATGGCGCTGCCAATACAGGAGCCGCAGGCTCGGAAGTGTTGGCGGGCAAAGCATCTGGCACCGCTACCGGCGCGGGATCGGCAGTATCACTAGGGGCAGAATGCCGCGGGACATAAAACAGGACGACCGCCCCCACCAGAAGTGCGAGGACCACCAAGACCATGGAGCGCGAGCCAGAACCCGAGCCCGCAAACGATGCGGAAGAAGATGCGGACGACTTGCCAGCACTTCCCTTCACAGGCGCATTGATACCGGCGCTGTCCACAGACAACCGGGGGCTCTGACTCTGGGGCAACAACGACAGAATCGGCGCCGCGTCTATCTTGAGGGTGCGACACACACTCGACGCCAGGGCACGCACAAAGACGGTATCAGGCAACACCGCGTAGTTGTCTGCCTCCAGCGCCTCCAATTTGCTCACGGGCACCTTCAGCGCCACAGCCAAGGCCGCGATGTGCATGCCGGCCGCCTGCCGGGCTTCCTTGAGCAAACCGCCCGCCGTCATTCCACTCTCCACCACCTCACTCATTGAAAGCCCCGCGTTCGTATGCACTCAACTCCCGGGAATCCGGGAAACGCTTGCGCAACTGAGCCGCCAGTTGCCTCATTGCCACGACGTCGCCCAAAGCCCGCTCCACCTTGATGCCCAACCACAAAGATTCGGAGTTTGCAAAATCACTGTTGTTGAGCCGCCGGATGTAAAACTGCGCGCGCGAAAGCTCATTGCGACGCAACAAAAGAGCAGCCAGGTGGTAACCGACCACCGGGTTCGCCGCATCAAATTCATAAGCCTTCAGAAGAGACTGTTCCGCTTCAGGAAACTGTCCTGCTCCGGACTGGCACAGGCCACGCGCCATCCAGGTTTTGCCACGCGCTGCATAAGCGGGGTTTGCTATGGCACGCGAAAAATACGAGTCAGCCTCTGCATACTTTTGCTGCTGGCACATCAGCCAGCCATAGTTGTGCAGTATGTTGGCGTCGTTTGCGCGCAGCGACAAAGCGCGGCGAAAACTGTCTTCCGCCTGCGGATAGTCATTCAACCGCATGTAAATCAGACCACGCAGGTTGAAAGCATCCGCGTAAGAAGGATCTGCGGACAGAGACTGCTTGACCTCATCCAAAGCCACCGCTGTCTGCCCCAGTTCGAAATAGTTGGAAGCCAACTCCAGCCGAATGCGCGCGCGGCGCCGCGACTCTGGCTCATCGGACGGTGTTACCAGACCGGCATCGGCGTCGCTGACTCCAGGCGAAGAAGTGTTGGTTGCACACCCCTGAAGCGCCCAAATGCAAACCACCGCACTGCATGCCGTGAGTGTCCAGCGGCCAATCTGCCGCCAGCGTCCAACCATTCCCGCCATGTAGAGCCTCCTTGAAGTTTGCCAGCTAGCCTGATCAAGTCACCGGTTTGAGCACGATTGTGCGCTGCTTTGCCATGCGCTCTGCGGCGCGGGTGCGATCTTTGACGTCCCCCGCCAATTGACCGCATGCCGCGTCGATGTCATCCCCTCGCGTCTTGCGCACGGTGGTGATGATGCCCGCGTCACTCAGCATCTTTGCAAAGGCTTGCACCTGATTGTGCGGAGACCGCAACAGCCCTGATGCAGGAAACGGATTAAAAGGAATCAGATTGAACTTACAGCGAATACCGGTGCGCTTGACCAACTCGATCAGTTGGCGCGCGTGCTCCACCTGGTCGTTGACGCCATCGAGCATGCAGTATTCGAAGGTGATGAAATCACGGGGCGCATGCTGCAAGTAGCGGTTACAAGCATCCAGCAACTCGCTGATCGGATACTTGCGATTGAGCGGCACCAAGTTGTCGCGCAATGGGTCGTTGGGCGCATGCAGTGAAACAGCCAGCGCCACAGGGCAATCTTGCGAAAGACGGTCCATCATGGGGACAACGCCCGATGTGGATACCGTCACACGGCGGCGTGACAAGCCATAGCCGTGGTCATCCAGCATGACCTTGAGCGCAGGGACCAGTGCCGAATAGTTCTGCAGAGGCTCCCCCATTCCCATCATGACCACGTTGGAGATCACACGCTCCTCGGTCTGCAGGCGCTTGCGCAGGGAATGCTCGGCAAACCACAGCTGGGCAACGATCTCACCCGTCGTCAGATTGCGACTGAAACCCTGATGACCCGTCGAGCAGAAGCGGCAACCGACGGCGCAGCCTGCTTGGGATGACACACAGAGCGTCCCGCGATCATCCTCGGGAATGAACACGGCTTCCACCGCGTTGCCATCACCGACATCAAACAGCCACTTGACCGTGCCATCGGAAGACACGTGCTCAGAGATAACAGGAAGCGCCTCGACCCGCGCACAGCCTTTGAGCTTGTCGCGCAAGGCTTTGGCCAAGTCACTCATGGCGTCAAAATCACTGGCCCCGCGCTGGTGAATCCAGCGGAACAGCTGGGTGGCGCGAAAGCGCTTTTCCCCCAGCCGCTCACAAAACGCGGCCAAGCCGTCCAGATCGAATTCCAGCAGATTCGTACTCATGGTGCCGAATCCACCGTAGACCAGGCACAGCTACCCCCATGGCACGGAATTCCCACCGAGGCGGGTGCGGACATGGGGAGTGTCAACATCTCAGCGCGAGTAGATGTTCAGGCCGGGGAAGAAAAATGCCACTTCGGCTTGTGCGGTTTCAGCGGCGTCGGAGCCGTGCACTGCGTTGGCATCGATGCTGTCTGCGAAGTCTGCGCGAATGGTGCCGGCTTCAGCCTTCTTGGGGTCCGTTGCGCCCATGAGTTCACGGTTCTTCAGGATGGCGTTCTCGCCTTCCAGAGCCTGGATCATCACGGGGCCGGAGATCATGAAGTCCACCAGGTCCTTGAAGAAAGGACGCTCTTTGTGCACTGCGTAGAACTGTTCGGCTTCCAGGCGCGACAGGTGGGCCATGCGGGCCGCCACGATCTTGAGGCCAGCGGCTTCAAAACGGGCGTAGATCTGGCCGATGACGTTCTTGGCGACTGCGTCAGGCTTGATGATGGAGAGGGTGCGTTCGATTGCCATGTTGATTTCCTTTGTTGCTGTGATTCGTTTGTCCACCGGACAAAGCCCTCGATTCTAACCGGGGAGTGTGACGAGAGTGACGCTCATCGCCCGCCTCCACCACGCCGAGGGCCACCACCACCCGGGCGGCGTTTGTCCTGGCGGTGCCGTGAAAGGCTGTCCATACCGATGTAACCCACCGAGGTCTTCATCGGATCAGGCTGGGCTGCGCCTCCCCGCTGGCGATCTCCGCCTGCCGCATTGTTGCCACGAGCCGGACCCTGACCACCGTCACGGCGCGGCTTCTGACCACGGGGGCCGCCAGGGGCCGCTGATGGTGGCATGTCGCGGCGCGAACCGTCACCTCGTGGGCCGCCACGACCACGGTTGCGCGACCTGCCATTGCGCGCACCACCAGCCGCACCTTCCGGACGCCCCTCCACCGACTCGGGGCGGCCAGCGCCCGCGGCCTGCACCAAGGCGCGGATATCACTCTCATCGAGTTCCAGCCAGGCTCCGCGCTTGAGACCGCGCGGAAGCACCATGGCTCCATAGCGAATGCGGATCAGGCGGCTGACCGCATGACCCACCGATTCCAGCATGCGACGCACTTCACGGTTGCGGCCTTCGGAGATGGTGACCCGGTACCAGCAGTTGGACCCTTCACCCCCACCGTCTTCGATGGAACCGAAAGACGCCATGCCGTCATCCAGGCGCACACCATCCAGCAGCTTTTGTTTTTCCTCGTTGCTCAGAGCGCCCAGCACCCGAACGGCGTACTCACGCTCCAGCCCGAAACGGGGGTGCATCAGCTTGTTGGCCAACTCGCCCGAGCTGGTAAACAGCAAAAGGCCCTCGGTGTTCAGATCCAGACGCCCGACCGATTGCCACTTGCCCTGCATGAGCCGAGGCAGCTTACGGAACACGGTGGGTCGGTTTTGAGGGTCGTCATGGGTCACAACCTCGCCAACCGGCTTGTGATACGCAATCACGCGCGCTGGAGGTGGCTCGATGCGATAACGGATCGGCTTGCCATTGACCTTGACCTGATCGCCAAACTGGATGCGCTGACCAATGTGGGCAGGCTCGTTATTGACCGAGATCCGTCCCTCCAGGATCAGCTGCTCCATTTCAAGGCGCGAACCCAGACCCGCCTGTGCCAACACCTTGTGCAATTTGGGGGTTTCAACCTGCGGCAGCAGCACCCGCTTCGGCGGTACCGCATCCGCAGACGCATCCTCTTCGTCAAAACGACCGGACACCACGTCTTCGAACTGGTAGCCCTCCACTACGGGCGCGGCCTTGCGCTTGTCGCGCCCCGCACCTTCAGAGCGAGGGGGCCGCTCGCGGCGCTCCCCCCGAGGACCACGCTCCCGTTGCTCCGAACTGCCATCACCCACGACCGCTGTCGCATCCGCAGCGGGCGACTCCGAAGCGACTGCCGGCGCCTCCACCGTTGCTGCTTCAGGCGCGGGGGCTTCGACCACAGGTTCTGGTGCACCCACCTGCGCAGCAGTCACTGCCTCAGGCGCCGCCACCTCAGCAGGGGCAGCCACCGCCTTTTTGCGGGGAGCCCGCTTGGCGGCCGGCTTCTTGGCAACGGGCTCCGCGTCTGCGGCATTCAACCCGGGCAGATCTGCCGGCTTTTCGGAAGTCGAGTCGTTCATCAAGTATTTCCCTGGATACCACCCGGGGCATCCACATCATCGTCATGGAGATCCGTCTCCACATCCTGAAAAAAATCATCCACGGGCCGGACATCGCCCGCATCCGGCACCACCTCGGCAACCTCCACAGACGGCTGCAAACCAGCATCTTGGGGCAAAGCCGCCAGCAGATCGGGTTCGACATCCATGGCTTCCTGGGTCACAGCAGCCATGGCTTCCAGCACATTGGCGTTGCCGGTCGGGTCGTCGAGCACCGGCAGTTGGTCCAGGGACTGCAAGCCCATATCGTCCAGAAACTGACGGGTGGTGGCAAACAGCGCCGGACGCCCCACCGTTTCGCGGTGGCCGATGACCTCCACCCAACCCCGATCTTCCAACTGCTTGATGATCAGGCTGTTGACCGTCACACCGCGAATGTCTTCGATATCCCCGCGCGTGACCGGTTGCCGGTAGGCAATGATGGCCAGGGTTTCCATGGTGGCACGGGTATAGCGTGGCGGCTTTTCGGGGTGCAGCCGGTCCAGATATTCCCGCATTTCGGGGCGACTCTGAAATCGCCACCCCGTCGCTACCTGCACCAGCTCTACGCCCCGCTGCGCCCAATCAAGCTGCAATTCCTGCAGCAGCACCTTGAGGGTGTCGGACCCCAGCGCATCATTGAACAGCACCCGCAGCTCGCGCACAGGCACGGGTTGCTGCGCGCAGATCAGCGCAGTTTCGAGGACCCTCTTGGCATCCACCGTGTTCATGGTTCAGCGATTCCTGGAAAAGTGCCACGCGTTGCAACGGGTGTCACATCAACAGCAGGGGCAATCATTGGTGCACCGCGCAATGGCGCTGGTGCGTTGGTAGAGCCCGGCGGGATTCCGGCTGCGGGCTGGGGCCGTCACGGCCATTCAGGGCGCATTGTAGCCGAGACCCCATTCTGACAGCGCCTGGCGCATATCGTCGGGTACGGGGGCACGCAACTCCAGAGGCTCCCCTGTCACAGGATGCGAGAAAGCCAAACGGTAGGCGTGCAGGGCCTGGCGTTGCAAGGCTCCGACGGGCGCACCGCCATACAGGGCATCGCCCACCAAGGGATGACGCAAAGACGCCATATGCACACGGATCTGGTGCGTGCGCCCGGTGTGCAAGGTGCATTGCACCCAGCACCCTCGTTCACCGCCTTCAAGACACAGGAAATCCGTCCGAGCGGTTTTGCCCGGGTGTACCGCCAAGTCCACCACCGCCATGCGCAGACGATTACGAGGGTCTCGCCCAATGGGTGCGTCTACCGAGCGGGTTGGGGCTCCCGTCCAGGCGCCATGTGCCATGGCCACGTACTGGCGTTTGACCTTGCGCTCGGCAATCAACGCCACCAGGGCGTCCATGCACGCGCGGTCCCGGGCCACCACCATGAGGCCGCTGGTGTCCTTGTCCAGACGATGCACGATGCCCGCACGGGGGACCCGCAAGGCTTTGTCGTCGCGGGCCAGCAGTCCATTGAGCAGCGTGCCACTCCAGTTGCCAGGCGCAGGGTGCACTACCAAACCTGCGGGCTTGTTCACCACCAGCAGGTGCTCGTCTTCGTACACCACATCAATCGCCATGGGCTCGGGCCGGAAGGCCTGGCTCTGGAGCGTGGGCCGCATTTCCAGCACCACCTGGTCGCCGGCCTTGACCCGCGCGGCCGCTTTGAGAGCGGGCCTGCCATTCAGGCTGACCAACCCCTGGGCCAGCAACTGCTGCAGATAGCTGCGAGAGAACTCAGGAACGAGTTCCACCAGCGCGCGGTCCAGCCGCTCAGCGTGCTGGCCGGGGCCCATCTGCAAGGCACGCAGCTCACTGTCCGCGTCGGTCAGGGCTTCCGACTCATCGGCCAACAGGAGGGAGTCGCCCTCCTGCCCAGTCGTCTCGGGAGCGTCCGGACCACCGCCCGGCGACTGATCCGCCATCGGGCTCAACGGGAGGGCAGATAGCGCGTGGGATCGACCGGCTTGCCCTGCCGGCGGATTTCAAAGTGCAGCTTGACGCGGTCGGCGTCGGTGTTGCCCATCTCAGCGATCTTCTGGCCCTTGCGCACCGCCTGGTCTTCCTTGACCAGCAGTGTTTGGTTGTGCGCGTAGGCGGTCAGGAAGGTGTTGTTGTGCTTCAGGATGATCAGATTGCCGTAGCCGCGCAGGCCTGCACCTGCATACACCACACGGCCATCCGCCGCCGCCAGCACAGGGTCGCCCGCCTTGCCGGCAATGTCAAAGCCCTTGTTGCGCGCTTCGTCAAAGCCTGCAATCAGCGAACCCGACGCAGGCCAGATGAATGCCAGTTCGTCCTCGCCTGCTGGAGCTGCCGCAGGTGCTGGAGTGGCGGGTGCTACCGCCACCACTGTGCCCGATGCAGCGGGGGCTGCGGGCTTGGCGCCGCTGGCGGCCGATGCAGGCGCAGCAGCCGGCGTGCTGGCAGGAGCGACGGAAGAAGACGTGACCGGGCGTGTCACCACGCCATTTTCGGAAGCCGCCACAGCCGCCGGGGCTGCAGAAGGTGGCAGTACACGCAGCACCTGACCGACTTCGATCAGGTTGGCATTCTCCAGATTGTTCCAGCGGGCAATGTCTTTCCAGCTTTGCCCGGACTCCAGGCCAATGCGAATCAGGGTATCCCCAGGCTTGACCGTGTAGTAACCAGGCTTGCCAGCGTTTTCTGCGCCTGGCAGCGGCTTGATGGGGGTGGCCACCACCACGCCGGGCTGGGCTGCGGGGGCGGGAGCGGAAGTTGACGAAGAGGTGCCCCGATCTTCCACAGGAGCCTTGTTCATGCGGGTGCCACAGCCGGAGAGCACCAGACCCGCCATTGCCACGGTAAAACCCACCACAAGACCACGCGATACGAACATAAGCAATTCCCTTTACGCAATCCCCGATTTTAGGGGGACAAAATGCACGGGCTCGAGCACGTTTTGTTTCAATCCGTGCGGGGTTTTGTCGATCACCAGCAACATCTGCTGCCCGCCCGACAGCGCCATGGGCGCCACCAGACGGCCCCCCACGGCCAGCTGGTCGCACCACGCCAGCGGCACGGCATCGCCGCCGGCAGCGGCGATGATGGCTGCGTACGGAGCACCTTTGGCATAGCCAAGCATGCCGTCGCCAAACAGCAGGTGCACGTTGGCCAGGCGGAACGGCCGCAGGTTGTCGCGCGCCTTGTCGTGCAGGCCGCGCAGGCGCTCCAGCGTGTACACCTCGCGGGCCAGCAGGCTCAGCACGGCCGCCTGGTAACCGCAGCCCGTGCCAATCTCCAGCACACGGCCCAGCCCACCATGGCGTGCACTCTCGGCACCCAGCAGCAGCTCGCACATGCGCGCCACCACGCTGGGCTTGGAGATGGTCTGGCCCAAGCCTATCGGCAGGCTGGTGTCTTCGTAGGCCTGGTTGACCAAGGCACTGTCTACAAACCGGTGACGCTCTACGGCGCCCATGGCCTGCAACACGGGGGGCAATGTGATGCCGCCCGCCACCAGTTTTTGCACCATGCGGGCACGCACAGCCGACGAGTCCAGCCCCACCCCGGCGGGCGCCGGGGCGACGGCCGGCTTGCGCAGAGCAACAGACGGAGGCGCCGTCGCCGGCTTACCCGCGGTGGCGTTGCCCGGCACCGGCAGCTTGGCCGGGAACCCCGGGCGGCGCTGCATCACGCTCCAGGGGCGGCAGCCGCCCCTGTCGCCAACCGGGCGGCGGTCTGCGCCCAGTAGCCGAGGTTGTCATGATCGGTCAGGTCCACCTTGAGGGGCGTGATGGACACATGGCCCTGCGCCGTAGCGTGAAAGTCCGTGCCTTCGGCATCGTCCTTGGCGGCACCGGCACCACCAATCCAGTACATGGCTTCGCCCCGGGGGCTTTCCTGCACGATGACCCGTTCTGCCGCATGGCGGCGCCCCAGGCGGCACAGCTTGGCGGGGCGCAAGGCCTCCAGCGGCATGTTGGGGATGTTGACATTGAGCAACCAAGGAGTTTCGTTGACCAGCTGCTGCGCACGCATCTGCGCCACCAGCTCACGCGCCTTGGCCGCAGCGGCCTCCAGCTCGGCCCAGCCCTTATCCACCTGCGAGAACGCAATGGCCGGAATGCCGAAGAGATATCCCTCCATGGCCGCCCCCACCGTGCCGGAATAGATGGTGTCGTCGCCCATGTTGGCGCCGTTGTTGATGCCCGACACCACCAGATCGGGCCGGTAGCCCAGCAGGCCGGTCAGCGCAATGTGCACGCAATCTGCCGGGGTGCCATTCACGTAGCGAAAGCCGTTGGCTGCCTTGTGCACGTACAGCGGGGAATGCAGCGTCAGCGCGTTGGATTTGGCACTGTTGTTGTGTTCTGGCGCAACGACCTCCACCTCGACCCCGTCGAGGGTCTTGAGCGCATCATGCAGCGCCACGATGCCGGGGGCCTGGAAGCCGTCGTCATTGGATATCAGGATCTTCATGGTCTGGGTAGCGGTTGCAACGGATTGTAGGTGGCCGGACTGCTGCATCGCCGACGGACGCACGTTGACCACATTGCGCCGACGGCACCCCTGGCGTCCGTCGCTCGTGGGACATCCTGCACACCGGCGCGCCACCTATCATGCGGGCCATCATTGACAAGACCGACCGACAGGAGACTTCCCCATGCATGCCTGGCTTTGCACCAACCCCACCGGCGTCGAAGCGCTCACCTGGACGGAGCTGCCCACCCCCACCCCCAAGGCGGGCGAGGTGCTCATCGAGATCAAGGCCGCCAGCCTGAACTTCCCCGACCTGCTGATCGTGCAGAACAAGTACCAGATGAAGCCGCCACTGCCCTTTGTGCCCGGCTCGGAATACGCGGGCGTGGTGGCTGCCGTAGGCGAAGGCGTCACGCACCTCAAGGTCGGCCAGAACGTGGCCTGCCTGTCGGGCACCGGGGGCTTTGGCACCCACACCATTGCCCCCGCAGCCCTGTGCATGCCGTTGCCAGACGGCTTTTCGCATGTCGATGCAGCCGCTTTCATCATGATCTACGCCACGTCGCACCATGCGCTGGTGGACCGCGCACAGCTCAAGGCGGGCGAGACCGTGCTGGTGCTGGGCGCTGCCGGGGGCGTGGGCACGGCCGCCATTCAGATCGCCAAGGCCATGGGCGCACGTGTGATCGCTGCAGCATCCAGCGACGAAAAGTGCGCGCTGTGCACTTCCATCGGAGCCGACGCGACCATCAACTACAGCAAGGACAACCTGCGCGAGGCCATCAAGACCCTCACGGACGGCAAGGGCCCCGACGTGATCTATGACCCCGTGGGTGGCGACTTTGCCGAGCCCGCGTTCCGCTCCATCGCCTGGCGCGGCCGCTATCTGGTGGTCGGGTTTGCGTCCGGCCCCATCCCGGCCCTGCCGTTCAATCTGGCGCTGCTCAAGGGCGCATCCATCGTCGGCGTGTTCTGGGGCGACTTTGCCAAGCGCGAACCCAAGGCCAACGCCGCCATGATGGGCGAGCTGGCACAGTGGTATGCCCAGGGCAAGATCAAACCCGTGATCGACCGCACCATGCCCATGGCCGAGCTGCCCGCCGCCTACGCCCACATGGGCTCGCGCGGGGTGATGGGCAAGCTGGTCATGGTGAACTGACGGCCAGCCGCCCCCTTTGGAACGTGTGGGCAGATCTCGCAAGGGGTCCTCCCCATGTTCCTGGCTGGCATACCCGTGTGGCCCGGTGTGCCAGCACGCACAGCGCCTTGCCTGTGTCACACTTGTGCATTCCAGCCTCCTGACACTGGTGCCCGCCCATGGCCGACCGACCACCTTCCGAGATCGCGCGCGAGACGCTCAAACAACTGGCCGCTCGCCGACTGGCCCCCACGCCAGACAACTACCTCGCGATCTACGATGAAATAGCGGGCATCCGCAGCCCGCAGCCTTTCCCCGAGGGACCGCTGAGCAGCATCCAGCGTGTGCTGCCCGGCCAGACACCTGCGCAAAAACGCCTGCTGGGCCAGTTCGAACGCGCCATCATCACCAAGGACTGGACATCGCTGCAAAGCGTGATGGTGGGTTACGCCAACCTGGGGCTGCACCCGGCCACTGCCTCCAAACCCATCGAGGTGGCCGATGCGCCCACCGCACTGGGCGAACTGCCCGCCGAGTTTGCCGAAGCCCTGGCCCGCCTCATCGACAACACCCTGCCCGCCCTGGGTGACGACGATCCCCGCGTCATCGACATGGCGCAGCAGCTCATCACCTTTCTGCGCGAGCCCGCCCCACTGGTGACCACCGCTCAGCTCATGCTGGGCAACTTCAGCTACCGCCTGTCGTTCGCCACCGAAGAACAAGCCTCCATCCGCACCAGCCTGCTGGAGCTGCTGCACATGATCTTCGAGAACATCGCCGTGCTCAGTGTGGACGACCGCTGGCTGCAGGGCCAGGCCGAGGCGCTGATGAGTGCCTCGACCCCGCCCCTGACACTGCGGCGGCTGGACGATGTGCAGCGCCGGCTCAAGGACGTGATCTTCAAGCAGACCGAAGCCAAGGCCCGGTCGCTGGAGGCGCAAGAGCAGATGAAGGAAATGCTGGCCACCTTCATCGAGCGGCTGGCGCGCATCACCGCATCCAGCACCAGCTACCAGGGCACCATGGAGCGTTGCGCCGACCTGATCGGCAAGGCCAGCACGCTGCAGGAGATTGCCCCGGTGCTGCAGGAGGTGATGAGCGCCACCCGCGCCATGGCGCTCGACAGCCGCGTGACCCACGATGAGCTGCAGGACCTGCGCGAGCGCACCGAGGCCAAGCGTGCCGAGGTCGCCAAACTGCAGGAAGAACTGGACCGCGCCAGCGCGCAAGCGCGCCACGACCCGCTGACCGGCAGCCTCAACCGCAAGGGCCTGGACGAGGCGGTGGAACGCGAAATCGCCCGCGCCCGCCGCCTGGGCTCGTCACTGTGCCTGGCACTGCTGGACGTGGACAACTTCAAGACCATCAATGACCGGCTGGGCCATGCCGGGGGCGACGCTGCCCTGGTGCACCTGGCACAGGTCACGCGCGAAGTCATGCGGCCGCAGGACCTGCTGGCCCGCTATGGCGGCGAAGAGTTCGTGATCGTGCTGCCCGACACCACGGTCGAAGCCGGCGTTGCGGCCATGACCCGCTTGCAGCGCGAGCTGACCACGCGCTTCTTCTTGCAAGGCACCGAGAAGGTGCTTATCACCTTCAGCGCGGGCGTGGCCCAGTTGAGTGACAGCGAGAGCGCCACCGACGCCATCGTGCGGGCCGACCAGGCGATGTATCTCGCCAAGCGCTCGGGCAAGAACCGGGTGATGGCGGCTTGAGCAGCTCCCTCTGAGGCGCCACACGCCTCCTGCATCGCACAAGCCATGACTGCACAGCAAAGACGGACATTTCTGCAGCACGCGGCCTTGGCTGCGACTGCTACCACCCTCCCCCGCTGGGCCTGGAGCGCCCCACCCGCGCTGCAAAACAACCCTTTCGCACTGGGCATCGCCAGCGGCGACCCGGCACCTGATGGCGTGGTGCTGTGGACGCGGCTCTTGCTGACCGACCCTGCGCAGATGTTGGCGGCCCACACCGTGCGGTGGGAGGTAGCGCACGACGGAGGCTTTGCCCAGATCGTGCAAAAGGGCGAGTCCCCCGCGCTGCCCGCGCTCGGCCACAGCGTGCATGTGGAGCTGCAAGGCCTGCAACCCGCGCGCTGGTACCACTACCGCTTCATGCTGGGCGACGCAGTGAGCCCTACGGGCCGCACGCGCACCGCGCCTGCGGCGGGCGACCTGCCCGGGGCGCTGCGGGTGGCGTTCGCCTCGTGCCAGCGCTGGGAGCATGGGCACTACGCGGCCTGGCGCCATCTGGCCGCCGACCAGCCGGACCTGGTGCTGTTCCTGGGCGACTACATCTACGAATACGCCACGCCCAAAGCCACCACCGACCTGGCGCGCACCCACAGCCTGCGCCACGCCACCACGCTGGCCGACTACCGCGACCGCTACGCCCTGCACAAAAGCGACCCCGCCTTGCAGCTGGCCCATGCCACCTGCCCCTGGGCCGTGACCTGGGACGATCATGAGGTGCAAAACGACTACGCCGCCGATGCAGGCCGCGGCGAGGCTGCGGGCAGCGCCGCCTTTCTGGCCCAGCGCAGCGCGGCGTGGCAGGCGTTCTACGAAAACATGCCGCTGCGCGCGGCCAGCCTCCAGCGCTCCGTACTCGACACCCGCTGGGATGAGCTGCAGATCTACCGCAGCCTGCGCTGGGGCCGGCTGGCGCACATCCACCTGCTCGACAGCCGCCAGTACCGCAGCTGGCAAGCCTGCCGCACGCCCGACGCCAGCAGTGCACCCGCTGTGCGCCCCGCCGACTGCGCCGAGCTGGCCCAGCCACAGCGCAGCCTGCTGGGCAGCGCGCAAGAGCGCTGGCTGGACGCAGGCTTGGCCGCTGATGCAGCGAGCGCACAGGCCACGCGCTGGAGCGTGATCGCACAGCAGACGCTCTTCTCGCCGCGCCATTACCCATCCGGCACTGTGCCCACCGACGCCTGGGACGGCTACCCCGCCGCCCGCCAGCGCCTGCTGCAATCCGTAGCCCGGCACACGCCGCGCAATACGGTGCTGCTGGGCGGCGACATCCACCAGAACTACGTCTGCCGCGTGCATGCCGACGCCGCGCGCGCCGATTCGGCCGTACTGGCCAGCGAGTTCTGCGGCACCTCCATCAGTTCGCGGTCGGGCACCACACAGGCCAAGGTGGACGCCATCGTCCGCCACAACCCGCATGTGCTGCTGGCACGCTGCGACCAGCGCGGCTACGGCCTGGCCGACATCACCCCCGCGCGCTGGGCCACCACGCTGCGCGTGGTGGACGACCCGTTGCGCGCTGACAGCGGCGCATCCACGCTCGCCCGGTTTGTGGTGGAAGACGGCCGCGCGGGGCCCCAGGCGGCCTGAGAGGGCGTGGCGCAAGCCTCCAGGCCCGGGAGCCCCTTGTCACTACGCCTCACCAGGGCTCAGAGATGGCCGGAGAACAGCCGCTGACGGTCGGTAACAACTATCTTTTTGATAGCTGCTCAGGCATATTGCACTAGCGCTACCGCCACAAAATACCTCCAATCGCTGCGCAAACCCCTCTGGCAGGCCATGGCACGCCCTCGCGGGCTGCAGCAAGGCCCCTTACCATGGCCGCTTCGCTGCTTGCACCCACAGGAGACCCGCATGTCACCCACTGCCCTGCCTGCCACGTCGCCCCTGCGCCGCCCGTTCAGTCGCAACCTGCTGGCCCCTGCGGCCCTCGCCACCCTGGTGGCCCTGGCGGGCTGCGCCAGCGCTCCCTCCCAGTTCGCCTACACCGTGCCCGCTCAGCCCGAAGGCTCGTCCGGCTACACCGAAAAACCGGGCTGGGCCACCGAGAAGTTCGCCGTGGCCGCTGCCAACCCGCTGGCCACCGACGCGGGCTACCAGATCCTCAAGGCCGGAGGCTCGGCGGTGGATGCCGCCATCGCCGTGCAGATGGTGCTGACGCTGGTGGAGCCCCAGTCCAGCGGCATCGGTGGCGGTGCCTTTCTGCTGCACAGCAACGGCAAGGTGGTAGAGGCCTACGATGGCCGAGAGACCGCGCCCGCTACCGCCGATGAAAAACTCTTCCTGGGTGCTGACGGCAAGCCCGTGCCGTTCTACGACGGCGTGGTGGGCGGCCGCTCGGTGGGCGTGCCCGGCACCGTGCGCATGCTGGAGATGGCGCACCAGCAGCACGGCAAGCTGCCCTGGGCCACGCTGTTCCAGCCCGCCATCACGCTGGCCGAAGGCGGCTTCAAGGTCAGCGCGCGGCTCCACACCCTGGTCAAGGCCGATGCCCACCTCAAGAAGGACCCGGTGGCCGCCGCCTACTTCTACAAGGCCGATGGCGACGCACGCGATGTGGGCGTGAACCTGCGCAACCCCGAGCTGGCCGCCGTGCTGCGCCGCATCGCCGCCGAAGGCAGCAAGGCCCTGCACGAAGGCGAGATCGCCCAGGCCATCGTGGACAAGGTGCAAAAACACCCCACCAACCCCGGCAAGCTCAGCCTGGCCGACCTGGCGGGCTACCAGCCCAAGAAGCGCGAGGCGCTGTGCCACGACTACCAGGTGGCCAGCAAGGACTACCGCGTGTGCGGCTTTCCGCCCCCAAGCTCCGGGGCCATCGCCATCGGGCAGATCCTGGGCATCCTGAAGAACACCGACGCCGCCGCCAAGCCGCTGCAGGACGGCCTGCCCAGCGCAGACTGGCTGCACCTCTACACCGAGGCCGCCCGCCTGGCCTTTGCCGACCGCGCCCAGTACGTGGCCGACCCCGACTTTGTGCAGCCCCCCGCCGGCAGCTGGACCAGCCTGCTCGCGCCCGCCTACCTGGCCGAGCGCGCCAAGCTCATCGGCACGCAGAGCATGAAGGTCGCCCAGCCCGGCAACCCTGGTGCCGTCAAGACGGGCTTTGCGCCCATGCCCGACCAGCCCGAATACGGCACCAGCCACATCAGCATCGTCGATGCCTTTGGCAACGCTGTGGCCATGACCACGACCATCGAAGACCAGTTCGGCGCACGGCAAATGGTGAAGGGCTTCCTGCTCAACAACGAACTCACCGACTTCAGCTTTGCCCCCGCCGACGCCCAAGGCCAGCCAATCGCCAACCGCGTGCAGCCCGGCAAGCGCCCGCGCTCGTCCATGGCACCGACGCTGGTGTTCGACAAGGCCACGGGCGAGTTGTTGATGAGCGGCGGCAGCCCTGGCGGCGCAGCCATCATCCACTACACGGCCAAGACGCTATATGGCGTGCTCAACTGGGGTCTGATGCCCCAGCAGGCCATCAACCTACCCAACTTCGGCTCGATGAACGGCCCCACGCTGCTGGAAGAAAAGCGCTTCCCGCCCGCCACGGTCGAGGCCCTGCGCGCCAGGGGCGCCGAGGTGCGCGAGATGAACATGACCAGCGGCCTGCAAGCCATCACACGCGGCCAGGCACATGGCAAGAAGCTGTGGATGGGCGGGGCCGACCCGCGCCGCGAGGGCGTGGTAATGGGCGACTGAGCGCCTGCGCTGCAACGCGGGCCCACCGGCCTGCACGCACGCCAGCGAAAATCCCCACCATGAACCTCTACCGATTCATCCTGACACTACCCATGGCCACGCACCGGCGCCTGTGGCACAGCTGCCAGGGCGCAACGCTGGCCTGGGCCCTGTGCGTAGCGCCCGCGCAGGCCCAGGTGCGTGCGACTGCGCCACCACCGGCGCAGTGGCCCGCTGCGTTGGCCATGGCCGCGCCGTCCCCATCGCCCGCCCCTGCCCCACTACAACCGCTGCCCGCAGGCGTAGAACTGGGCATGGGCACGGACGCCTTGCGTGACGCGGTACCCGGCGCGGCCCGCGTGCTGCGCCCGCAGCGCCTGGCTGGAGGGCTGGCGGGCCTCTGGCGGCTGGAGCCTGTGGTGATCGCCGGATTGTCCGGTGCGCAAACCTTCTTCTTCAGCGGGCGGGAGCTGCGGCGGGTCGAATTCGTCGCTGATGCCAATGACCTGGCCGATGGCGGCGCAGCCGCCTTCGGCGCCCTGCTCGCGTTTGGCCGCAGCACCTACGGGCCGGAGACTGCTGCCAACGACCCCAGCGGTAGCTATGCCGCATGGACCCAAGGGGGCCTGGAGGTGTACGCCCAGCGGGTGCCCGCACCGCGCGCCACGGTGCGGTGGGTGATCAAGCAGAGCGAGGGCAAGGACGCCAGCGAGCTGTGATGTGCAGCTGGGCCATCGCCCGTCCAGCTTGATGCTCCCAACGCGGTGATCTGAATAAAAAGGGCCGCTAGTGCTTATGAATAAAGCGCCAATAGCTCCCAATTAAATAGCACCAGCACCAGCACCAGCACCAGCACCAGCACCAGCACCAGCACCAGCATCAGCATCAGCTGCAAAGCACCACCAGGCCCCAGTCAGCCCGGCGGACCTGCAACACCCCCATCAGCCAGCGGGCTCAATGCGGTGTCGATGTTGAAGCGGTTCTTGCCCGCCTGCTTCGCTGCGTACATCGCTGCGTCGGCCTGGGCCAGCAGCGCATCGGCGTCGGCGCCATGGCGCGGGTAAAGCGCCGCGCCCACGCTGGCCGAGATGTGGGCAACAGCCCCCTCCAGCACAAACGGCTGCTCCATCGCCAACAGCACCTTGCTGGCCACAACCTCGCAGTGGTCTGCCCGCTCGATGGTGGCCAGCACGATGCCGAACTCGTCCCCGCCCAGTCGCGCCACGGTGTCTTCGGCGCGCACGCAGTCTTCCAGCCGCCGGGCGACCTGCTGCAGCAACAGGTCGCCCGCTGCATGGCCCCACTGGTCGTTGACGGACTTGAACCCATCCAGGTCCACGTAGAGCACGGCGGCGTGGCGGCCATAGCGGCGCGCCGATTCGAGCACGCGCTCAAAGCGGTCGTGGAACATCACGCGGTTGGGCAAGCCGGTGAGCGCGTCGTGCAGCGCATCGTGCGACAGGCGCATCTCCAGCTCCTTGCGCGCGCTGATGTCCTGCGTCACCACCACCAGAAAGTCGGGCTGGCCCGCAGAGTCCTTGACCACGCCCAACGCTTCGTACACCCACAACAGGCCCCCGTCCTTGCGCCGGTAGGCTTTCTCGATATCGGGGGAGAACACGGGCGAGTGCGCGACCAGCCGCCGCGCCAGAAAGCGGCGCAGGGCTTCGCGTTCGCCCTCGTCGCTCAGTGCAAACAGGTCGCGCTGGCGCAGCTCCTCCAGCGAATAGCCCAGCATGCGGCAGAACTTGTCGTTGGCGCGCAGGATGCGGCCTTCGGGCGTGATGTGGGCAATGCCGGTAGCCGCCTGGTGGAACGTGGCGCGGAACAGGCCCTCGCTCGACGCCAATGCATCGGCCACGGCCCGCTGGCGTGCCAGCACCACAATGAGCAGCGCGCCAAAACACAGCAGCGCCACACTGGCCCCCGCCGCCAAGGCGAGGTAGTCAACGCGCCGCTGCATCACCGGCGCCAGCACCTCGTCGGAGGTCGATCCCACCGTCACCATCAACGGGTAGCCCGCCATGCTGCGGTAGCTGAGGATGCGCGGCACACCGTCCACCGCGCCTGCGTCATCGATCAGTTCGCCTTCGGGGTCCTGCGCGCGTTGCTGAAACCAGGGCAGCCCCCGCGCATCTGCGCCAAAGCTAATTTGGCCCCCAGCCTTGCGGCCGCGCACCACACCGTCCAGCCCCGCCAGCTCCAACAGCCCCTGCGCGCCCAGGTCGGCCTGGCGGTAAAAGTCGGTGAAGTTCGTCGGGTCCACCGACATCACCACCACGCCCCCGAAGCGGCCGTCCTCGCTCACGATGCGCAGCGCCATCGGTATGCGCCACTGCCCTGACACACGGCCCAGCACGGGCTCGCTCACAAACAGGTCATCGCGGTCGCTGGCCTGCAGCGCCTTGAAAAACGCACGGTCTCTGTAGTTGACGGCGCCCGTCTCCTGGCTGCTGCTGACAATGTCGCCCTGCTCGTTGACCACGCTGATGATGGTGAACATGGGCTCGCGGATCACCCCCCGCTCCACCCAGTCGCGCAGGTCGATGTCGGTACCCTGCTGCAGGTACTGCTCGCGCACAAAGGCGGCGACCTGCTCGGCCGCCTTGAGGGTGCGGAACACCTGCTGCTCGAAGGCAATCGCCAGGTTGGCGTTGGACTGCATGGCGGAGGCCACCGCCTGCTCGCGCTCGAACGCCACGCGCTGCAGCGTGACCAGCCAGAAGCCTGCGATGGCCACGATGCACCCCAACGCAATCGCCAGGCTCAGCGGCGTGGCACGGCGATAGCGGCGGCGCGAGGCCCCGGCCCCAAGACGGTCGTCCGCGTCCGGTGGCCGCGTGGTGTCATCTTTTTGGTGCATGCCCCTCCCAATGTAGCGGGGCATGTGCGACAAGTCGACAACAGGATGGCACCGGCGGGCGCTCCTGCCAATTCAGCGGGAGAACCTAGCCCAGGCGCGCCAGCACTTTGGGCAGGCTGGCCACCAGCATCGCCACGCCCGACAGGGTCAACATGCCCAGCACGATCTGCCGGAACCGTGCGTCGCTGATGCCGTGGTACAGCCGCGCGCCCAGCAGCACCGGCACCAGCATGGCGGGCACCACGATGGCCAGCAGCGGCAGCGCCTCGCGGGTGACGAGGCCGGTGGCCAGGTAGGTGACAAAGGTCACCAGCAGCATGGCGAGATTGAAGTTCTGGATGATGGCGCGCTGCACGTCCTTGTCCAGCCCGCGCAGGGTGCACCACAGGGTGGGCAGCACGCCGGTGAAGCCGCCCAGGCCGCCCATCACGCCGCCGGCCATGCCCACCAGCGCGTCGGCCACGCGCCCGCCGCGCGTGATGCGGGGCAACTGCTTGGCCATCAGCATCGCCGGGCACCACAGCACCAGCAGCGTGCCCAGGATGACCTTGAACGCGTCCATGTCCAGCCGGGGCAAGACGGCCACGCCAATGGGGATGCCCACCAGGCCACCCAGCACAAAGGGCAGCAGGCGCACGCGTTCAAACCCCCGGCGTACTGTGGCCGCCGCCACCAGCTGGCCGGTGAGCGCGCCGCACACCGCCAGCAGCGCGGCCAGGCGGGGCTCCAGCGTCCAGGCCCAGAACGACATGGCGACCATGCCAAAACCAAAACCCGACAGCCCCTGCACAAACCCGGCGGCCACTGCGCCCAGGGCCACGATCAACAGCACGGAATCCATGTCTCCCCCTCACTTGGTGTGAATGTGCGCGGGGGCTTGCTTCACGCCCCACGGAGCCTCCACGCATCTCCATGTTCGGCCGGTGAGTTCATGAAGCGCAAGCCCTGCGCACCCAGCCGCCATTGTGTGCGCTGGCGACGGGGGCAGCGCTGCGGCAGGGAGTCGCAGCGCCCGTTCAATACAGCGTGGCCTGCTGGCGCGCTGGCAGCTCGCGGTCGTAGGCGGCGCCGTCAAACGCGCCTTGCGTGATGGACGCCAGGATGGCGCCCGGAGTGGGCACGGGGCGTGGGGTGCCGGGCGGCACGGCGTCCCACAGGCGCGAGCGCTGGATGGCGCGGGCGCACTGGAAGTACACCGCGTGCACATCGACCACGATCACGCATTTGGGGGGCTGGCCGTTGACCACAAACCGCGCCAGCAGGTCGGGCGCGACGCTGATGCGCGCGTGGCCGTTGACGCGCAGCGTCTCGCCCACGCCAGGGATGAGGAACAGCAGCGCCACGCGCGGGTCGGCCACGATGTTGCGCAGGCTGTCGGCGCGGTTGTTGCCACGGCGCTCGGGCAGCAGCAGGGTCTTGTCGTCCAGCAGTTGCACAAAGCCAGCCGGGTCGCCGCGCGGCGAGGCGTCCAGCCCGCCGGGGCCGGTGGTGGCCAACACGGCAAAGGGCGATGCCGCGATCATGGCGCGGTAGGCGGGGTGCATATAGGGCAGCTCTTTGTGGACGGAGGCATCGCTCAGCGGGCCCAGCAGGGCCTCCAGGCGTGGCAGGGTGTCGATGGCGTGCTCGTCGCGGTCGGGGGTCATGGGGCGACTTCCTTCGGGTGGGGTGGCAAGGGAGCGGCCATGGTGCAGCAGGCCTGCCGCGCTGACAAACGACTTTGCCGCCGGTGATGCGTGCGGAAAACGCACGCATCGTCGTCGCGCATAACTGACTGCGATTGCTCCGCCGCAGGACCGAGCGAGCAGCGGCACTAGAAGCGGCGCGCATCCGGCCTGCGGGCCAGACACGCGCCGCTACGCCCTTTAACGCGCCGGGCGCAGCTTGACGCCGGGGAAATCCACCGGCACGCCCAGCGCCACATTCACATAGTTGGTGAACAGGTTGAGCGCCACGTGGGCCACGATCTCGACGATCTGCTCGTCGTTCACGCCCTGGTCGCGCAGGGCCTGCACATCGGCCGCATCGACCTGGCCACGTTCGTTGACCAGCTGCAGCACAAAGCGCAGCACGGCGGCCGTGCGCGGGTCGGCTGACTCGCCCGCTTGCGCGGCGGCCAGGGCCTCGCCACTCACGCCCGCCTTGCGGCCGAGGGCCGTGTGGGCGGCCAGGCAGTAGTCGCAGGCATTGCGGTTGGCCACGGCCACGGCGATCTGCTCGCCCAGGGCAGCGCCGATCACGCCGCCGCCCAGCGCACCAAACGCGCCCCACATGCTTTGCAGCGCGGCGGGCGAATTGGCCACGGCGCGGAACATGTTGGGCGTGGCGCCAAAGGCTCCGTGGACCTGGTCGAGCACGGCGCGCACAGTGCCGGTGGCGGCGGTGCGGTCAACGAGGGGGACGCGGGCGACGGAGGAAGAAGTAGCGGACATGGTGTGTTCCTTGAAGGTCATGAAGGTGATTGAGAACTTGTGCCCGTTCTCGGCACCCCTGCAGTGTCCGGCGCCAGCATGTACCATTGGGCACATAAAATCCACAATTCATACCTAATCATCCAAAACCATGCCACCAAGCGTTCCTACACCCGCGCAGGCCTCCACCCCGCTCGACCGGTTGTCGCCGCTGCTGGAGCGGTTTCGGGTGCGGGCGCACCTGTTCCACAACGGGCCGCTGTGTGGTGTGACGCACTTTGCGGCGGCGCCGGGCCGGGGCTTTTTGCATGTGCTGCGCCGGGGCGAGATGGTGGTGACGCACCAGCCCCAGGCGGGCCCGCCCGAGCGGCTTCAGGTGTGCGAGCCCAGCCTGTTGTTCTATGCCCGGCCGCTGGAGCACTTCTTTCACAACGCGCCCACCGAGGGCTCGGACTTCACCTGCGCGGCGCTGGACTTTGACGGCGGCGCCAGCCACCCGCTGGCCCGCGCCCTGCCCCCGCTGGTGGTGCTGCCGCTGGGCGCGGTGGACGGGCTGCAGCAGTCGCTGGACCTGCTGTTTGCCGAAACCGACCGCCTGCGCTGCGGCCACCGCGTGCTGGCCGACCGGCTGTTTGAAGTGGTGCTGCTGCAGTTGCTGCGCTGGCTGCTGGACCACCCGCAGCAGGCGCAGATGCCGCCGTGCCTGCTGACGGGCCTGGCCGACCCGCAACTCTCGCGCACCCTCACGGCCCTGCACGAGGCGCCCGGCGAACCGTGGAGCCTGGCGCAGATGGCGCAGCAGGCAGGCATGTCGCGCAGCGCGTTTGCCGCGCGCTTCAAGGCGGTGGTGGGCGACACGCCCGCCGACTACCTGGCGCACTGGCGGCTGACGCTGGCGCAGGCGCACCTGCGTGCAGGCCGGTCGCTCAAGTCCATCGCCCACGAACTGGGCTATGCCAACCCCTCGGCGTTGTCGCGTGTGTTTGCGCAAAAGCTAGGGATGTCAGCGCGGGACTGGCGCGAGGCTGTGGACGAAGGGCGCTGACACGCAGCCCTGGCAGCGCCGCCGGGGCGCCCAGGAGCCCCTGGCACTGGTTTTCAAACCAAAATCGGCAGATGCGCTAGTGGAATATGCGCTGCCAGCTATCAATTAAATAGCATTTTGATAACCCACTGCACGCGGTCTCTTCCTGAAAGGAGCCTCGCGCCTCTCAGACGTTGATGGCCGCCGCCGACCCGGCCTGCTTGCGCAGCTCGAACTTCTGGATCTTGCCGGTGCTGGTCTTGGGCAGCTCGCCAAACACCACGGCGCGCGGCACCTTGAAGCCCGCCAAGTGCTTCTTGCAGTGCGCCACGATGTCTTCGGGCGTGGTCTGCGCACCGGCCTTCAGCTCCACAAACGCGCAAGGCGTCTCGCCCCACTTGGGGTCGGGCTTGGCCACCACGGCGGCGGCCAGCACATCGGGGTGGCGGTAGAGCACGTCTTCCACCTCGATGGACGAGATGTTCTCGCCACCCGAGATGATGATGTCCTTGCTGCGGTCCTTGATCTTGATGTAGCCGTCGGGGTACTGCACCGCCAAGTCGCCGCTGTGGAACCAGCCGCCCGCAAAGGCTTCGTCAGTGGCTTTGGGGTTCTTGAGGTAGCCCTTCATGGCGATGTTGCCCTTGAACATGATCTCGCCCATGGTTTCGCCGTCCTGCGGCACGGGTTGCATCGTCTCAGGGTCCAGCACGCGCACGTCGCGCTCCAGGTGGTAGCGCACGCCCTGGCGGGCGTTGAGGCGGGCGCGCTCACCAATGTCGAGCGCATCCCAGGCCTCGTGCTTGGCGCACACGGTGGCGGGGCCGTACACCTCAGTCAGACCGTACACATGGGTCAAATCGAACCCCATTTTTTCCATGCCTTCGATCATCGACGCCGGTGGCGCAGCGCCCGCCACCATGGCCTTGACGCCTGCGGGTACGCCCGCCTTCATGGCATCGGGAGCGTTCACCAGCAGCCCATGCACGATGGGAGCGCCGCAGTAGTGCGTGACGCCGTGATGGCGGATGGCATCGAAGATGGCCTGCGCGTCCACGCGGCGCAGGCACACGTTGACACCCGCCCGCGCCGCAATGGTCCACGGAAAGCACCAGCCGTTGCAGTGGAACATGGGCAGCGTCCACAGGTACACCGCGTGCTTGGGCATGTCCCACTCCAGCACGTTGCTGATGGCGTTGGTGGCGGCGCCCCGGTGGTGGTAGACCACGCCCTTGGGGTTGCCGGTGGTGCCGCTGGTGTAGTTCAGCGCAATCGCATCCCACTCGTCGGCGGGCAGGCTCCAGGCAAAGGCCGCGTCGCCGCTGGTCACAAAGGCTTCGTAGTCGGTCCCGCCCAGGCTCTGCACGGCGGGGCCGTAGAGGGCGTCCTGCACCTCGACTACGCGGATGGGCGTGTTGGCGGTGCGCAGGGCCAGCGCTTTGGCCATGGTGCCGCTGAATTCCGGGTCCACGATCACGGCCTTGGCCTCGCCGTGGTCCAGCATGAAGGCGATGGCTTCGGGGTCCAGCCGGGTGTTGAGGGTGTTGAGCACGGCGCCCGCCATGGGCACGCCAAAGTGCGCCTCCACCATCGGGGGCGTGTTGGGCAGCATCACGGCCACGGTGTCGTTCTTGCCGATGCCCGCCTGGGTCAGTGCGCTGGCCAATTGGCGGCAGCGCGCATAGGTCTGGGCCCAGGTCTGGCGCAAGTCACCGTGCACGATGGCCAGACGGTCGGGGTAGACCTCGGCCGTGCGTTCGATGAACGACAGGGGCGACAGGGCGGCAAAGTTGGCTTCGTTGCGGGGCAGGTGCTGGTCAAAGATGGAGGTCATGGGTGAGTGCAAGAAGGTGAACGACACACAGCCTAGCGCCGCAGGCTGACACGAAAGCAACACGGGTCGGCGCGTGGGCAAGGTGGGCCGCAGCGCGCAGCCTCACAACCTGCGCTTGTGGCCTTGCTTGATGCGGTACATGGCCGCGTCGGCGCTGGCCATGAGTGTGCGCGCATCCTGCGCGTCGCGGGGGAACAGGCTCAGGCCGATGCTGGCGCGCACAGCCAGCGGCTCGCCGTCAATGTCCAGCGGCGGCTCGAAGGCGTGCTGCAGCTTGGTCACGATCTGCAGCGCGGCCTCTTCGGAATCCACGTTTTCGCACAGCACCGTGAACTCGTCCCCGGCCAGTCGGGCCACGGTATCCACCTGCCGCACAGCGCCGACGATGGTGCGAGCCACGGCCTGCAACACCAGGTCGCCCACGGCGTGCCCGCGCGTGTCGTTGATGGCCTTGAAGTCGTCCAGGTCCACAAACAGCAGGGCGCAGCTGCGGCCGCTGCGGCGCGAAAGCTCCAGCACTTGGCCCAGGCGCTGCTCAAACATGCGGCGGTTGGGCAAGCCGGTGAGCGCGTCGTGGTGCGCCAGGTGGGCCATGGCGTCGCGGCTCAGGTTCAGCTCGGCCAGCTGGCGGCTGATCTGCTGCTCCATGTCCTGAAAGCTGCGGGCCAGCTCACCCACCTCGTCGCCCCGGTGCACCGGCAGCGCGCCGTGGGACTCCCCACGCGAAAACGCCTGCGCCGCCTTCACCATGGCCTGCAGCGGCTGGGTCACCAGGCGCGACACCCCGGCCGCCAGGGCCACGCCCACCACGCTGAGCACCAGCAGGATCTTGAGGATGCTGCGCCCCAGATCCAGCACCTCGCCCTGCACCACGGCCAGCGGCTGCGAGAGCCCCACCACCATGAAGCGCCCCTCGTCCGCGTTGCCAAAGGGCATGCGCACAAAGGCGAACACGCGCGCCTCTTCGTCGTCGGTGCCGGGCTGACTCAGCACCGCCTCTTCAGCGCGGCCATCGACCAGTGCGGCCACCTGAGGAAACGACTCCTGGATCAGGATGCGCTGGCCCCGGTCAAAGCCGAAGGTCTGCATGGCGTCCGGGTGCACTAAAAAGTCGCCCCAGCGGTTGCTCAGATAAAACCCGTAGGGGGTGGGCAGCGCTGCGTTGAAGTTGTGCAGGAACGGCGCCGCCGCCACCCGCACCACCACCACACCCCGCAGCTGCCCCCCCTGCACCACGGGCGACGCCATGTTGAACACGGGCACGGCCGCCTCCTGCGCGGCGTCTTCGTGGTTGATGCCGAATTCGGACACATACACCTCGCCGTCGGGCAGGCTGAGGGCCTCGAACACAAACGGAAAGTGCGACTTCTCCTGCAGCTGGTCATCGGGCACGCGCACCAGCTTGTCGCTCTGGCGGTCAATGCGCACCAGCTCCAGCCCATAGTCGCTGGCGCTGATGTAGCGGATCTGCAAATACGCGGGATGGGCCTGCAGGTTGGCCTTGAACAGGTCGGCCAGCCGCCCCTGGTCTTGTTCGACGGCAGCGGCGTCGGCCAGAAAGGCCGTGTCACGCGCCACCGTACTGAAGCCTGTTTGCATGTGACGCGCCAGCACCTGCGTGGTGGCCAGCAGCGAGCGCTCGGCCCGACCCTGCAGGCGTTCGCGGCTCGAGTCAAAGGTGTAGTAGCCCGCCAGAATGGCTGCGAACACGCTGAACGAGGCCAGCAGGGCCCCCAGCTTCAGCGCGATGCTCCATTGGAAGCGGGCCATGGGTCAGAACCTGTCAGAACCGGTTGGGTCGGTCGCCCGACACGATGCGTTGCCACAGGCGGGCGCGCAGGGCTTCGTCTTCCACCGGCTCCAGCCACACGATGGGGCCCATGGTGCCCCCCGGCACTTCGCCCGCCAGCGCAGGCGGCTCGTCCAGGGTGTTGGCCAGGCCCTGGCGCCGCGTGAACTCGCGGCTCACGGCCGGGTCGAGCATGTAGTTGATCCACTCGGCCGCCAGCGCGACCTGGGTGGAGCGGCGAGTGATGGCCCAGCAGTCCAGCCAGGCCAGCGCGCCCTCCTTGGGCACCACATAGCCCACATCCAGCCCTGCATCGCGCAGCTGCTTGAGCTGCTGCTGGCCGTAGTTGGCATGCATCACCGCCACCTTGTGCTTGCGAAACAGCTCCACCGACTCCTCCGGCAGGCTGTAGAACGACCGCACGTTGCGCCGCAGTGCGACCAGGTCCTTGGCCAGGGGGCTGAAGCGGTCGGGCTCGATGCGAAACGGCGGCAGGCCCCGGCGCATGGCCGCGAGCGAAAAACCGTGGCTGCTGCCGTCAAAAGCCAGCACCTTGCCCTGCCAGCGCGGGTCCCACAGCACAGCAATCGACTGCGGAGGCGTGCTGAACTGCTGGCGGTCGTACACCAGCCCCATCTCGGAATAGGTGAAGGGCATGGCGTAAACCTCGCCCCGCCAGCCAATGCCCGAGATGGTGTGCAGCTGGCGAAACCGGGGCAGCTGCCCCGCAGTGTTGCGGATGTTGCCGAGCGGCAACGGTGCCAGCTTGTCATGCAGGATCAGCCGCGCAATTTCTGCCGTGTTGGCAGCCACCAGGTCAAACCCCGGCCCCTCGGCGCTCTCCATCTTGGCGCGCAGGACATCGTCCGACGCCACCGTGGTGATCTCGACCTTGACCCCATGGCGCTTCTCGAACACCGCCACGAAGTCCGGGTCGGCATAGCCCGGCCAGGCCAGCACCCGCAGCACCGCCTCGGCCTGCGCAGCTCCCGGCAGCAGCAGCGCGAGCCCCGCCAGGGCCAGCAGGCACACGGGCAGGCTGGCGCACCACCTGTGCAGCGCCCTGCCCCACCACGCCCGCCCCCATGCCGCGAACCCCATGCCAAAAGCCTTTCCAGCAATAACTGGTTACAAAGAGTTTACGCGGACAATAGGGCGCGTGACGATCCCTCAGTCTTTCATTCAGGAACTGCTCACCCGTGTGGACGTGGTGGACATCGTGGGGCGCTACGTCCAGCTGAAAAAGGGCGGCGCCAACTTCATGGGACTGTGCCCGTTTCACGGGGAAAAGTCGCCGTCTTTCAGCGTCAGCCCCGCCAAGCAGTTCTATCACTGCTTTGGCTGCGGCAAAAACGGCAACGCCATCAGCTTTCTGATGGACCACGCGGGCATGGGGTTTGTCGAGGCGGTGCAGGACTTGGCCCAGAGCGTGGGCCTGCAGGTGCCTGACGACGACATCTCCCCACAAGAAAAAGAACGTGCCGCCGCCGCGCGCCAAAAGCAGGCCACGTTGAACGAGGTGCTGGAGAAAGCCGCGGACGCCTACCGCCGCCATCTCCGCGAGTCGCAGCGCGCCATTGGCTACTTCAAGGGTCGGGGCGTATCGGGCGCGGTGGCCAAGCGCTACGGCCTGGGCTACGCACCTGAGGGCTGGCGCAGCCTGGCCAGCGTGTTCCCGAGCTACGACGACCCGCTGCTGGAGGAAAGCGGCCTGGTCATCGTCAACGACGAAGATGGCGGCAAGCGCTACGACCGGTTTCGCGACCGGGTGATGTTCCCCATCCGCAACGTCAAGGGCGAATACATCGGCTTTGGCGGCCGGGTGCTGGGCGACGACAAGCCCAAGTACCTCAACTCCCCCGAAACCCCGGTGTTCCACAAGGGGCGCGAGCTGTACGGCCTGTTCGAGGCCCGCACGCCCATCCGCGAGGCGGGGTACGCACTCGTCACCGAGGGCTACATGGACGTGGTGGCGCTGGCGCAGCTGGGCTTTCCGAACGCGGTGGCCACGCTGGGCACGGCATGTACGCCCGAGCATGTGCAAAAGCTGCTGCGGTTTACGGACGCGGTAGTTTTCAGTTTTGACGGCGACAGCGCCGGGCGGCGTGCGGCGCGCAAGGCGCTGGACGGCGCCCTGCCCCATGCGACCGACACGCGCAGCATCAAGTTTCTGTTCCTCCCCGCCGAGCACGACCCGGACAGTTTCATCCGCGAGCACGGTACGGACGCGTTTGCGCGCCATGTCGAGCAAGCGACACCGCTGAGCCGGTTTCTGGTGGAAGCAGCCAGCGAGGGCTGCGACCTGGCCACCGCCGAGGGCCGCGCCCACATGGCCAGCAACGCACGGCCACTGTGGACGGCGCTGCCCGATGGCGTGCTCAAACGCCAGCTGCTGGGCGAGCTGGCCGAGCTGACCCAGCTCAATGCCCGCGACCTGTCGGACCTGTGGGGCCAGGCTGCCGCCCGCGACGGCGTGCGCGCCGCGCACCACGCGCCCCCCCAGCGCCAACAGCCCCGCCCCACGGCCGATGACGCCCCCAGCTGGGACGCCCCGCCCGACGCCGATGGCTGGCAGCCCCACCCCGAATCTGCGGGCCCGGCCTACGACCCCGGATACGGCAGCTACAGCCACCAGGGCGGCTACGGAGGCCCAAACGGTCACAGTGGCCAAAGCGGCTATGGCGGCAGCAAGCCCCCATTTCGCAAGGGGGGCGACTGGAAAAGCGGCGGCGGCTGGAAAAAGCGCGACAAGGACGCCCCCTGGCCGCCCCAGCCCCGCCTGCCCCGCACGCCGGCCATGAGCCGCGCCGACCATGCCGCGCGGCTGCTGTTGTCGCACATGGCGTTTCTGGAAGAGCTGACGCACGACGACCACACCATACTGGCGGCGCAGCCGGGGGCCCATGGGCCGCTGTTCGCGTGGCTGGAGGCGCAGTTTCATGAACACGGCCCCTTGGCCTGGGCCGTGCTGCGCGAGAGTCTGCGCGACCACGAGTGCGAAGAGCTGGCCGTGAAGGTGATGACCGGCTCGCACGCGCAGACCGAGGGCGAGCTGCACGAATTGCGGCTGGAGCTGCGCGACCTGCTCACCCGCATGCAGATCGAAGACATCAAGGAGCAGCAAAAAGTGCTGGTGCTGCAGGTGGCACAAGACCCATCAGCCCTGGAGCGCTACCGGGCGCTGGCCGAAAAGCGCAAGGAGCTGGAGCAAATAGCGCCAAAAACCACTTGAATCGGGTGCGGGCGGTATAATATAAGGTTAGTTATTGGCAAGAGCGACAGCAGCACCTCCGAGCCGGGCCACCGTGACAAACGCGCACCTATGCGCTGATGGGCCCACTTATCGCAAGGACTGCACACCAAATGATCGCCCAGACATCTTGCCGCTGAGGGCTCCCCCTCAAGCGCAAAGCCCCTGTTGCTTTGCGTTGCCACCCGCGCCGGGATCTGAGGCGCTTGCGTTTTCTTTGTGTCCGTTTTTGATTCTGAGGTTGCTCCATGCCCGCTCAAAAGTCCGCGAAGTCGCCCAAGTCTGCCTCAGGCACTGCCGCAAAGGCTGTCTCCAAAACCGCGGCCAAAGCGCCGGCCAAGGCGGCCCCCAAAAAGGCCGCTGCCGCTGCGCCCGCCCCGGTCGCCAAGAAAGTGAAAACTGTGCCCGTGAAAAGTACCGCCGAGCTGATCAAAGCTGCCGATGAGTTGCTGAAGAAAAAACCTGCCCGCGCCAAGGCCGTCGCCGCAGCTGCGGACGACGAAGAAGCGCCCAAGAAAAAGCCTGGCCGCCCTGCCAAGGCCGCTGGTGCCGCCGAAGCCAAAGCGCCCGCCAAGCGCGGCCGCAAGCCCAAGGCAGCCGCCGGCGGCGATGAGAGCGTGGACGACACCGACCTGTCGGACATCGAAGCCGACCTCGAAGGCGAGATCGAAGAGACCCCTGAGGCCGCCGCCACGGTCGAGAAGGTCAAGCCCCTGCGCATGAAGATCAGCAAGGCGAAGGAACGCGCCTTGATGAAGGAATTCGGCCTGGACGAAACCGTCCTGTCCGAAGAAGACATGCAAAAGCGCCGCCAGCGCCTGAAGGCCCTGATCAAGCTGGGCAAGACACGCGGCTACCTCACGCACGTGGAAATCAACGACCACTTGCCCGACAAGCTGGTCGATGCCGAAACCCTCGAAGCCGTCATCACCACCCTGAACGATCTGGGCGTGGCGGTGTACGAGCAGACGCCTGACGCCGAAGCGCTGATCATCACGGACAACGCTCCCGCTGGCGCCACCGAAGAAGAAGCCGAAGAAGCTGCCGAAGCCGCCCTGTCCACCGTGGACTCGGAATTCGGCCGCACCACCGACCCGGTCCGCATGTACATGCGCGAAATGGGCACCGTGGAGCTGCTGACCCGCGAAGGCGAAATCGAAATCGCCAAGCGCATCGAAGGCGGTCTGATGGCCATGATGGAAGCGATCAGCGCATCGCCTGCCACCATCGCCGAGATCCTCAACATGGGTGAGGAAATCCGCGAAGGCAAGGTCGTCATCTCGACCATCGTGGACGGCTTCTCCAACCCCAATGAGGCCGACGACTATGTGGCCGAAGAAGACTTCGACGAATTCGACGAAGCCGACGACGACGACGGCAAGGGCGGCAGCAAGGCGCTGACCAAGAAGCTCGAAGAACTCAAGAAGCAGGCGCTGGAGCGCTTTGACAAGCTGCGCGAGCTGTTTGAAAAAGTGCACAAGGTGTACGACAAGGAAGGCTACGGTACGCCTGCCTACATCAAGGCCCAGCAGGCCTTGTCGGCCGAGCTGATGACCATCCGCTTCACCGCCAAGACCATCGAGAAGCTCTGCGACATGGTGCGCGGCCAGGTGGACGATGTGCGCAAGAAGGAACGCGAGCTGCGCCGCATCATCGTGGACAAGTGCGGCATGCCGCAGGAGACGTTCATCAAGGACTTCCCGCCCAACCTGCTGAACCTGCAGTGGGTCGAGAAGCAGGCCGCCGCTGGCAAGCCCTGGTCGGCCGTGATGGCGCGCAACATCCCGCCCATCCAGGATCTGCAGCAAAAGCTGATCGACCTGCAGTCGCGCGTCGTGGTGCCACTGGCCGAGCTCAAAGGCATCAACAAGCGCATGAACGAAGGTGAAGCCACGTCGCGCGATGCCAAGAAGGAAATGATCGAGGCCAACCTGCGCCTCGTGATCTCGATTGCCAAGAAGTACACCAACCGTGGCCTGCAGTTCCTTGACTTGATCCAGGAAGGCAACATCGGCCTGATGAAGGCGGTGGACAAGTTCGAATACCGCCGGGGCTACAAGTTCTCGACCTACGCTACCTGGTGGATTCGCCAGGCCATCACCCGCTCGATCGCCGACCAGGCGCGCACCATCCGTATCCCGGTGCACATGATCGAGACGATCAACAAGATGAACCGCATCAGCCGCCAGCACTTGCAAGAGTTCGGCTTCGAGCCCGATGCTTCCATCCTGGCGGCCAAGATGGAAATCCCCGAGGACAAGATTCGCAAGATCATGAAGATCGCCAAGGAGCCGATCTCCATGGAAACTCCGATCGGGGACGACGACGACAGCCACCTGGGCGACTTCATCGAGGACGGTGCCAACACCGCCCCCATCGAAGCCGCCATGCAGGCCGGCTTGCGCGACGTGGTCAAGGACATTCTCGACGGCCTCACGCCGCGCGAAGCCAAGGTGCTGCGCATGCGCTTCGGTATCGAGATGACCAGCGACCACACCCTGGAAGAAGTGGGCAAGCAGTTCGACGTGACCCGCGAGCGCATCCGCCAAATAGAAGCCAAGGCGCTGCGCAAGCTCAAGCACCCCAGCCGCTCGGACAAGCTGCGCAGCTTTATCGATTCGCTGTAAGCGCCGTAAGCCTCGCAACCCAGCCTTTGCTGGCTCCAACGCCCTGCCCCGCACCCGCGGCGCAGGGCGTTTTTCATGGTGTACAGATCCGCTCGACCGCTCTAGATGGCGCCCCAAACCCCGCGTTTACCCTGATGCCAGCGACAGCAGACTGACAGCTTGGCTGGCGACCATTGCGCGCAGCCCAGATGGTGGTGTGCAGATCCCTTCCCTGCGCATGCCCCACCGGCTGACGGCGTTGCCTCGGCGTGGCAACGCGCAAACACACTCAGGGCGCTCCTGCAGTGGCCTGAATATCTGATTCCCGACGCCTTTCCTGCCTCCCCACTTGTCAAAGGACTTTTCATGTCTGCAGCCATCGACCGCCGCCGGGCCATCGCCCAATCTGTCGCTACCGCCCTGGCCTGGAGCACGCTTGGCCCTTCCGCCTGGGCGCAGAGCGCTGCCGGGGCAGCCCGCCCTGCCCCCACAGCCGCCAAGGCAGCCAAGCTGGCGGGCACCGTGCGCATCGTGATCCCGGCCAATGCCGGTGGCGGCTGGGACCAGACAGGCCGCGCGCTGGGCGCCGCCATGGTCGCAGCCGGTGCTGCGGACCAGGTGGATTACGAAAACATCGGCGGCAAGGGCGGGACCATTGGCCTGGCCAAGTACGCCGAAAAGTACAGCAGCGACCCCAACACGCTGCTGATGGGCGGCATGGTGATGTTGGGCGCCGTAGCGCTGCAAAAGCCTGCGGTGGACATGACCCACATCCAGCCCCTGGCGCGACTCACCAGCGACTACCTGGTGGCGGCCGTCGCCGCCAATTCGCCCATCAAGACCACGAAGGACCTGGCCGATGCAATGCGTGCCGACCTCAAGGCCGTGCCGATTGCCGGTGGCTCGGCCGGTGGCGTGGACCACATCTACGCGGGCGTGCTGGCGCGTGCGGCCAAGGCCAACCCCGAAGGGCTGGTCTACAAGCCCTTCCCCGGTGGTGCCGAGGTGGTCGAGGCCGTGCTGTCGGGCAACGCAGCGCTGGGCCTGTCGGGCTACAGCGAGTTCAACGATGCGATTGCCAGCGGCAAGCTGCGTGCGGTGGGTGTGTCGTCGCGCCGCAGCGTCTTTGGTCTGCCATCGTTCCGCGAACAAGGGCTGGACGCCGTGATGGCGAACTGGCGGGGCGTGTTCACCGGCAAGGGCGTGCCCACCGCGCGCGCTGCGGAAATGCTGGCCGCTGTCGAGGCCGCCACCCACCACGAATCCTGGCTGCGCACGCTCAAACAGAACCGGTGGGAACCCTCTTGGCTCACCGGCAAGGATTTGGCAGAGTTCATGGAACTGGACCTCACCACCGCCCGCGTGATGGTCTATTTGCTCAAGCTGAAGGTCTGATCTCACCACCAGGCCCTCCGGGCCCACTGCAGAACCTTTGGAGCCTCTGATGAAAATGTCCCACCACTCCATCGGCGCACGCATGGCAACGGCCCTGGGCCTGGTGCTGGCCCTGCTGCTGGGGGCCGCGCTGTTCGGCATCGCCGCCCTGTACCGAACGCTGGGCACCTACGACACCACGGTGCAACAGCGCGTCGCGCAGGAGCGTGCCGTGAGCCGCATGGAAAGCGAGTTCAAGACCCAGGTACTGGAGTGGAAGAACACCCTGCTGCGGGGCGAAGACTCCCGCAAGCGCGAGTTGCACTGGAACGCCTTCCAGGCCAGTGAAAAGCGGGTAGCCGATGCCGCCAAGGCGCTGGAGCCCCAGCTGACCGACGCGCAGGAAAAGGCCGCGCTGCAAAAGTTCACCCAGGCCCACGCGCAGATGGCGCAGGGCTACCGCAAAGGCTTTGAGGTGTTCCAGTCGCTCGGCTTTGTGCCGTCGGCCGGCGATGCGGACGTGGCCGACATCGACCAGGGCCCCGCCAAGCTGCTCACCGAGCTGAGCCAGCAGGTGGCCGCGAGCAGTGCGGCCATCGCCCAGGAGGCCGCGCAAGACGCCCGGCGTGCTCTGTTCAGCAGCCTGGTCGCACTTGCACTGGTCACGGCGCTGGGGGCCTGCGCGGGCTGGCTGCTGACGCGGTCAGTGGTGCGCCCGTTGGGTGTGGCGGTGTCGGTGGCGCACAAGGTGGCGGCGGGCGACCTGACCACCCGCATCGAGGTCGAGGGCAAGGATGAGCCCGCGCGCCTGCTGGAGGCCCTGCGGGCCATGCAAGACAACCTCGAAAACGTGGTCTCCGGCGTGCGCAGCAACGCCGAGGGCGTGGCCAGCGCCAGCGCTGAAATCGCCCAGGGCAACGCCGACCTGAGCCATCGCACCGAAGAACAGGCCTCGTCGCTGGACGAGACCACCTCGTCCATGCAGCAGCTGCAGTCCACCGTGCAACAGAACGCCTCCAACGCCCAGCGCGCGAACGAACTGGCACGCAACGGCGCCACCGTGGCGCAGCGGGGCGGTGATGTAGTCACGCAGATGGTGGAGGTGGTGCAGGGCATCCAGGACAGCTCGCGCCGCATTGCCGACATCATTGGCGTCATCGACGGCATCGCGTTCCAGACCAACATCCTCGCGCTCAATGCCGCCGTCGAGGCCGCACGCGCCGGTGAACAGGGCCGGGGCTTTGCCGTGGTGGCCAGCGAGGTGCGCAACCTTGCCACCCGCAGCGCCAGCGCCGCGCGCGAGATCAAGCAGCTCATCCAGACCAGCGTGGAGCGCGTGCAGGCCGGCTCGGACCTGGCGCGCAATGCAGGCACCACCATGGCCGAGGTGGTGTCGTCCATCCAGGGCGTGAGCGCGCTGATGGAAGAGATCAGCCAGGCCAGCGCCGCGCAGACCAGCGACATGCTGCGCGTGACGCAGGCCATCGTGCGCATGGACGAGGCGACACAGCAGAACGCCGCCCTGGTCGAAGAAAGCGCCGCCGCCGCAGGCAGCCTGAGCGGGCAAGCGCAGCAACTGGTGCAGGCCGTGGAGGTGTTCCGCCTGCGCCACGCCCACCCTGCACTGCCCGCGCCGCGCGCCTGATGCGGGGCCGCAAGGCTGTTGCCCCTCACACTGCCCTGCGATGGCGCCGCAGCCCTGGGGGCGCAGGGCCCCGGCACCCATGCGATTGCTATCAATACAATAGCTACTCAGGCATATTGCACTAGCGCAAGCGCCCCAAAACCCTAAAAACCGGCCTGACGCCCTGCAAAAACACGCCGCAGGCGGCCTCTCTCTGCGCTGCGTCAGTCGATCTTCACGTTGGCGTTCTTCACCACCTGTGCCATGCGCGCCGCTTCGCTGCGGAAGAAGGCGGCTGCTGGCTCGGGCGGAGTGAGCTTGATCTCGTAGCCCTGCGCAATCAGCGCGTCGCGCGCCTCGGGCATGTCCATGGCAGCCTTGAAGCCGTTGTACAGCCGCGCCAGCTCGGCCTTGGGCAAGCCTGCGGGCGCCACCGGGGCAATCCACCCATCCAGCTCATAGCCCGGCAGACCTTGCTCGGCAATGGTGAGCACGCCCGGCAATGCCGCCACGCGGGTGGCCGTGGTCACGCCCAGGGCGCGCAATGCGCCCGCCTTGATGTGCGCGGCCGCCGGTGCCACTGCCACCACGCCCAGCTGCACCTGCCCGCCCAGGATGTCGTTCATCAGCGGGCCCATGCCCCGGTAGGGGATGTGCTTGATGTCGAGCTTGGCCTGGTCCACGAACATCGCCGCACCCAGGTGCAGGATGGTGCCGTTGCCCGACGAGCCGTAGTTGAGCACGCCGGGTTTGGACTTGGCCAGGGCAATCAGCTCCTGCACCGTCTTGGCGGGCACCGCAGGGTGCGCGACCAGCACAAACGGCGTGGCGCCCAGGATGGTGATGGGCGTGATGTCGGCCAACGAGTCGAACGGGATGTTCTTGTACACGCTGGGGTTGACCACGTGGTTGTTGGACACCACGCCGATCACCGAGCCGTCCTTGGGCGCCCGCACGATCTGCGTGGTGCCGGTGATGCCACCCGCGCCCGGCAGGTTCTCAATGACGATGGGCAGGCCCAGCGCCTTGGCCAGGCTGGTGCTGATGGCGCGGATGGCGCCGTCAGCCCCTGAGCCCGCCGACAGCGGCAGGATCACGCGCAGCGGCTTGCCGTCGCCCTGGGCGCGCGCCACGCGCGGCAGGCCCCAGGCCGCAGCCGCCAGCGCGGCGGCGCCGGTGGCCAGGGCCTGGCGGCGCGTGGGCAGGCCGTGCGGGGCAGGCGCGATGCGGTGCATGTCAAAAGCAGGGGTGAGCTGGGGCACGGTTGTCTCCGGTAGTGGGGTTGGAATCCGGGGCCTGCGGTCTGCGCCGCGTGAGGAGCCCCGGTCGTCAAGGAAAAATCAGGCAATGGCCCCGCTGGCCTGCAGCGCGGCCACTTCATCGGCCGTGTAGCCCAGGCCCTGCAGCAGCTCGGCCGTGTGCTGGCCCAGGCGGGGCGGGTCGCAGCGCACATCCAGGCGCTGGCCGTCCATGCGCAGCGGCATCAGCGTGATCTGCGCGGTCTGCCCGGCACGTTCGCCATCGGGCAGCGTGATGTCGGCGAGGCCACCGGTGGCCTGCAGGTGCGGGTCGTCAAACAGTTCTTCGGGCCGGCGGATGGGCGCAAACGGCAGTCCGTGGCGCTCAAAGATGGCCGCCAGTTCGTCGGCCGTGTGCTGTGCCAGCCGCTCGCGCAGCACCGGCATCAGCGTGGGGCGGGCGCGCACGCGGTCGTTGTTGGTGGCCAGGCCGGTGTCGGCCTTCAGGTCGGCATAGCCCATGGCGTCGCAGAAGGTCTGCCACTGCGCATCGCTCACGGCGGCCAAAAAGATCTGCCCGCCGTCCTTCACGCTGAACACGTCGTACACGGCCCAGGACGAGATGCGGTCGGGCATGGGCGCGGCCGGTTTGCCGGTGACGGCGTATTGCATCATGTGCTGGCCGACCAGGAACACGTTGTTCTCGAACAGGGCCGAGTCCACCTCCTGCCCGCGCCCGGTGATGCCGCGCTGCATCAGCGCCGCCATCGCACCAATCGCGCCGAACATGCCGCCCATGATGTCGTTCACGCTGCTGCCTGCGCGCAGCGGGTCGCCAGGGCGGCCGGTCATGTAGGCCAGGCCGCCCATCATCTGCACCACTTCGTCCAGCGCCGTGCGGTGCTCGTACGGGCCGGGCAAAAAGCCGGTGTGGTTGACGTAGATGAGGCGCGGGTTGACCTGGCTGAGCGCGGCATAGTCCAGGCCGTATTTGGTCATCACGCCGGGCTTGAAGTTTTGCGCCACCACGTCGGCCGATGCGGCCAGCTTGCGCGCCACCGCCAGGCCCTCGGGGCTGCGCAGGTCGAGCGCGATGCTCTTCTTGTTGCGGTTGAACATGGGGAAGAAGCCCGCGCCCGCGCCCAGCAGGTGGCGGGTGCGGTCGCCGTCCACCGGCTCGACCTTGATGACCTCGGCCCCCAGGTCGGCCAGCACCATGCCGCAGGTGGGGCCCATGACCATATGGGTGAACTCCACCACGCGCAGGCCTTCCAGCGGCAGGCGGGGGGACGAGAGAGGGGCGGATGTGTCGTGCATGTTCAGAGCGTTCAGAAAGGGGTTCAGGCCGTTGCTGCTTCGCGCAGCACGGCGGGTGCGGCATTCTGCGGCAGCCCGGCCTGCCAGAGGGTGCCATGCAGGGTCTCGCCCGCCAGCCATCCGGCCACGCGCTGGCGCAGCGCGAGCAACGCAGTCACATCGATGCCGGTGGCGATGCCCATGCGCTCCAGCATGAACACGAGGTCTTCGGTGGTGACATTGCCGCTGGCGCCCGGCGCGTGCGGGCAGCCGCCGATGCCCGCCAGGCAGGCATCAAAGCGCGTGATGCCTGCCTGCCAGGCGGCATAGACGTTAGCCAGGCCCATGCCGCGCGTGTCGTGGAAATGCGCGCAGGCCAGGCGGTCGCCCACCAGGGCGCGGGCCTTTTCAAACAGCCGGGCGACCGAGGCCGGGTCAGCAAAACCCACGGTGTCGGCCAGGCTCACGTGGTCGGCACCTGCGTCCAGCAGCGCCTGCATCAGGCGCAGCACTTCGCTCTCGGCCACCTCGCCTTGCAGGGTGCAGCCAAAGGCCGTGCCGACGCCGCCTTCGATCAATGTGCGGCGGCCGCTGGCATCGCGCAGCGCGCGGATACGGGCCACCTCGGCCACCACCTCGTCGGGGGTCTTGCGCAGGTTGGCCAGGCTGTGGGCGTGGCTGGCGGACAAGGGCACCACCATCAGGTCGGCACCACATTCCAGCGCGCGCTCGGCGCCTTTGAAATTGGGCACCAGCACCGAGGCCACCAGACCGGGCAACGTTTTGGCGTGGGCCAGCACCTCGGCCGTGTCGGCCAGCTGGGGCAGCAGGCGGGCGGGCACGAAGGAGCCCACCTCGATCTCGCGCTGGCCGGCGGCGTAGGCAGCGTTGATCCATTCAATCTTGTGCGCGGTGGGCACCACCGTGGCGATGCTTTGCAGGCCGTCGCGCAGGCCGACTTCGCGGACGGTGGCGCGGGCCGCCGGGGGGTGCAAGTCAGACGGGATCGGGGAGGTGCGCACGGGATGTCTCTTTGGGGTGGGTCTGGGCAAGATTCTAAAAATTCCCGAATGAATCAGAAAATACATCTCGGAAGCCATAACATTCCCAAACGGAACATCACAATACTTGGAGGTTTGCCATGCGCGACCTGGATCTGCAGACCCTGCGCCTGTTTGCCGCCGTGTGCGAGCAGCGCAGCATTGCGCGCGTGGCGGAGCAGGAGTCCATCGTGGGCTCGGCCATCAGCAAGCGGCTGGCGCAGCTGGAAGACACCGTGGGCACGCCGCTGCTGCTGCGCAAGCGCCGGGGCGTGGTGCCCACCCCGGCGGGCGAGACGCTGCTGGAGCACGCCCGCACCATGCTGGCCAGCGTAGGGCAGATCGAGCGCGACATGGCGGCCTACGCCACCGGCACGCGCGGCCATGTGCGCATGCTGGTCACGGCCTCGGTCATGGCTGAGTCGCTGGCCGACGACGTGGCGGCCTTCTTGCAAGACCCGGCGCACCGCAATATCCAGATCAGCCTGGAAGAACGCGTGAGCCCGGACGTGGTGCAAGGCGTGCGCGACGGCAGCGCGTCCATCGGCATCTGCTGGGACGCGGCCGACCTGTCGGGCCTGGAAACCAGCGCCTACCGCAGCGACCACCTGGCTGTGGTGGCACACGAGTCGCACCCCGTGGCCCAGCTGCAGAGCGTGCGGTTTGCCGACGTGCTGGAGCACGAATTCGTCAGCATGCCCGCGCTCAGTGCAGTGCAGGTGCTGCTGGCGCGCGCCGCTGCGGTAGAAGGGAAAATGCTGGCCCACCGCGTGCTGGTGTCCAACTTTGACGCCGCCCTGCGGGTGGTGCGCGCCAACCTCGCCATCAGCGTGGTGCCGCGCGAAGTGGCCCAGCCGTTTGCCCAGTTGGCACCGGTGCGCATCGTCCCGCTGAGCGACCCCTGGGCCCAGCGGCGCTTTGCCATCTGCTACCGCAGCGCCCAGTGGCTGCCCCCCGCAGCCCAGTTGCTGGTCGCGCATCTGGCGGGGCTGGGGCGCAGCTGACGGGGGCCAAAAACCGTGGCCCTGTCGCAACAGTTTGATACGCAACATTGTATTTTTCGCCACTAGCGCATGTGTGCTGTGCGTTCTGAGCTACTAAACTTGTAGCAAAATGGGTTCCGCGCTATAGTCTCAGCGCATCAGCGGGCCCGGTTGACGGCCGCCCGCACTGAATCCAGATCCAACACTTGCGCGAGGAGAAGCGTCCATGAGCTCCAAAGAAAATGCTTCCATCAACCAGCTTTTCGAGAAACTTGAATGCCGCTATGCGCTGCGCGTGCTGTGGGCCCTGAAGGACGGCCACCCCCAGACGTTCCGCCTGCTGCAGGACAGCGTGGGTGGCATCACCCCCAACACGCTGAACACCCGCATCAAAGAGCTGCGCGAAGCCGGTTTTGTGGACCATGGCAGCGACGGCTACACCGTCACCCCCTCGGGCGCTGACCTGCTCAAGCGCCTGTCGGACGTGCAGGCCTTTGCCACCCGCTGGGTCGCAGGCCGCGCCAAGAAGGCCTGAGCGCTCTCCCCCTCCCCCGTTTGCCCTGCCCCGCAGGGAAAAGCCCCGCCGGACCTCCGCGCGGGGCTTTCGTTAAAATGGGGATCAAAATAGCTTCAAGCGCAATCAATACATGCGCCTGAAGCTATATTTTTAATAGCAACCAAGGAATTCCCATGGCACTGACCACCACCGCATCCGGCCTGCAATACGAAGACACCACCGTGGGCGAAGGCGCCGAAGCCACCGAGGGCCAGAACGTGTCGGTGCACTACACCGGCTGGCTGTATAACAACGGCGAGCAAGGCGCCAAGTTCGACTCCAGCCGCGACCGCAACGACCCCTTTGAATTTGCACTGGGCGCCGGCATGGTCATCAAGGGCTGGGACGAAGGCGTGCAAGGCATGAAGATCGGCGGCCAGCGCACGCTGATCATCCCGGCTGCCCTGGGCTATGGCGCCCGTGGTGCGGGTGGCGTGATCCCCCCGAACGCCACGCTCAAGTTCGACGTGGAACTGCTGAAGGTGGGCCGCTGATCTCAGCCCCCTTCCGGTCTGCATCGGCAAAAACAAAGCGGCCCTCGGGCCGCTTTTTTCATGCTCGCCTGTCTGGCGAACGGTCTGCAGAGTTTGAGCCCCAAGCTCCTATCCAGCCAGAGCGCGCCAAAATCCCAGAGCATCAATCAAACAGCGCCTTGTCCAGCCGCTCGAACTTGGCATCACCCACCGCCTCGCGGATCTTAGGGGCCAGGGCGGCCAGGTCTTCAAAACTGCCGGCTCCCTCCACGGCCAGGTTCAGCCGAAACCCCCGCAAACCCAGGCCTGCCGTCAGCTCGGTGGCGATGGGATAGGCCGCCTTGTAGCGCTCCATGGGAGAGCGTCCCGAGCCTTCAACCGGCGACGCCACCGTGCCCAAATCGGTGGCAGGAGCCTCTGCCAAGGCAGGGGTGGCGGGGCCGGCCACCGGGTTGGCTGCTGCCGCAGGCATCTGCCCACCCACCGGTGCCAGCAGCCCCTGAGCAATCATGGCCTGCACGTCGTCCTGCGTGATGCCCATGGCCGCCGTGGCCGCCAAAATCTCCCCCGTGGTGCGCTTGCCGTCAAAGAGAATGAAGGCCGAGCGCTGGCGTGAACTCAGGCTGCCGTGGCGGTCCTTGAGTGCTTCCTGGCCTGCGGGGGTTTTGACGAGAACCATGAGTCTCCTAGTTATGAGCAAGGGTGGGGAAGGCCGCAAGGCTATCACCCGCAAACCAGAATCCCATGTTTTGGCACCTCTGCAAATCGGGGTTTACACATAACCCCCGCGCAGTGCCCACCCTCACATCTCCGAGCGGATGCGGGGCAGCGGCGGCGCAGGCCGGGTGATCCAGCTGACCACCAGGGTCACAAGCAGGCCACACGGCACCCCAAACACCCCCGCCGAGATGGGCTGGATGCCAAACCACAACCCGTCGGCCAGCAGCCAACGCGGCAGCACCTGCATGGCCGGCACATGCGACAGCATGTAGTACACCGTGATGGCCAGTCCGCCCAGCATGCCGGCCACCGCGCCTTGCCGCGTGGTGCCCCGCCAGAAGATGCCCAACACCATCACCGGCACAAAGGCCGATGCCGCCAGCGAGAACGAGGCCGACACCATGGGCAAAATTTCGGACGGCTTGAGCGCCGCCACAAACGCAGCCGACAAGGCCACGGCCAGCAGCGTGAACTTGGTCAAGATCACGCGCTGCTCAGGCGACGCCTGGCGGCGCGTGTCCTGAAAATAGAGATCGCGCACCAGCGCATTGCTGATGGTGAGCAGCAAACCGTCGGCCGTGGACAGCGCCGCTGCCAACCCCCCCGCCGCCACCAGGCCCGACACCACATAGGGCAACCCGCCCAATTCGGGCGTAGCCAGCATGATGAGGTCGGCCCCCAGACGGATCTCGCCAAACTGGATCAGGCCATCGCCGTTCACATCTTCGACCGACAGCAGCGAGCTGTCCACCCGCGCCCATTGGGCCATCCAGGTGGGCAGGGCCTCGAAACTGCTGCCCACCAGATTCTGCATGACCTCGAACTTCACCAACACCGCCAGCGCGGGCGCGCTGAGGTACAGCAGTGCAATGAAAAACAGCGACCAGCCCACCGACGCGCGCGCCGCCGACACCGTGGGCGACGTGTAATACCTGGTCAGCAGGTGGGGCAGCCCCGCGGTGCCCACCATCAGGCAGAACATCAGCGCGAGGAAGTTGCGGCGCGTGAGCTCGTAGTCGCGTTGCTCCTCCGGCGTGCCATGGGGGTCGCCCGCATAGGCCTGGCTGTGGGGCGGCAGCCCGCCCAGGGGGCGCGCGCGCTCGTAGTTCTCGCGCATCTCGCGGGTCCAGCGCTCGCGGGCCGAAGCCGCATCGCGCGGCAGCGCGGCCAGCTCGCGGCTGGCGGAGACGATGAGGCCCACATCGGCGTTCTGCGCACGCAGCGCCCGGATACGCTCACGGCCCTTCTCACGCTCGCGCTCCAGGGCAGCCTCCACATCCTGCAGGCGTGCCTCGAAGTCTTTGGCGCGCTGCAGGTAGGCCTGTACCACCTGGTGCTCGGCCGGGGAGTCGAGCAGCTGCGCCTCCAGGTCGGCAATCTTGCTGATCTGCGCGCCATACACCAACGGCGCCAGCGGGTTGCCCAGCTGCTTGTACGCCAGCCACGACACCGGGATCATGAACGCCAGCAGCAGCACCACGTACTGCGCCACCTGCGTCCACGTGATGGCCCGCATGCCACCCAGGAACGAGCACAGCAGCACCCCGCCCAGGCCCAGCATGATGCCGATCTCGAACTGCACGCCCGTGAGGCGCGACGCAATCAGCCCCACGCCGTAGATCTGCGCCACCACGTAAGTGAACGAGCACAACACGGCCGCCAGCGCAGCAATCACACGCGGCCAGCGCCCGCCAAAACGCACATGGAAAAAATCGGGAATCGTGTACAGCCCCATGGCACGCAGGTGCGGCGCAATCAGCATGGCGACCAGGCAGAAGCCCCCTGTCCACCCCAGCAGATAGGCCAAACCACCGGCCTGCCCTGGCGTGCCCGAGAAGCCCTGCAGGTACAGCGCGCCCGACAGGCTGATGAAGGACGCCGCACTCATCCAGTCGGCCGCCGTGGCCATGCCGTTGTACATGGGCGGAATGCGCCGCCCCGCCACGTAATAGTCCTCGGGGTCGGTCGTGCGGCCGTACACGCCGATGCCGGCGTACACCATGACGGTGAGGAACAGAAAAATCGGGCCGATCCAGTGGCGCGACAGCCCCTGGTGCTCGGCCCAGGTCATCAGGGCCAGAAAACCCAGCACCCCCGCCACGTACAGCGCCAGGATGCGGTGCAACCGCCACAAATAGGCGCGGTCCGCCGCAGCGCTGCCCGGCTTGCGCTCAGCCATGGGCGCGGTCTTCTGCGGCAGGGGCGGAAAGCTCCAGCGCCTCGCGCTGCTGCTGGTCCTGCCGCTCAAAACGGTTCATGGCCCAGCCGTAAGCGACCACGATCGCGATGAACACCAGCACCGCACCCTGCGCCGCAATCCAGTAGCCCAGGGGCCAGCCCCCCACCACCAGCACCTGCAGGTCGCGGGCGAAGTAGGTGGAGCCAAACGACACCAGGGCCCAGAGCAGGAGCAAACCTGCCTTGAGCCACAGGTGGCGCACGTCGTGCAAATCGGGGGGAAACGGCCCCGCCATCTCGGCGTCGGCGGGGCGGTTGGCGGGCTGCTGCAACGGCATCACGGGCGCGGCATCACGGACGCGATGGCGGGTGGTGCAGTGGGCACATGGTGCACAGGGCAGCCCGGTCGGTGCGTCAGCCTGCCAGTTGCTGCCAGGTGGCAATCACGCTGTCGGGGTTGAGCGAGATCGACGAGATGCCTTCCTTGGCCAGCCACTGCGCAAAGTCGGGGTGGTCGCTGGGGCCCTGGCCGCAGATGCCGATGTACTTGCCCTGGGCCAGGCAGGCCTTGATGGCCTGGTGGATCAGTGCCTCCACAGCGGGGTCGCGCTCGTCAAAGTCTTGCGCCAGCAGCTCCAGGCCCGAGTCGCGGTCCAGCCCCAGCGTGAGCTGGGTCAGGTCGTTGGAGCCGATGGAGAAGCCGTCGAAGAACTCCAGGAAGCGCTCGGCCAGGATGGCGTTGCTGGGCACTTCGCACATCATGATGACCTTGAGGTCGTCCTTGCCACGCTGCAGGCCATGCGATGCGAGCAGCTTGGTCACGCGCTCGGCCTGGCCCAGCGTGCGCACAAAGGGCACCATCACTTGCACGTTGGTCAGGCCCATGTCGTTGCGCACGCGCTTCAATGCCTCGCACTCCATCGCAAAGGCTTCGCCGAAGTCTTCGCTGATGTAGCGGGCGGCGCCGCGGAAGCCCAGCATCGGGTTTTCTTCCTCGGGCTCATAGCGGCTGCCGCCGATCAGCTTGCGGTATTCGTTGGACTTGAAGTCCGACAGGCGCACAATGACGGGCTTGGGCCAGAAGGCGGCGGCGATGGTCGCCACGCCTTCAGCGACCTTGTCCACATAGAACGCACGGGGTGACGCGTGGCCACGGGCCACGGATTCCACGGCCTTCTTCAGGTCGGCGTCGATCTGGGGGTAGTCCAGGATCGCCTTGGGGTGCACACCAATGTTGTTGTTGATGATGAACTCCAGGCGAGCCAGGCCCACGCCAGAGTTGGGCAGCTGGGCAAAGTCGAAAGCCAGCTGGGGGTTGCCCACGTTCATCATGATCTTGGTTTGGATGGGGGGCATCTCGCCGCGCTGCACTTCGGTCACTTCGGTTTCGAGCAGGCCGTCGTAGATCTTGCCCGTGTCGCCCTCGGAGCAGCTCACCGTGACCAGCGTGCCGTCTTTCAGGCGCTCGGTCGCGTCGCCACAGCCCACCACCGCCGGAATGCCCAGCTCGCGCGCAATGATGGCGGCGTGGCAGGTGCGGCCGCCCCGGTTGGTGACGATGGCGCTGGCGCGCTTCATCACGGGTTCCCAGTTGGGGTCGGTCATGTCGGTCACCAGCACATCACCGGGCTGGACCTTGTCCATCTCGGAAATGTTGTGCACCAGGCGCACGGGGCCGGTGCCGATCTTCTGGCCAATGGCGCGGCCCTCGGCCAGCACGGTGCCGTGGCCCTTGAGCTTGTAGCGCAGCTCGGCCTGGCCCTTGGCCTGGCTCTTCACCGTCTCAGGGCGGGCCTGCAGGATGTAGAGCTGGCCGTCGGTGCCGTCCTTGCCCCACTCGATGTCCATGGGGCGGCCGTAGTGCTGCTCAATCACCAGCGCGTAGCGGGCCAGTTGCTCCACGTCGGCGTCGGTCAGCGAGTAGCGGTTGCGCTGCTCGGTGGGCACATCAATAGTCTTGACCAGCTTGCCGCTGGCGGCCTTTTCCTCGGGGGTGGAGAACACCATCTGGATCAGCTTGCTGCCCAGGTTGCGGCGGATCAGCGCCTTCTTGCCCGCCTTGAGCATGGGCTTGTGCACGTAGAACTCGTCGGGGTTCACGGCGCCCTGCACCACCGTCTCGCCCAGGCCGTAGCTGCTGGTGATGAACACCACGTCTTCAAAGCCGGATTCGGTGTCGATGGTGAACATCACACCGGCAGCGCCGAGGTCGGAGCGCACCATGCGCTGCACACCCGCCGACAGGGCGACTACGTCGTGCTCGAAACCCTTGTGCACGCGGTAGGAGATGGCACGGTCGTTGTACAGCGACGCGAACACTTCCTTCATCTTGTGCATGACTTCGTCGATGCCCACCACGTTCAGGAAGGTTTCCTGCTGGCCGGCAAACGATGCGTCGGGCAAGTCTTCGGCTGTGGCGGACGAGCGCACGGCAAACGAGGCAGCTGGGTTGCCAGCACTCAGCTTGGCAAATTCGTCGGCAATGGCCTTTTGCAGGTCAGCCGGGAAGGGCTGGGCCTCGACCATGGCACGGATTTCGGCGCCGACCTGCGCGAGGGCGCGCACGTCTTCGGTGTCCAGGCTCTTGAGCTTGGCGCTGATGCGGTCGGCCAGGCCGTCGTAGGCCAGGAATTCACGGAACGCGTGGGCGGTGGTGGCGAACCCGGTGGGCACGCGCACGCCTTGCGGCAGTTGGGAGATCATCTCGCCGAGGCTGGCGTTTTTACCGCCAACGACCTCGACATCGGTCATTCTCAGGTTTTCAAACGGTACGACCAGGGCGGTCGGGCTGAAAAGTGCAGACATGGGAAAGCTCCAGAAGTTGAAACCGGGTCTGCGTGCCGGGCCCTGGATGGCTCCTGGCAGGCGGCCATGCACGGCCTGAGGCTTTGTCGTTGTGGTTGTGGGCCGACGCGGTGCATGGTGAGAATTGGATAATTGTGACAATTGTAGGCCCGAGCTTCTGGCAACGGGCTGACGCTTTCACGCGACTGACGCAAAACGGGTCATTGCCACCTTTTGGTGGTGTCCACCCCGCTAGCGCAAGCCGCATCCAAAAAAAGGGGCTCCATGCACTCGCGCACCGTATTTTTTGTCTCTGACGGCACCGGCATCACCGCCGAAACCTTCGGCAACGCCATCCTGGCCCAGTTTGAGATGAAGCCGCGCCATGTGCGCCTGCCCTTCATCGACACCGTGGACAAGGCCCACCAGGCGGTGCGGCAAATCAACCACACCGGCGAGGTCGAGGGCAAAAAGCCCATCGTCTTCACCACCCTGGTCAACATGGAGGTGCTTAAAGTGATCCAGGACGGCTGCAAGGGCATGCTGCTGGACATGTTTGGCACCTTTGTGCACCCGCTGGAGCAGGAGCTGGGCATCAAGTCGCACCACCGCGTGGGCCGCTTCAGCGACGTGAGCCGCAGCAAGGAATACACCGACCGCATCGAAGCCATCAACTTCAGCCTGGCCCACGACGACGGCCAGAGCAACCGCGACCTGGCCGGTGCCGACGTGATCCTGGTGGGCGTGAGCCGCAGCGGCAAGACCCCCACCAGCCTGTACCTGGCCATGCAGTGCGGCCTTAAAGCGGCCAACTACCCGCTGATCCCCGAAGACTTCGAGCGCCGCCAGCTGCCCCCTGCCCTGGTGCCGTTTCGCAGCAAGATCTTCGGCCTGACCATCAGCCCCGACCGTCTGGCCGAGATCCGCGCCGAGCGCCGCCCCAACTCCAAATACGCCAGTATCGAAAACTGCCGCGCCGAGGTGGCCGAGGCCGAGGCCATGATGCGCCGCGCGGGCATCCGGTGGCTGTCCACCACCACCAAGTCCATCGAAGAGATTGCGACCACCATCCTGCAGGAAGTGCGGCCGGAGCGGCTGGTGTATTGAGGCTGGTGTACTGACCCTGGCGTGCACTGCAACCAGGTTCAGCATGGCGCCTGCGCTTTGGCCCCCAGGCTCGGAGCTCACGGTTCCAGCAATGCTGCCGCGAAAAGCTATTAAATTGATAGCTTCAGAGGCATGATGCACTAGCGCTTGCGCCCGTTTTTGTTCAAAAATCCGCTCAAAGACAAAACGGCAGGCACTGCAAGACGCAGCGGTGGCAGGCAGTTCAAGGGGCCAGGGCCCCTCTGCACACGCCGCCCTATTTCACTGCAAAGCGCACATTCGCCGCCTTCTTGCCCGGCAGCGTCACCAGCGCCACCACCTTGGTACCCGGTGCCACCTTGAAGGCGCCCTTGGCTTCGAGCTTGCCCTCGCCCGCAGGCGCCAGCACCGCCTCGGATTTTTCGGTGCCGTTCAGCAGGGTGAGCTTGGCGCTCATGCCCTCGGTCTTTGCGGGTTTGCCGTGGTCGCGCAGGTACAGGGTGAGGGTGTCGGGCTGGGCGACGAGTTCGTAGTCCATGTCGTTGGCCTCGGCCACGGTGCCGCCGTGTTGGGGCTTGTGGTCGTGGCCTGCACCGTGGTCGCCAGCGGCATGGGCGGCGGTGGTGGCCACAGCGGCAAAAGCCAGGACGGTGAAGAGATGGCGGGTGGTTTTCATGAGAGTCCTTTCAAAAGGTGGATGAAAAAAGCAAAGCTCAGAACGCCTCGGCGTTCTTGTCGTCCAGCAGACGTTCGGCATCCTTGCGGCCAAACAGCCAGAACATTGCCGGGGTGAGGAAGGTGTCGAGCAGCGTCGAGCTGATGAGGCCGCTGAAGATGACCACCGCCACCGGGTGCAGGATTTCGGTGCCGGGACGTTCGGCCTCCAGCAGCAGCGGGGCCAGGGCGAAGGCGGTGACCAGGGCGGTCATCAGCACGGGGCTCAGGCGCTCCAGCGAGCCGCGCACGATCATGGCGGTGTCAAAGCGCTCGCCTTCCACGCGCATCAGGTTGAGGTAGTGGCTCACCTTCAAAATGCCGTTGCGCACCGAGATGCCCGCCAGTGTGATGAAGCCGATCAGCGCCGCCACCGACAGCGGCTGGCCCGACACCCACAGCCCCAGTACCGCACCCACCAGCGCCAACGGTATGTTGGCCATGATGAGGGCCGAGAGCGTGGCCGAGCGGTAGCGCGTGTAGAGCACCACAAACATCAGCGCCAGCGAGACGATGGCCAGCAGGCCCACCAGGCGGCCGGCTTCTTCCTGCGCCTGAAACTGGCCGCCCAGGGTGATGAAGTAGCCCTCGGGCAGGCGGGTGTCGCCCACGGCCTGGCGGATGTCGGCCACCACGTCGGACAGCGCCCGGCCCTGCGCGTTGGCCGAGAGCACGATGCGGCGCTTGCCGTCGTCGCGGCTGATCTGGTTGGGGCCATCGCCCTCTTCGATGGTGGCCAGGCGCAACAGGGGCACGGGGCCGCGTGGCGTGTCGATCAGCACACGCGCCAGGCCGTCAATGGAGCGTGCGCTGTCGGGCAGGCGCACCACCAGCGCAAAGCGGCGGCTGCCTTCCACCACCTGGGCCACTTTTTCGCCCTCCACCAGCGTCTGCAGCGCGGCCAGCACCTGGGGTGCGGGCACGCCCATTTGTGCAGCGGCGGCGTAGTCCACGCGCACGGTGATCTGCGGCGCCAGCACCTGCTTTTCCACCTCCAGGTCGGCCAGGCCGGGGATGCCCGCCAGCCGCGCGCGCAGGGCCTCGGCCTGGCCGCGCAGCGTGTCCAGGTCGTCGCCAAAGAGCTTGATGGCAATTTGCGAGCGCACGCCCGAGAGCATGTGGTCGATGCGGTGCGAGATGGGCTGGCCAATGGCGATGGCGGCAGGCAGGTGCGCGAGGCGGCCGCGGATGTCGGCCTGCACCTCGGCCATGCTGCGCTTCAGCTCGGCGGCAGGCAGCAGGCCCACATCCAGCTCGCTCACATGCACGCCTTCGGCATGTTCGTCCAGCTCGGCGCGGCCGCTGCGCCGGCCCACGTGCGTGACCTCGGGCACCTGGCGCACCAGCACCTCGGCCTGGCGGGCCAGCGCGCTCGATTCGGCCAGCGTGACGCCGGGGTTAAGCCGCATGCCGATGAGCAGCGTGCCTTCGTTGAAGGGCGGCAAGAACGTGGTGGGAAAAAACGGCACCGCCGCTGCCGACAGCGCCACCGCCGCCGCGCTCACGGCCAGGGCTGTGCGCGGGCGCGCCAGCACGGCCGCAAGCCCGTTGCGGTAGCGCGCTTTGAGCCAAGCCACCACGCGGGTGTCGCCGTGGTCGAGGTTCTTCATGCGCGGCAGCAGGTAGAAAGCCAGCACCGGCGTGACGGTGACCGACACCAGCAGCGAGGCCAGCGTGGACACGATGAACGCAATGCCCAGCGGCACAAACAGCCGCCCCTCGATGCCCGGCAGCGCAAACAGCGGCAAGAACACCAGCACGATGATGGCCGTGGCATACAGGATGCCCGAGCGCACCTCCATCGACGCGAGCTTGACCACCTCGATGGGGTGCAGGCGGTGGTTCGGGTGCTTGGCGCGGTCCACCTTCAGGCGGCGCAGCACGTTTTCCACATCGACCACCGCGTCGTCCACCAGGCCGCCGATAGCAATGGCCAGGCCGCCCAGCGTCATAGTGTTGATCGACAGGCCGAAGTACTTGAACACCAGCGCCGTGATGAAGATGGACACCGGGATGGCCGTGAGCGCAATCACCGTGGGCCGCAGCGTGCCGAGGAACACGAACAGGATCACCGCCACAAACACCGAGGCGCCCATGAGCTTGCCCTGCAAGGTGGTGACCGAGGCCTCGATAAAACTCGCCTGGCGGAAGGTGACGCGGGGCGCCTCCATGCCGGCGGGCAGCGAATTTTTCAGGTCCACCAACGCGGCCTCGATGCTGCGGGTGAGGCCGATGGTGTCGGCCGTGGGCTGCTTCTGGATGCCCAGGATGACGGCGCCCTGCCCTTCAAAGCCTGCGTCGCCACGCTTGGTAGCAGCGGCAAAGGTGGCGTCGGCCACCTGGCGCAGCAGCACGCTTTGGCCGTTTTTGGCGGTGAGGGCCAGGTTCTGCAGGTCTTCGAGCCGCGAGGTGCGGCCCAGGTGGCGGATGAGGTATTCGCGCCCGCCCAGCTCCAGAAACCCGCCCGAGGTGTTGGCCGCAAAGCCCTTGAGCGCACCCGTGAGCTGGTCGTGCGTGATGCCCAGCGCCGCCATGCGCGCCGTGTCGGGCAGCACCTGGAACTGGCGCACCTCACCCCCGATGGGGATCACCTGCGCCACGCCGGGGATGGCCATGAGGCGCGGGCGCAGCACCCAGTCGGCGTACTCGCGCACGGCCATAGGCGTGGTCTTGCCCGCGTCGATGGGGATGGCCACCTGCATGATCTCGCCCATGATGGAGCTGATGGGCCCCATGCGCGGCGTGATGCCGCTGGGCAGGCCCTCTTCCATGGACGACAGGCGTTCGGACACCATCTGCCGCGCGCGGTAGATCTCGGTGCTCCAGTCGAAGGTGACGTAGATGAACGACAGGCCTGCACTGGAGGTGGAGCGCACGCTCTCCACGCCGGGCAGGCCGTTCATGGTGGTCTCCAGCGGGAAGGTGATGAGCTGCTCCACCTCTTCAGCAGCCATGCCGCCCGCCTCGGTCATGAGGGTGACGGTGGGTTTGTTGAGATCAGGGAACACGTCCACCGGCGTGCGCGAAAGCGTGAAGGCGCCATAGGCCATGAGCACGGCGGCGGCGATGAGCACCAGCAGCCGGTTGGTCAGGCTGTTTTCTAGAAGCCACTTGAACATAGCGACTCCTTAGCGGACCTGGTTGATGAGCGTGGCGCCCTGCGTGGCCACGCGATCGCCGGGCTGGAGGCCCGAGGTGATGGCCACTGAGGCGCCATCCAGCGGCACCGCCGTGACCACCCGGGGCACAAAGCGCTCGGGCGACTCCTTGACCCAGACGATGGTCTGGTTGGCCAGGTTGCGCAGCAGCGCGGCAGCGGGCACTTGCACGCCATCGACCTTGTCGGTGGACTGCACGAACACCCGCACCGGCTGACCCAGGGCCAAGGTGCCAAGCGCAGACGAGTCACCCGCAAACTGCAGCGGCTGCGCCTGATCACGCAGGCTGCGCGCCGCGCCCAGAAAGCGCAGTGGCACGCGCTGCCCGCCCACGGCCAGCGTGGCACCGGCCACGCTGTGGGCCTGGGCGGCGTCGTAGGCCAGGGCCTCGATGCGCAGGCGCGATGGGTCTACCACCTCAAACACCAGCTCGCGCGCATCCACCACCTGCCCAGCCACGGCATTGGCCGAAGCGATCACGCCCGAAACGGGGGCCACCAGCGCATCGCGTGTGGCCAGGCCCGCGCCCACGGCGCCCAGGCGCTGGGTGAGGCTGTGCAGCTCGCTCTCGGCGGCCTCGATGTCCTTGCGCGGCACGGTGTCTGCCAGCTCCGTCAGGCGCGCCACGCGCCGCGCGGCCAGGTCGCGTGCAGCGCGCAGCTCGGCCTGCTGGGCCAGTTGGTTGGAGCGCTCAATGGCGCCCGCCGTGGGCACCACGTAGGCCAGCACCTCGCCCTTGCGCACCGCCTGGCCTACGCCAGGCAGGCCCTTGGGCCCGGCCTCCAGCCGCCCGGCCAACACGGCCTGCACTTTGCCACCCGCGTTGGGGTCCATCACCACGGTGCCTGCCAGTTCAAAAGCCTTGGCGTGTTGCCCCGTGGCTGCCACCAGAGTGCGCACGCCCAGTTGGCGCTGCGCGGGTTTGGGCAGAAACACGCTGCCATCGGGCTGGCGGCTGGGGCCGTTGCCGGTGGGTGCGGGCGGTGCGTCACCATGGTCGTGGCCTGGGCCTGCCGAAGCAGGCACAGGGGCGCTGAGCGCGGCAGCCATGAGCAGGGCCAGCAAAGAGGGCATGGGGTGGAAGCGCTTCATGCGGCACCTCCCACGCGCTGGGTGTTGCCCATGCGGGCAACGCGGCCCCGGCGCAGGCGCCATGCGGCAGCCAGCGCCAGCAGCACAGCGGCTGCGGCGCCTGCCATCAGCGTAGTGCGGCGCGCCAGCCCCGAGGGGGCGGCATCGGTGTGGGCGGCGGGGTGCAGGTCGATCTCGCCTGCGAGCAGATCAGAGTCAGTGCCTGCGGCCACGGTGGCGGTGACGGGGCTCACGCCCTCGGCCAGCGGGGCGGCCAGGGTGGCCTGGAACTCGCCCTCAGCCACGCGGGTGACGGGCACGTTGGTGCCAGCAATGTCCAACTCCAGCCGGGCGTCTTTCACGGGGCTGTTGTCGCCCGCGTGGTCTAGGTAGAGCGCGATTTTTTGTCCGTCAAGCACGCCCACCAGCTCAAACAGGTCGGAGGTGGCGGCAAAGCGCGGCAGGGCCGTGCCCGCTGCGGCAGCGGGGGCTTCGCCATGGTCGTGGCCTGGGCCCGCCAGTGCGGTGGCCGGTAACAGGCCCAGCAACAGGGCCAATCCCAGGGTAGAGAAAGTGGAAGAGAGTTTCATAGTGATCTTCAAAAGTGGTGAGAGCCCCAAGGGCGTCATTGCGGCAGCAGGCCCAGGGCCTGGCGCAGGGTGGAGATGGCAGCGGCGGCGTCGATGCGGGCGCCGGCGAGTTGGCGTTCGGCCTGGGCGGCTTCCAGCTCCACACGCAGGCGCGTGGGGCCATCGGCTTCGCCCAGGCGGAAGGCCTTGTCGATAAAGCCGCGTGTGCCCTGCGCCAGCGCTGCGTTGCGTGCCAGCGCATCGCGCTGGGCCTGCGTGGCCTTCAAGCGGGCCACAGCGGCAGCGATGTCGGCGGCCAGCCGGTCGCGCTCGGCAGCAGCGCGTACTTCTGCGGCCAAGGCTTCGGCACGGGCGGCGGCCTGCTTGGCCTGCGCCCGGTCGCCCCCGCCCAGGGGCACGCGCAGGCCCACGGTGAAGGTCTGCTGGTAGCGGTCGCCCGCCTGCTCGCGCGCCCGGGTGGCAGCCACCGTCAGCTCAGGGTTGGCGCGGGTCTGCACGGCGGCCAGGTCGGCGGCGCGGCGGGCCACCTCGGCCTGATCCTGCCAGTCGGCTGCGGCGGGGTGCTGGGCAGCGGCCGTGGTGGCGTCGGGCACGGGGGGCTCGGGCTCTGCGGCGTCGGCCAGCGCCAAGCCGGGCTCGGCCTGCACGCCCCAGGCGGCCAATGCGGCCTGGGCGGCGTCGCGTGCGCCCTGGGCCTCGGCCAGGGCGGCTTCGGCCTGGGCCACGACGCCGTCTGCTTGGGCCTGATCGGCACGCGACAAATCTCCCGCACGCACGCGGCGCGCCACATCGGCGGCCAAGCGCTGGGCGTTGTTCAGCCGGTCTTGCGCCAACGCCCAGTCGGTCTGCGCGCGCTGCGCGGCCCACCAGGCTTCGCGCACGGTGGCGGCCAGTTGCAGCTGCGCGGCACGCTGGCGGCTGTTCAGCGCCTGCAGTTCAGCGTCGGCCAAGGCTGCCTTGCGGGCGCGCTCGCCGGGTAGCCACAGTGGCAGGGCCAGGCCCACCTCGGCTTCGCGGCTGCCCTGGTTGCTGCCGGGGCGGTCGGTTTTGGTGGACAGCTCCAGCGCAACCGGCTCGGCCGTCCAGGCCGCTGCCGCGCTGCGTGTTGCCCGCGCGGCCTCGCGCCGCAAGGCGACAGACTGCGCCTCAGGCTGGCGTTGCCAGGCCTGGTCAAACAGGGCCTGGAGCGTGAGGGGCCCTGTGCGGGGGTTAGAAGTCTGGGCCTGTGCAGCACTGCCCAGCAGTGCCCAGCCCAGCCCCATCACCACCAGCGCGGAGATGGGCTTGTGTTGTCGTTGTTTTGTTGATTGCATCCGATTCCTCTGCAATGGCCGGAGGGCCACAGGTTGAAATCGGCGAGGCGCGATGGTGGTCAGAAACGATCAAGTGCACACGCAGGCGTCAGCGCGCGCGTCGCGACCGCCCCGCAAGGCAGGTCTCGATCCACATCCAAATGAAAACGGGACAGCCCAGAGCCCCCGCCTCGCCGCTCAGGCGAGGACAGGCCAGTTGGGGCGTTCAGGGCGCGAAAGGGGAGCTGGAGGCCAGGCTGGTGCCGCTTGGGCCGGCGGGCGGGCGGCAGTCACCACGATGGCATGGTCACCCAGACTGTGCGCGAGACCGCTACCCGCGCCATGGCAGGCGTGACAGTCCATGTCCGCCGGGGTGGCAGTGGACGTCTTGGCGGGATGGACAGGGGATTCGTCGGCCACGTGATCGTGTACGTGGTGGCCAAAGTGCGAGGCTTGCGGTGCGGCTTCGTGCCCGCAATAAGGCGAAGCAGCCGCCCAGATGGACTGGAGCGGCATGAACACCAACAGGAAGATCAACAGCAAGCGGCACATGGACGGCCGGATTCTAGGGACGTTTGTAGAACCCCTACAAACACAGCGAATCGCCCGGACCGATTCAAAGGACTTTGGAGGATGGAAGGCCCACAGGCCGCACCACCTGCAGGGACGAGGGCAGCATCCGCCCCCGCGTCCCCCGCTGCATCAAGCAGCAACTGCCTCGGGCTTCGCAGCCTGCGCCTTGGCGCCTTCAGCCACCACGGGCATGCGGATCAGGTGGTCGAACGCGCTCAGCGCTGCCTTGGAGCCCTCGCCCGCTGCAATCACGATCTGCTTGAACGGCACCGTGGTGCAGTCGCCCGCCGCAAACACGCCGGGGATGTTGGTGCGGCCGTGCGCATCGACAATGATTTCGCCGAAGCGCGACAGCTCCACCGTGCCCTTGAGCCATTCGGTGTTGGGCACCAGGCCGATCTGCACGAACACGCCTTCGAGCTGCACGGTGTGCTCCACGTTCGTGGCACGGTCCTTGTACTTGAGGCCGTTCACCTTGCCGTCAGCACCAGTGATTTCGGTGGTCTGCGCGTTGGTGTGGATGGTCACGTTGGGCAGGCTCTTGAGCTTGTTGACCAGCACGGCGTCGGCCTTGAGCTGGTCCGCAAATTCGATGAGCGTGACGTGGGCCACAACACCGGCGAGGTCAATCGCGGCTTCCACACCGCTGTTGCCGCCGCCGATGACCGACACGCGCTTGCCCTTGAACAGCGGGCCGTCGCAGTGCGGGCAGTAGGCCACGCCCTTGTTTTTGTACTCGGCTTCGCCGGGCACGTTCACGTTGCGCCAGCGGGCGCCGGTGGACAGGATCACCGTCTTGGCCTTGAGCGAGCCGCCGTTGGCCAGCTGCACTTCAATCAAGCCGCCGGGCTGCGCAGCAGGAATAAGCTTGTCGGCGCGCTGCAGGTTCATGATGTCCACGCCATAGGCACGGGTGTGGGCTTCGAGCGCGGCGGAGAACTTGGGGCCGTCGGTTTCGAGCACCGAGATGTAGTTCTCGATGGCCAGCGTGTCATTCACCTGGCCGCCAAAGCGCTCGGCCGCCACACCGGTGCGGATGCCCTTGCGGGCGGCGTACACGGCGGCTGCGGCACCTGCGGGGCCACCACCGACGATGAGCACGTCGTACGGGTCCTTGGCGCTGAGCTTGGCCGCTTCGCGGGCGGCAGAACCGGTGTCGAGCTTGGCGACGATTTCTTCAATGGTCATGCGGCCGGAGCCGAACACCTGGCCATTGAGGAACACCATGGGCACGGCCATGATTTCGCGCTCGGTCACTTCCTGCTGGAAGGCGCCGCCTTCGATGACGGTGGTCTTGATCTTCGGGTTGACGACGGCCATGAGCGACAGTGCCTGTACCACGTCCGGGCAGTTGTGGCAGGTCAGGCTCATGTAGACCTCAAAGTTGAAGTCGCCATCCAAGGCCTTGATGGAATCAATCACGTCCTGCTCGACCTTGGGCGGGTGGCCACCCGTCCACAGCAGGGCCAGCACCAGCGAAGTGAATTCGTGGCCCAGTGGCAGCCCGGCAAAGCGCAGGCTGTTGGTGGCGCCCACGCGCTGCAGGCTGAAAGATGGCTTGCGCGCGTCGTTGCCGTCGGTGCGCAGGGTGATCTTGTCGCTGCGCAGCGACTGGATGGTCGTCAGCAGCTCGCGCATGTCGCGCGCAGTCTCGCTGTCGTCCAGGGAAGCCACCAGCTCAAACGGCTGCTGCACGCGCTCCAGGTAGGCGGCGAGTTGGGTCTTGAGTTGTTCGTCGAGCATGGTGGTGTCCTTTGAATTTGGAGTGGTGATGTCTGGGAGGTTGACGCCTGAGGGCTGCAAATCAAGCCTGCTTGTCAACGTCCGGGCGTAAAAAAGCCGGACGGCATGGCGCGATGGCGCCATGACGCTGTCCGGCTTTAGAGGAGCCGTGGATTAGATCTTGCCGACCAGGTCCAGCGAAGGCGTCAGGGTCTTGGCGCCTTCCTTCCACTTGGCGGGGCAGACTTGGCCAGGGTTGGCGGCGGTGAACTGGGCAGCCTTCAGCTTGCGCAGGGTTTCCGACACGTCGCGGGCGATTTCGTTGGAGTGGATTTCCATCGTCTTGATCACGCCATCGGGGTTGATCACGAACGTGCCGCGCAGCGCCAGACCTTCTTCAGGGATGTGCACGCCGAAGGCGTTGGTCAGCTGGTGCGTCGGGTCGCCGACCAGGGGGAACTTGGCCTTGCCGACGGCGTCGGAAGTTTCGTGCCACACCTTGTGCGAGAAGTGGGTGTCGGTCGTCACGATGTAGACCTCGGCACCGGCCTTCTGGAACTCAGCGTAGTTGTCGGCAGCGTCTTCGATTTCGGTGGGGCAGTTGAAGGTGAACGCTGCGGGCATGAAGATCAGCACGGACCACTTGCCCTTGAGGGACTGCTCGGTCACTTCGATGAATTCACCCTTGCCGCCACGGTTGACGAAAGCGGTGGTCTTGAAGGGCTGAACTTGCGTATTGATCAGGGACATTGCTGTTTCCTTAGTGGTTGGTTGACTGAACAGGACTGAAGTTTAGGCATTTCCAAACCATCAATCCAATTAATTGATTGCATTGAATCAATTGTCAATTACTATACAACTCCCACTGTGGCCTCCCCATGACAACCCTGGTGCGCCACGGGGAACTCAGCCTGTGAACGCGAACGCCTCTCAGCATCACACGCAGCCCGCACGCCATAGCAGGGGCTTGCCTTGCGCTGCTTGATGCGGGTCACGACAATCAGCGCCGAATTCACACATTACAAGGAGTCCCCATGAAAGGTGACGCACAGGTCATTGGCCATCTGCAGGCCCAGCTCAAGAACGAACTTACGGCCATCAACCAGTACTTTCTGCACTACCGCATGCTCAAGCACTGGGGCTTCGACAAGCTGGCCAAGAAGGAGTATTCGGAATCCATCGGCGAGATGAAGCATGCCGACTGGCTCATGGACCGCATCTTTACGCTGGACGGCCTGCCCAACCTTCAGGACCTGGCCAAGATCCAGGTGGGCGAAGACGTGCCGGAGATCCTGGCCTGTGACCTGCGCGCCGAGCAGGGCGCCCAAGCCACCATCAAGGAGGGTATTGCCCACTGCGAAAGCGTGCGTGACTATGTGTCGCGCGACCTGTTGCAAAAGATCCTGGACGACACCGAAGAGCACATCGACTTCCTCGAAACCCAGATCGACCTGATCGGTAAAGTGGGCCTGCAAAATTACCTGCAATCGCAGATGGGCGAGATCGAGTGAGCCAATGAGTGACTAAGGGGTACCCCGACATGGCCCCCCTCTGACCTCCCAACGGGCCTCGGCCCGTTTTTTTTCGCCCGTGCTGGCGCGAACTGCGCACACTCTGTTGCAACTGCACATCAAACCTCGCAGTTTCTTTGTTAGTTAATGCGAATGATTTGCAACCACATTAAAATAGCGGTCGATCATCCCCTGCCGCATCCTGCGCACCGGCTCCCGTTGCAGTGCGCATGAGCAGGCAAGCGCCTGCTCCCGCAGGGCGATGACTTCACCTGGAAGCCAGCCAGCCGGTGACCCGCATCACCGGCAACAGCCAGCGTTTGGTTTGTTCACCCATCCAACGACTGGAGCCCTTGCCCATGCTGCGCAGCCCTGCCCGCCTCCCCCCCTTGGAGGCGCTGTCATCCCCTGATCGCCCAATCGCTGCACCGATGGTCTCGCAGCCATGAAGACCACTCGCGTCGATGGGCGCTACCGGCTGGCCATCACCTCGCGTGCCGTGGCCGCAGTGGGGGGTGGCTATGCACTGGCCGCCGGTTTCACTGCGGCGCTGTCGCTGCTGCTGGCGCAGTGCATGCCACGGGTGGAAGCCGTGCTCACGTCCACCATGTTGTCGTGGGTGGTGTATGCCATCGCCGCAGGCTGGGCTTTTTATGCGCGCACCGCCTGGGGTGCGTGGGGTGGCACGCTGCTGCCCGCAATGGTGCTGGGCGCCAGCGCCACGGCACCTCAATGGATGAGGGCCGCCGCATGACCCGCATCACGGCCCCCTCATGCCAGCCAGTCGATCGGGCATCTGCAAGCACCGCTTCTGAACAAACCCGTAAAGCCAAACCACCCAAGGCGCCCAGCGACCGCGAGGGCTTTCGCCAGGCCATGTCGTGGCTGCACACCTGGGCGGGGCTGATCCTGGGCTGGCTGCTGTTTGCGATCTTCCTCACCGGCACGCTGTCGTTCTTCAAGAACGAGTTCAACCTGTGGATGCGCCCCGAGATGCATGGCCTGCAGCCGGTGGAGGCCGCCGCCCCCCAGGTGGCGCAAACGGCGCAGAGGGCCCTGGACGCGCTGGTGCGCAAGGTGCCCAACGTCACGCAGTGGATCATGCACCTGCCCGATGACCGCGACCCTGCCGTCAACATCCTGTGGCGCGACACGGGCAATGGCCGCTTCGAGACGCTGCGCATGCACCCGCAGACCGGCGAGGCCATCGACACCCGCCAGACGATGGGCGGCGACTTCTTCTACCGCTTTCACTTCGAGCTGCGTACCGCGCAAAAGGGCCGCTGGACCTTGCAGGGCCGCTGGGTGGTGGGCGTGGCCACCATGCTGATGTTTGTGGCGCTGATCTCGGGCGTGATCACGCACCGCCGCATCTTCAAGGACTTCTTCACCTTCCGCCCCACCAAGGGCGGGCAGCGTGCCTGGCTGGACGCGCACAACGTCACCGGCGTGCTGGTGCTGCCGTTCTATCTGATGATCACCTTCAGCGGGCTGATGATCTTCCACACGCTGTACATGCCTGCGGGCATTGCCACGGCCTACCAGAGTGAGAAAGGCGTGGACTCCAACGCGTACTTTGCCGACCTACAGGGCGAGAAGGCCGAAAGCCGCCCCCGGCGCGGCCTCGGCGACAAGGTGGAGCCCCTGCCCGCCATCGCCCTGCCGCCCATCCTGGCCGAGGCCCGCACCCGCTGGGACGGCGGGCGCATCGGCAGCGTGCAGGCGCGCCGCGATGCCAAGGGCCGCGCCGTGGTCGAAGTCACCCGCCACGAGGGCGACCGCCTGCAATACCGCCCGCCCCGCCTGCTGTTTGACGCCACCACCGGCCAGTGGCTGGACCAGGCCGATGCCACCGGCCCCGCCGTCAAGACCTACGGTGTGCTGTATGGCCTGCACATGGCGCGGTTTGCTGATGTGGGCCTGCGCTGGGCGCTGTTTGGATTTGGTGTGCTGGGCAGCCTGATGATTGCCACCGGCATGGTGCTGTGGTCGGTCAAGCGCAGCGCCAAGTCGCAGACGCAGGCCAGCCGCAAAGGGGCAGCAGCCAACACAGACGCCGTCACAAAGGCGCCGTTTGGCGAGCGCCTGGTGGCGGCCATCAACATCGCCACGCTGGCGGGCCTGCCGCTGGCCTGCGGCGTGTACATCGCCTCCAACCGCCTGGTCCAGCTGAACGTGGAGGGCCGGGCCGATGTGGAACTGGCCTGGTTCTTCAGCGCCTGGGGCCTGGCCCTGCTGTGGGCGCTGGCCTGCGCCGTGGTGCGGCCCAGCCGCATGGGCTGGTCGGTGCCGCTGGGCGCGGCAGGCCTGGTGTGGGCGCTGCTGCCGGTCATCAATGCGCTGACCACGCACACCCACCTGGGCACCACGCTGCCTGCGGGCGAGTGGGTGTGGGCCAGCATGGACCTGGCCTTCCTGGCCACCGGGCTGCTGCTGGGCGGGCTGTCGTGGCGCCTGCGCCCAGGCCGCGCACCCCGGGGCAAAGCCGCTGCAACCAAGGCACAGCGCACAACCCCGGTAGCTGCATTGCCTGCGGCCAGCGATGTATCCGCGTCCACCTCGGGGGCCTGAGCACCATGTCCGCTTTTCTGCTGTGTTTTGCGGCCTGGTCAGCCATTGCGCTGGGCATGGACCGCCACCACGAAGACGCCACAGGCCGCGAAGGCGCGGCCCGCAGCCTGCAACAGCTGCGCCGCACCGGGTGGCTGTTGCTGCTGCTGTCGCTGTGGCTGGCCGCACACCCCGCCGGTAGCGTGCCTGCCTCGCTCGGCGTGACCGCCTGGGCCGTGGCCCTGTCAGTGGCCGCTGTGGCCGTGACGGCCGCCGTGACCTGGCAGCCCCGGCGCACACCGCTGCTGGCAGGGATGGCCCTGGTGGCCGGCCTCGGCGCCTGGGCCTGGGGGTGGTAAGCGCGAGGGATGCAGCGGCCCTGCGGGCCCGTCGCTCCTTCTGATCCACCGCCCTCCTCTGCTTCCTTTTCTCCCGCTCTCCGCACCCCTCCCAGCCACGGCCCCAAAGGCCCGCGCCAGGCCCGGTGCCTGCGGAGCCGTTTTCCACCGCGTTGCGCACACACCAAGGACAAACCATGCACGCACCTCAACACAACTCCCTCCAACAGTCGTTCCGCCACCCGCAGGCCATGAACCCGCTGGTTGCAGCCATCCTGGTCGCTTTCTGCGGCACTGCGCTGGCGCAAACCCCAGCGCCTGCCGCCCCCACCCAGACGCTGGGCGAGGTCACCGTGCAGTCCACTAGCGACGATGACGGCTATTCGCCCGCCGCCAGCACCTCGGCCACCAAAGGCAGCGCGCCGCTGCGCGACGTACCCCAGGCCGTGAACGTGGTGCCCGAGCAGCTGCTGCGCGACCAGGGCGCGCGGTCGATGGAAGACGCGCTGCGCAACGTACCCGGCGTGGCCATGAGCCATGGCGACGGCCAGCGCGACCAGGTGGTGATACGCGGCTTCACCGCCATTGCCGACCAGTTTGTAGACGGCGTGCGCGACGATGCGCTGTACTTCCGCGACCTGGCCGACATCGAGCGCGTGGAAGTGCTCAAGGGCCCGGCCGCCGTGCTGTACGGACGCGGGTCATCGGGCGGCCTGATCAACCGCGTGACCAAGAAACCCAAGTTTGGCGAGACCTCGGGCGAAGCGTCGCTGGGCCTGGGCAATTTCGACTACCGCCGCGCCACGGCCGACGTGAACGTGGGCATCAGCGACACCGCCGCCTTCCGCATCAATGCCGCCGTGGAAGACTCGAGCAGCTACCGCGACCAGCAGTTCGTCAAGCGCCACAACTTCGCACCGTCGCTCGCGCTCAAGCTCGCTGCGCAGACCGACTTGCTGCTGCAGTACACCAACGCCCGCGACAAGCGCCTCACGGACTTCGGCATCCCCGCGCTGAATGGTCGCCCAGTCAATGTGCCCGCCAGGACCTACTACGGCTCCAGCAACGCGGCGCAGGACGACACCACCACCAGCACCATGCAGTCGCTGGCGGCCACACTCAACCACCGCTTCAACGACGCCTGGTCGGTGCGCAACGTCACGCGCCTGTACGACTACACGCTGGACCGCTACAACACCCTGCCTAGTGGCACCACCAACCCCGTGGACATGACCGTGGGCCGTACGCGCTCGTTCATCCTGCGCGACGAAAAAGGCTTTTTCAACCAGACCGACCTGACCTGGCGCAACCAGCTGGGCGGCTTGAAGCAAGAGTGGCTGATGGGCGTGGAACTGGGCCAGCAGAAGAAGCGCGCCGAGTCCGTATCGGGCGGCGCGGACCGCGTGCCCCTCCTCAACCCCGGCAACCGCCCCGCCCCGGCCATCCCGGCAGCCAGCTACAACGCCGACAGCGCCATCCCCAGCCACACCACGCAGGACACGGCCGCGCTGTACTGGCAAAACCAGATCACGCTCGCCCCCCAATGGAAGGCGCTGGTGGGCGCTCGCTACGACGTGTTCGGGCAAGAGACCACGTTCGACCGCAAGCTCGCCACGCTCTCGCGCACCGACAAAAAGTTCAGCCCCCGCGCAGGCCTGGTGTGGCAGCCCAGCGATACCGTGTCGTACTACGTCTCGTACAGCAAATCCTTCCAGCCCTCGGCCGAAGCGTTTGCACTGGCCGCCAACACCACCGGCGCCGAGCCCGAGATCACCGAGAACAAGGAGATCGGCGTCAAGCTCGACCTGCTCGATGGCCGCATGAATGTGACCGGCGCGCTCTTCAACCTGGAGCGCACCAACATCAAGAACACCGACCCCGCCAACCCCGGTCGTCAGATCAACGTGGGCACCCAGCGCACCAACGGCCTGGAGCTGACCATGAGTGGCCGCCTGCCTGGCCGCTGGGACGTGAGCGCAGGCTACGCCTGGCTGGACGGCCGCATGACCAAGTCGCTGGCCACCACCACCTCCACCCAGTTGCCCACCGCTGCCATCGCAGCCCAGGGCAAGGTGCCCGCACTCACGCCCCGCAACTCCGCCTTCCTCTGGGCCATGAAGGACCTGGGCCACGGCCTGCGCGTGGGCGGCGGCGTGAACTACGTGGGTGCGCGCTTCACCTCGCTGACCAACCTGGTCACCCTGCCCGCTTACACCACGGTGGACGCCGCCCTGCAGTACACGCTGGGTCAGTGGGATGTGGACGTGAACATCAAGAACCTGGCCAACCGCAAGTACTACGTGTCGGCCCACGGGAGCAACGACAACCTGATCCTGCCCGGCTCGCCGCGTGCGGTGCAGGTGACGTTGCGGACGCGGTTCTGAGGCCCAAGTGAACGGCGGAAGTGAGCCAAGGGCCCCAGTTTCAAAGGAATGTGGCCTCTTCCGCCGGATGCCCAAAACCGGCGCTCCATCGGCCGCAACCGCGTGCTGGAACAGGGCGTGGCTGTCATCAACCCCCACTGCGGGCTCTTGCGGCGAACCCGCTGGGCATCACGGAGGTGTCACGCCCATCTTGTGCACCTTGAAGCTTTCATCCAGGTAGACCGATGACCCCGTCATGCCATAGCCTTCGCAGACGAACCCATTCAAAGGAAGCACACCCGGACCACCAACGATCCGGCCTCGGGCCTCCTTGTACTTCTTGCCAGCACGCCGCGAATCAATGGTGGCGTTGGTCAGGTAGTTGAGGCTCACGCGGTGGGAGGCATTGCTGGAATAGTCTTCATCGTCCTGCTGCTCGCCGATGTGTTCCAGGTCTTTGATCTTGGCGTTGTAGCGGAACTGCAGCGTGAAGCCCGAGAACCGGGCGGCGTCTGCGTAGTAGACCGCCTGAACGAACAATGAATTGCTCTTGATTTCCAGGTTGTAGAACTTGCTGGGGTGGCAGAACTCGCCGGACGTTGAGAGCACCTGATAGCTGCCATCCGCCCTCCCGGTCAGGACAAGCAACCGCTCCTCTCGCTGGCCTTCTCCTTTGTGCTTTGTCAGCAACAGGGCCAGGTCAGGGATGCCATCGCCGTTCAAGTCGCCTTCTGCAGTGGTCCAGACAAAATCGGGATGCCGAAACTCGGGGGGTATTGCAAGCCGTGCCTTTTGCTCCGCAGAGGTGCTTTCGTCTGTGGCGCGCACGTTGCCTGTAAACAAAATGGCCACCACAGCGAGCCATGGCAAGGCCGTCCGGTACAAAGCCCCCATGCCTCTCGCAGATGCGTGCGCAACGGGCTGAACGGCGCCGAATATCGTGGACACGGAACTCTCCTGAAAGCGGCTCGCAGCCGGGGGATGAAGCCCATGCAAGGGTCGCAAACGCGGGTGTGAATGTCTGCAAAACCAGCACGCTGGGGCGACGGCACTATAGCCTGCAGGCGCCCACCCCGCCCTGCGCCCCAGCCCCCGCGCGCGCAATGCTTCCTCTCCTTCGCAGTGTCCGATCGGGAGCAGGCCGCAGCGATTTCGCAACATCCTTGCCCCACACACCATCACGAATACAAACAATTCCCATTTGCAATGTAAAATTGGATTTCCGCCAGCCATAGCCCTTGCCGCGAGCCTTTTCACAGGCCTCCCGGCTGCAGCCAGCACCCACCGTCTTCCGATGTTTCCGGGTTGTCTGGCTTGATGAATCACTTGTTCGCCCTTTCTGTTGCGACAGCGCACCCTGTGCCTGGGGCGGCGCTGGCGGTGGTGCGACTGCCCGACGGCCCTTGCCACACCGCCCCCACGCCATGCTGAGCCCCACCGCCCTGCGCCGCTGGAGCTGGACCCACAAGTGGTCCAGCCTGGTGTGCACTGTTTTCATGCTGCTGCTGTGCATCACCGGCCTGCCGCTGATCTTTCACCACGAAATTGGCCACCTGCTGGGCACCGAGATCGAGGCGCCCGCCATGCCCGCCAACACGCCGCGCGCCAGCCTGGACCAGGTGCTGGCCACGGCAAAAGCGCTGCACCCGGACCGGGTGGTGCAGTTCGCATCACAAGCCGAGGACGATGACAACGTGTGGTTCGTCACGCTCACGCCCACCCCGGCGCCCACCGATGACTTCCGATCCGTGGCGGTGGACGCGCGCACGGCGCAGGTGCTGGCGCAGCCCCGGTTTGACGAGGGCTTCATGTACGTGATGTTCAAGCTGCACGTGGACCTGTTCGCAGGGCTGCCGGGCAAGCTGTTTCTGGGCTTCATGGGCTTGTTGCTGCTGGTGGCCATCGTGACCGGGGTGGTGCTGTATGCGCCGTTCATGCGCAAGCTGGCGTTTGGCGAGGTGCGGCGCGGTCGGTCCACGCGGGTGAAGTGGCTCGACCTGCACAACCTGCTGGGCATCGTCACGCTGGTGTGGGCGTTTGTGGTGGGCGGCACGGGCATGATCAACACGTGGGCCGACCTGCTCATCAAGTACTGGCAGCACGACCAGCTCTCTGTGCTGCTCAAGCCGTATGAGGGCCAGCCCATCGTGCCCGTGGCAGAGCGTGGGCCACTGCAGCAGGCGCTGGAGGCCGCGCAGGCCCAGGCGCCGGGCACCAAGCTGTCGTTCATTGCGTTCCCGGGCACGGCGTTCTCCAGCCCGCACCACAACACGTTCTTCCTGCGCGGCAACGAGCCGCTGACCTCCAAGCTGCTCCAACCGGTGCTGGTGGATGCGCGCACCGCGCAGGTCACCGCATCGCCCCAGCTGCCGTGGTACCTGACCGCGCTGCTGGTGTCGCAGCCGCTGCACTTTGGCGACTACGGCGGCATGCCGATGAAGATCCTGTGGGCGCTGCTGGACATTGCCACCATCGTGGTGCTGGGCAGCGGGCTGTATCTGTGGCTGCGCAAGGGCGTGCAGGCGGCAAGCCCCGCAGCACCCACCGCAGGCAGCGCCACGGGCGGTTTTGCAGGCAGCGCTTTGCCCACATCGGGTGCTGCGCGCTCCACCGAGGGGGCCACATGAAAAAGCACCGCCCTTTCTGGGCCCTGTGGGGCGGGCCCATCGTGATGGGTGTGCTCACCACCACCGGCTTGATCACGGCGCTGGTGTCCGACACCTGGGGCGACTGGTGGTCGTGGGTGGGGCTGGGCATCCCCGTCGCGGTGATGGGCTGGTACGGCTGGCCGCGCGCGCCAGGGCCGACGCCTCCAACGAAGAGCCCCCGCGCAAGCGTGGAGCGGTAAGCGGTTACTGGAGGCCGACATGACGCCCTTATGACGGCCGCTGAAGCGGCTCTCATGCCCCCCGTCTGCGCTGTCGCCCGGTGTGAGCCGGGCGCTGCAACGTTCAGATCAAAAAGCCACCCAGCGCTCATCCATCAAGCGCAGGCAGCTATCAAAAAGTGAGCTTCACTACACCCACCCTTGCGGTGGTGCAGCGGGCTGCGCGCTGCGTTTGGAGCAGCGCTCCGGAATCCCAAACCAAAGAGAGGAAATATCCATGTCCATGTCTTGCGCTCCCACCTCCCCACGCCCTTGGCTGGCTGCCGTGCTGGCCATAGCCGGCGTATCTGCCCTGGCCCCTGCCCACGCCCACCAGGTGTGGCTGGAGAACGCCGGGGGCCAGGCGCGCCTGCACTTTGGCGAGTTCAACGACAACCTGCGCGAGACATCGCCTGGCCGGCTCGACCAGTTCAAGGGCGTGCCCCTGCTGGAACAACAACGCACCGGCGCCCCGGCGCAGCGCGTGGACGGCCAACTGGGCAAAGATGCCTTCGTCTACGCCACCACCGGCAGCCCAGACACGCTGTTTGCAACGCCTACCTACCCCGTGATCGACCGCAGCAAGCGCAACCTGCCCGCGATGTACTGGCAGCCCGCCGCCCGCTGGGTGGCCAGCCTGGCCAAGCCCGTAGTCCCCACCGCTGCGCTGGACCTGGTGCCCACCGGCCAGCCCGGTGAGCTGAAGGTGGTCTACCGGGGCGCCCCCTTGCCCAAGGCCAAGGTGCAGCTGGCCGCGCCCTCGGGCTGGACGCGCGAGGCCGAGGCGGGTGAAGACGGCACGGTGACCTTCGTCACCCCCTGGAAGGGCCAGTACGTGGCCGAGGTGAAGCACAGCGACAAGACGCCGGGCGAGGCGCACGGCGCACCGTACGGCGAAGCCAGCTACGTGACCACGCTGAGCTTTGTGCTGGCCGAGGGCATGCCCTCTCCGTCGTTGCCGCCAGCGGCCACGCCCGCACCCGCTAGTCGCTGATCAGCGCCCATTTCAAGCAATTCAAGCAAAACCGGCCGCTTGCGCCAGTCGAACATGCCCAAGCAGCTATCGAATCAATAGCAAACCATGCCTCCTTTTCCATCCCGTTCGCGCGCATGCCGCGCGCCGCGCACCGCCGTCGCACAGGCCGCCCTGTTGGTGCTGTGCAGTGCCGCTGCCCAGGCGCAGACCACCACCGTCCCATCGCCCACTGCCGAGGCCACACTGGCCCCGGTCACCGTGTCTTCGGGCGCGGAGCAAGAGAACCCGACGGCACCGGTCACCGGCTTTGTGGCCCAGCGTGCGCTCAGCGCCACCAAGACCGACACGCCACTCATCGAAACCCCGCAAGCCATCAGCGTGGTCACCCGCGACCAGATGGAGGCGCAGGGCGTGCAGACGCTGCGGCAGGTGACGGCGTACACCGCAGGCGCGGTGTCCAACTACTTTGACAGCCGCGTGGACAGCTTCAAGGCACGCAGTGGCGATGTCTCGCAATACCAGGACGGCCTGCTGCGCACCTATGGCACCTACAACACCAGCCGGCCTGACCCCTACACGCTGGAGCGCGTGGAGTTTCTGCGCGGCCCCACCTCCGTGCTGTACGGCCAGGGCAGCGTGGGCGGCGTGCTCAACCTCACCAGCAAGCGCCCGCAGGCCGACACCCTGCGCGAGGTGCAGGTGCAGCTGGGCAACAACGCACGCAAGCAGATCGCCGCCGACCTGACGGGCGCGCTCGACCAGGACGGCCAGTGGCTCTATCGCCTGGTAGCCGTGGGCCGCGACAGCGGCACGCAGGTGGACCATGTGGACGACAACCGCGTGGTGTTTGCGCCATCGCTCACCTGGAAACCCAATGCCGACACGTCGCTCACGCTGCAGGCGCTGCACCAGAAGGACCAAAGCGGCTCGCTCATCGGATTCTTCCCGTGGCAAGGCACGCAGCTGCCCAGCCAGTACGGCCAGATTCCGCGCAACACCTTCATCAGCGAGCCGGGCTGGGATGCGTACGACACCAGTAACAACTCCTGGGGCTACCTGTTCAGTCACCGTTTGAACAGCGACTGGACGGTGCGGCAGAACCTGCGCCGCACTGTGAGCGAGGTGGACTACCGCACCATCTACACCAGCTTCACCGCCAACGCCGCCACGGGCCGCCCTGCGCGCCCCGTGTTCAACAGCGACAACCGCACGCTGGTGCGCGACGCCGTGTGGAACCTCAACACCGGCCGCATGCTGCTCATCGACACGCAGCTCGAAGGCAAGCTGCAAGCCGGCAGCACCGCACACACGCTGCTGGCCGGCCTGGACGTGCAGCGCAACCACACGGGCCAGCAGGCCTGGCGCGCAGTGGCGTCGTCCATCGACGTGTACAACCCGGTGTACGGCAACTTCACGCCGCCCACGGCGGCACAGCTGGTGCGCCAGCCCAGCGTGGTGCAAAAGCAGCTGGGCTTCTACGCGCAAGACCAGATCCAATGGGGCCGCTGGACGGCCACGCTGGGCCTGCGCCATGACAGCGCCCAGACCGATACCGAGGGCCGCCCCGCCGCTGCCGTGGACGACAAGGCCTGGACCCAACGTGCGGGCGTGACGTACCAGATGGACGGCGGCTGGGCACCGTATGTGGGCTATTCCGAATCGTTCCAGCCTCTGGGCGGGCTTGACGCATACGGCACCCCTTACAAGCCCCAGCGCGGTGAACAGTGGGAGGCGGGTGTGAAGTGGCAGCCGCCGGGCCAGGGCATCAGCGCGTTTGCCGCTATGTACACCCTGCGCGAAAAGAACCGCAAGACCACCGACCCCAGCAACCCGCTCAACAGCCTGCAGATCGGCGAAGTGAAGGTCAACGGCTTCGAGGCCGAAGTGCAGGCCAGCCTGGCGCGCCAGTGGGACTTTACGCTGGCCTACGCCTTCACCGACGCCCAGATCAGCCGCAGCAACGCAGGCGACCAGGGCCAGGCCGTGGCCGGCGTGCCCCGGCACACTGCATCGGCCTGGCTGAGCCACCGCTTTGCAGCGCAGGGGCGTGGCGGCTGGGTGGTGGGCGCGGGCGTGCGCTACACCGGCTCGCAGTGGACGGGCACCAGCGCCATCACCACCCCGGCGGCCACCCTGGCCGATGCCATGGTGGCCTACGACGCTGGCGACTGGCGCGTGGCCTTCAACGTGGTGAACCTGACCGACAAGGTGCATATCACCCAGTGCCTGGCACGCGGGGACTGCTTTTACGGACAGGCGCGCACCTACACGCTGACCTCGACGTACCGGTTCTAGGTCCCGGTTCTAGGCGCCGGTTGGCGATCCCACAAGGGATAGTCAAGGGATCGCCGCCACGCCACAAGCTGCCGTGCAGGGCTCGCACGGCGGCAGTGGCCTGTACGCAGCGCCACGCCGGTGCCAGCCCGCGCGGGGCTTGCACCACATGCGCGACCTTCCAAGGGGCTCAAAGGGACTCAGAGGGGCTCCGGGCTCCACCCGAAGTTGGGTTCTGGCGCGCCATACCAGAACCATGTTGCGCCGCAACGACATTTGGATGACAAAAAGGTGTTTACCCCGCTGGCGGCCAATCACGGCGGCCAGTAGCATCCCCCTCCGTTGCAAAGTGCAACGATCACATCACCACAGGCATCAAACTTGCCTGTAGCGGCGGCCCGAAGGCATCACCCCTGTGCGTTTTTGGCCGGTGATTATTTGTCGTCAAACAAAATTTGATTTAAGGAACCTCGCGAATGAAAACATTGAACCGCTGCGCCCTCGCCGCGCTGGCCCTGGTGGGTACGTCTGCTGCCTTTGCACAGAGCAGCGTCACCCTGTACGGCCGGGTCAACACGACCTTCGAACACCAAAAAGACGGCGATGTCTCCAAGACCGGTCTGTTCAACAACTCCTCCCGCTTCGGCTTCAAGGGCCAGGAAGACCTGGGCGGCGGCCTTATGGCTGGCTTCCAGCTGGAAAGCGGCTTTGACTCCAGCACCGGCGCCTCCGACTCGCGCGGCGTGTTCGCTCGCCAGAGCGAAGTGAACCTGGCCGGTGGCTTCGGCATGGTGCGCCTGGGCAACTTCACGTCCGAGTCCTACTACGCCACCGCTGACTTCATCAGCAATCACAACCACGACACCGGCTCGTCGGCGGACGCCCTGTACGCCTACCCTGCCCGCGACGTGAACAAGATCGCCTACCGCACCCCGAGCCTGGGCGGCGCAACGTTCGAAGCCGGCTGGGCCATGCACGAGCAGGCCAGCGGCACCGGTGGCAAGAACAGCGTGGACCTGGCGGCCAACTACGAAATCGGCAAGCTGGGCCTGGGCGCTGGCTATTCCAAGCTGGACGACCAGAACCAGTTCGCGGTGCGTGCTTCGTACTCGACCGGCCCGTTCGTGGTGGGCGCGTACGTGCAACGCGACAAGAACGTGTTCATCGCCAACGGCGGCAACCGCACCAACCTGCGCCTGTCGGCCGCCTACATCATGGGTGTGTCCGAGTTCCACGTGAACGTGGGCCGTGCCGGTAACTACTCCAACGTGTCCAACAGCGCCGCCACCCAGTACACACTGGGCTACAACTACAACCTGAGCAAGCGCACCAAGATCTACACGTACTACACCCGCATCAACAACAGCCAGGCAGCCACCTACGGCGTGTCGGCTCCGGGTAACGACTTCAGCTCCTTCGCCGTGGGCGTGCGCCACAACTTCTGATAGCGCCCCACACGCTGCTGCCCTGACTGGTGGGAGGGCAGACACACAGCCAATTACCCCGCACTCCTTTTTTTGGGAGTGCGGGGTTTTTTATGCCTGCTACCGGTTGGAAAAGGCACACAGCCCTCGGGCGGACGCGGCGCCGACCACCCAACCCGGCGCCCCCCACAGGGCCGTTCAGCCACTGCAAACCCAGCCCCGCCCACAGGCTTTTGCAGCGGCCGATACTCTGCGCCACACAGGCCCGGCAATGGCTGCCTGGCTGTGAAACGGGGAGCACAGGACCATGCCAACACCGCGCCACGCAGTCATCGCCACCCTGGCGTTCTGGGCCCTGGCCGCATCTGCCCAGACCCCAGCGCCCGTGGTGCTGGACGACCTGCACGGCCTGCGCATCGACAAGACCGAAGTCACCATCGCCCAGTTTGCGCGCTACGCGCGGGCCACCGGCACCACCACCCGTGCCGAGCGCGAAGGCGGCGGTTTTGAATACGTGGGCGGCTGGCAGCGCCGCGCGGGCTGGACCTGGCAGCGCCCCGACGGCTCACCGCCCGACACCGACCAGTTGCCCGCCGTGCACCTCACCCACACCGAGGCCCAGGCGTACTGCCAATGGGCCGGCGGCCGCCTGCCCACCGCCGCCGAGTGGCGCACCGCCGGCTTTACCGAGCTGCGCAGCCAACCACCCACGCCCTGGGTGCGTGGCACCACCTACCCCTGGACCACGGGCCACAGCCCGCAGGGCGCCAACACCAGCGACCCCGACCCCTGGCCCCGCGCCGCGCCCGTCAACGCCACTGTGGCCGGAGTGAACGGCCTGCACGACATGGGCGCCAATGTGTGGGAATGGGCGGCCGATGCGCGTGGCGACGAGCGGCGCACGATGGGCGGATCCTGGTGGTATCCCGCCTCGCAAATGCGCGCGGATGTCGAGGCCTGGAAGCCTGCGGACTTCTATGCGGTGTACATCGGCTTTCGCTGCGTGTACGACCCGGTGAAACAGCGCTGAGAACCCGTACTGTGCGGGTGCGAACTCAGTGCCCGCCGAACCTCGCTACCTGCCGCAGCCCGCCCGTAAGGCCCCACAGCGATACGCACCAGCCGTCACACCCCTCAGACACCACAAGGCCCGGCAGGTCGTTGCCGTCGATGTCCACGTAGCTGTCGGGCTTGCCGGGCACCTCGCCCATGTAGGCGTAGCCGCTACTGCCACGCACAAAAACATGGTGCCGCTGGGCTCCGTAAAAAGCGTCCGGGTCGCGCACCACCCTGCCAGGCACCACCACGGTGGTGCGTGCGCCCTGGGGCTGCTGAATCGTGCGTGCAGCACCCCATTGGAGCTGGCGGCGCAGCGCGACAAACCGGCGGTCGTCCGACTGCACGAACGACTGCAGTGCGCCAAGCTGCTCGGCGTCGGGTTTGGCAACCAGCCACTGGGGCGTGCGCGGCGGCGTGAGGGCGAAGAGCCGGTACTGCGGGTTGTCTGTCTGGGGCCTGGGCCCCTGCACGGTCAGGGCTGCGGCGTAGGGTTCTTCCTGCCCGGCAGACTTCGGCGGCAGTTCTGCCTTGCACTGGTAGCGGGTGCCTGATTGCAGCGCAAATACCGGCGTACGGGCATTGCAGTGCCGCACCAGTTGCTGCAGGTGCGCGGGGTTCTCAAAGTGTGCCCACACCGGGCCATCGTCGGGCGACAGCCAGGCAAAGAACAGTCCGGGCCGCTGACTGGAGCTCTCCTTCTCCTCGCCCGCCCAGGCAAGGGGCACGCAGGCCAGCGCAATGATGAGGGCGAGGCATTGCCGGGGCAGCATGGGCGGGGCACTCCTGACATGGGGGACGGTGGGTAACTGCCACCTTTGGTGGCCGCAGGTCTTCAACGCCACGCCATTGTGCCGCCCTGTGCAGTCTTCCAAAAGCAAAAAGGACCCCGATGCCCATGGCACCGGGGGCCTGTGTCCAAGCAGCAAAGATCGCGATGGTTACACGTTCATGATCGACACCAGGCGCGTGTTCAGGTGCGCCTCGATGGCCTCCGGGCCACCCTCTGAGCCGTAGCCCGAATCCTTCAGGCCGCCAAAGGGCAGCTCGGCCGCAGGGGCGGCGGCCTGGTTGATCCAGAGCATGCCCACTTCCAGGCGCTGGGCCAGCAGGTGTGCGTTCTTCAGCGACGAGGTGAACGCATAACCCGCCAAGCCAAACGGTAGGCGGTTGGCTTCGGCTATGGCGTCTTCAATCTTCTCAAACCCGCGAATCGCGGCCACGGGGCCAAAGGGCTCTTCGTTCACGATGCGGGCCGACAGGGGCACATCGTTCAGCACGGTGGGCTGGAAGAAGTTGCCCTCGGTGCCGATGCGCTCGCCACCGGTCAGCACCTTGGCGCCCTGCTGCACCGCGTCAGCCAGCAAGTCGGCCATGGCGGTGATGCGGCGCGGGTTGGCCAGCGGGCCCATCTGCGTACCAGCCGTGAGGCCGTCACCCACCTTCAGGCCCTGGGCGTACTTGGCAAACGCTGCCGCAAAGTCGGCGCGGATGCTTTCGTGCACCAGATAGCGCGTGGGCGAGATGCAGACCTGGCCCGCGTTGCGGAACTTGGCACCGCTGCCGATCTTGATGGCCAGCTCCAGGTCGGCGTCTTCCGCCACGATCACCGGTGCGTGGCCGCCCAGTTCCATCGTCACGCGCTTCATGTGCTTGCCGGCCAATGCCGCCAGCTGCTTGCCCACGGGCGTGGAGCCGGTGAACGTGACCTTGCGGATGATGGGGTGCGGAATCAGGTAGTTGGAGATTTCAGCAGGGTCGCCATAGACCAGGCCCACGGTGCCTGCGGGCACGCCCGCATCGGCAAACGCACGGATCAGCTCGGCGGGGCTGGCCGGGGTTTCTTCAGGTGCCTTGACCAGGATGGAGCAGCCCGCGCCCAGCGCGGCGGCCAGTTTGCGCACGACCTGGTTGATGGGGAAGTTCCACGGCGTGAACGCAGCCACGGGGCCCACCGGGTCCTTCAGCACCATCTGCGTGGCCTTGAGGTTGCGCGAAGGCACGATGCGGCCGTACACACGCAGCGACTCGTCGGCAAACCATTCGATGATGTCGGCGGAGGCCATGGTCTCGACCTTGGCCTCGGCCAGGGGCTTGCCCTGCTCTTGCACCATGATGGCGGCGATGGCCTCGGCACGCTCGCGCATCAGTGCGGCGGCGCGGCGCATGGTCTTGGCGCGCTCGGCGGCGGGCATGTCGCGCCAGGCTTCAAAGCCCTTTTGTGCGGCGTCCAGCGCGCGGTCCAGGTCCACCTTGGTGGCATGGGCCACACGGCCGATTTCTTTGCCCGTGGCGGGGTTGAACACGGCAAGGGTCTTGCCTTCGGCGGCGTCTTGCCACTGGCCTGCGATGAAGAGCTGGGTGTTGGGATAGGTCATGAGCGTTGGTTGGTCAGCCAATGTGGTGAAAAAATCAAAAAAACGACTATACGCCTGCGATGATGGCTGTGTATTTCAAGGAGATTGCATGCGAGAAGTAGTCCAAAGCCTCGAAGAGTCGCGCATCCGCGAAGTGGCCAACGAAGGCCTGGGACGCAGCGATGTGCTGAAGTTCTGGTTTGGCGAGAGCGACGAGGTGACGCCCGATTTCATCCGCGAGGCGGCCATTGCGTCGCTGCAGGACGGCGAGACCTTTTACGCCCACAACCTGGGCCTGCCCGAACTGCGCCACGCCATAGCGGGCTATATGCACGGCCTGCACCCGCAGCAGCACACCGATGCATGGTTCGACCGCATCGCCGTCACATCGGGCGGCGTGAACGGCCTGATGGTGGCCGTGCAGGCGCTGGTGGACGCGGGCGACGAGGTGGTGCTGGTCACGCCCGTGTGGCCCAACCTGGTGGCGCAGCCACGCATTCTGGGTGCGCAGGTGCGCACCGTGCCGCTGGTGGCCGACGCACAGGGCGCTTGGCGCCTGGACATGGACGCACTGCTCGGTGCCATCACGCCCGGCACGCGCCTGCTGGTCGTCAACGCCCCCAACAACCCCACGGGCTGGACGCTGACGCGCGAGGAGCAAGCCACCATCCTGGCGCACTGCCGCCGCACGGGCACGTGGATTTTGGCGGACGAGGTGTACGAGCGGCTCTACTACGCGGGCGACACGGCCAACGGCGCCGCGCCCAGCTTTCTGGACGTGGCAGAGCCCGAGGACCGGCTGATCGTGACGCACAGCTTTTCCAAGAGCTTTTTGATGACCGGCTGGCGCCTTGGGTGGCTGGTGCTGCCGCCATCGCTGACGCATGCCGTCGGCAAGCTGATCGAGTTCAACACCTCGTGCGCACCAGTGTTTGTGCAGCGCGGGGCCACGGTGGCGCTGCAGCGCACGGAGGAGGTGACGCCTGCGCTGGTGGCGCATCTGAAGACCTGCCGGGACACGCTGGTGCCGTTGCTGGCCGATGTGCCGGGGGTGTCGGTGGCCACGCCGCGTGGGGGGATGTATGCGTTTTTCCGCATCGACGGGCATGACGACTGCCTGACGCTGGCCAAGGGGCTGGTGCGGGAGGCGGGGCTGGGGTTGGCGCCGGGCAGTGCGTTTGGGGGGGAGGCGTCGGGGTGGTTGCGGTGGTGTTTTGCGAGTCGGGATGTGGGGAGGTTGGAGGAAGGGGTGGGGAGGTTGAGGGGGTGGTTGAAGGGGTGAGCGGGGGTTTTTGAGCCTTTTGGGCCGCAAGCGCTAGTGGGATATGCGCTGGTAGCTATTATTTTTGAAGCAATCTCTCGCATTAGAGCATCAGAGGTTGGTGTGCTGCTTTAGCACCATGCCTGGGCTGAAGACGGAGGCCGGGAGTCGCCCGGCAGGCGAGTCCCTTTCTTTCGCGTCGCCGAAAGAAAGGGCGACCCCACTGTCTGCGTCCCCTGCGCTTCGCTACGGGGCAACCTGCGGTGCTCGGGTTTGGCGGGGTCTCGCTCGAACTCGCTGCGCTCAGACAATCGCGAGCCCTGATCCGCCAAACCCTGCGCTCCTCGGCGCATCCAGAGGGGCGAAGGGAGCAGAACATCCACACGGGCCTTTGCTTCGCTCGGCCCCACCTCGCGGGCGCAAGCGCCACGTGCTGCGCAACTTGAGCCGAGCGCAGCGATGGCCCGAATGGATGTCCGGCTGTTTGGATGTTCTGCTCCCACCCCTGCTGGCTGCGCCTGCGGCGGGGCGGTTGCGGGGTGAGCATGGGCGTCGAAGCGCCCATGCCTCGTGAACTGACTAGCCGTGGATGTCTGAACGAAGCTGCAACGCAGCGCAGTGAGTTCCACGGCGCACCCCGCAACCGACACGACGCAGGTTTGCCCCTTCGCACAGCGAAGGGGTCGCAGACTGGGGGTCGCCTTTTCTTTGGTGACTTTCTTTTGGCGAAGCAAAAGAAAGTTACTCGCACGCCGGGCGACTCCCGGCCTCCACCCTCAACAAAGACACACCACCCAATCAGCGCAGTCAACCAAGCGCTACAAAATCAATAGCTACCAGCGCATATCCCACTAGCGCAAGCAGCCAAATTCTGGCTCTTCTAGCGAATAGTAGTGATGGAAATCGCTGTACGTCTGTAGACGGTGATTTCGACGTACGACATTTGTCGAGTGCATCACTAGCATTCGCTAGAAGAGCCCAAATTCGCAAAAAACTACTGCGACACAACAGCCATCTTCACCGCAGGCTGATCCCCCCACCCTCCCCCAAGCGCCCGAATCAACCCCACCGTCGCCACATACTGCGCCGTCCGCACCTGCAACTCCTGCCGCCGATTGCGCAACTCGCTGCGCCGCGCGTCCAGCAGCTCCAGCTGGCTCACCAGCCCATTGCGATACCGCACATCCGACAACTGCGTAGCCCGCCGCGCGGCCGTCACCGCCCGCCCCTGCGCCTCGGCTTGGCCGGAGAGCAAACGCAACGAGGTCAGCTGATCCTCCACGTCACGGAACGCATTGAGCACCTGCCCCCGGTGGTCCGCCAGCGCAGCCTCCAGGCGCGCCTTGGCGCCTTCGATCTGCGCATCGCGCTGGCCGCCGTCAAAGATCGGCAGCGACAGCAGCGCACTCACACCCCAGGCTCGGGCCGACCACTTGAACAGATCGCCCAACTCGGGCGACGCATGCCCCGCATTGCCGGTGAGCGTGACGGCCGGGAACCACGCCTTCTGCGCCACACCCACACGGGCTTGCGCGGCCAGCACAGCGGCTTGCGCAGCCGACACATCAGGACGACGCGCCAGCACCGTGCCGGGCACGCCCGGTGGGATCACGGGCAACGCAGCATCGCCCGTCGCTGGCGGCAGCACGAAGCCGCTGGCCACCTCGCCCACCAGCACGGCCAGCGCGTTGGTGAGCAGGGCCTGCTGGCGCTGCAAGGCCAGCGCGTCGGACTCGGTGGCGGCTACCTCGGTCTGCACACGGGCCACGTCCAGCTCGGCCACATCGCCGGCCTGCAGGCGGCTCTGCGTTAGGCGCAGGGTGTCCTGGTACGCGGCCAGGCTCTCTTGCACCAGCACCTGCTCGGCCTGCACGGAGCGTAGCTGCAGGTACGTTTGCGCCACATCGGCCTGCACCATCAGGCGCGTGCTTTGCAGCAAGGCTTCGCGCGCATCCGCATCCAGACGCGCGGCGTCGCTGGTTTGCGACAGGCGGCCAAACAGGTCCAGTTCGTACGAGGCATTGAGCCCCGCCGTGCCCAGCGTGGCGGGCGCTGCGCTGCCCGTGGTGGCAGCGCCTGCCTGTCGCGTCACGCCCGCCGAGGCGCCCACCTGCACCGAGCGCGCGGCATCGGCAGAGCGCAGCAGCGAGCGCGCCTCGGCCAGCCGTGCTGCCGCCTGCTGGATGCTGGTGTTGGCCGTGCCCGCGCGCTGCACCAGGTCGGCCAGCACCGGGTCTTGAAAGCCCAGCCACCACTCGCCGCGCGGCTGCGCCTCAGCGGGGGCGGCCACCGTCCAGGGGGCGGTGGGCAACGCGTCGCCCCCCGCCGTGAAGCTGGCGGGCACGGGCACACCCGCATGCGGCGCGGGGGCCACGGGCTGGGTCATGCAACCGGCCAGCACCAGGGCGGCGGCCAGGGGCGCAAGCAGGCTGCGCTTGCGCACTGCGAGGGCTCCATCGGTGGAGTTCTTTGTCAAAAGCAAATCGGTCATGGTTGTTCTCCTGCCCCGGCCACTGCGCCCGCTGCGTTCGGCGGCACGGAGCACATGGCGAGGGCCACAAAGATGTTTTTTGTCACCGTGGTCAGAAGCATCACTCGTGCTCCTTGCGCGGCGCGGCCAGCACGGGGTGGGCCGTGCCACCAGAACCCGGGGCGTGCGAGATGGGCGCCACATGCGCACCATGCTCCACCAGGGGGCGGTTGCCCGCCAGCTTGCGCAGCAGCACGTAGAACACGGGTGTGAGGAACAGGCCAAAGGCCGTCACCCCGATCATCCCGGCGAACACCGCCACACCCATGGCGCTGCGCATTTCGGCGCCCGCGCCGGTGGACAGCACCAGGGGCAGCACACCCATCACGAAGGCCAGCGAGGTCATCAGGATGGGGCGCAGCCGCAGGCGGCTGGCCTCGATGGCAGCCTGCACAGGGGTGCGGCCGGCAAACTCCAGCTCACGCGCAAACTCCACGATCAGGATCGCGTTCTTGGCCGACAGCCCCACCAGCACGATGAGCCCGATCTGCGTGAACACGTTGTTGTCGCCCTTGGTGAGCCACACGCCCGTCATCGCGGCCAGGATGCCCATGGGCACGATCAGGATGATGGCGATGGGCAGCGTCAGGCTTTCATACTGCGCGGCCAGCACCAGGAACACCAGCAGGATGGCCAGCGGGAACACCAGCACCGCGGAGTTGCCGGCCAGGATTTCCTGGTAGGTCAGCTCGGTCCACTCGAACGTAATGCCCTGGGGCAGCGTCTCCTTGGCGATGCGCTCGATGGCGGCCTGCGCCTGGCCCGACGAGTAGCCGGGCGCGGGGCCGCCATTGATGTCCGCGGCCAGATAGCCGTTGTAGCGCATGGCACGCTCCGGGCCAAAGCTCGGCTCCATCTTCATCAGCGCCGACAGGGGCACCATCTCGCCGGTGGCAGAGCGCACCTTGAGCAGGCCCACGTCCTCGGCCCGCGCACGGTAGGCTGCATCGGCCTGCACGCGCACGCTGTAGGTGCGGCCAAACTGGTTGAAGTCGTTGGCGTAGAGGCTGCCCAGGTAGATCTGCAGCGTGTCGAAGATGTCCGTCACCGGCACACCCAGCTGGCGCGCCTTGGTGCGGTCGATGTTGGCGTACAGCTGCGGCACGTTGACCTGCCAGCTGGTGAACAGGCCCGCCAGCTCGGGCGTCTGGTACGCCTTGGCCATGAAGGCCTTCACGGCGTTGTCCATGGCTTCGTAGCCGAGCGATGCACGGTCTTCGATCTGCAGCTTGAAGCCGCCCGTGGTGCCCAGGCCTGCCACCGGCGGTGGCGGGAACATGGCGATGAACGCGTCCTGGATGCTGCCGAAGGCCTGGTTCAGCTGGCCCGCCACGGCGCCGCCGCTCTGGTCGGCGCGGGTGCGCTCGGCAAAGGGCTTGAGCGTGGCGAACACGATGCCGGAGTTCGAACTGTTGGTGAAGCCGTTGATCGACAGGCCGGGGAAGGCAATCGCGTCCTCGACGTTCGGGTTCTCCTTCATGATCTCGCCCATGCGGCGGATCACGTTCTCGGTGCGGTCCAGCGTGGCGCCATCGGGCAGCTGCGCAAAGCCGATCAGGTACTGCTTGTCCTGCGCGGGCACGAAGCCGCCGGGCACGATCTTGAACAGGCCCATGGTGGCACCCACCAGCGCAAGGTAGATCACGAACATCAGCGCCTTGCGGCCGATGACGCGCTTGACACCACCGCTATACGCTTCAGAGCCTCGATGGAACATGCGGTTGAAGCCACGGAACAGGCCGCCAAACACCTTGTCCATGCCGCGCGTGAGCGCGTCCTTGGGCTCGTCGTGGCCCTTGAGCAGCAAGGCGCTCAGCGCGGGCGACAACGTCAGCGAGTTGATCGCCGAGATGACGGTGGAGATCGCAATCGTCACCGCGAACTGGCGGTAGAACTGGCCGGTGAGCCCGCTGATGAAAGCCAGCGGCACGAACACCGCCACCAGCACCAGCGCAATGGCGATGATGGGGCCGGACACCTCGCGCATGGCGCGGTAGGTGGCCTCGCGCGGGGTCAGGCCCGCCTCGATGTTGCGCTCCACGTTCTCCACCACCACGATGGCGTCGTCCACCACGATGCCGATGGCCAGCACCAGGCCGAACAGGCTCAATGCATTGATCGAGAAGCCCAGCAGGTGCAGCACGGCAAACGTACCCACCACCGACACCGGTACGGCCAGCAGCGGAATGATGGAGGCGCGCCAGGTCTGCAGGAACAGGATCACCACCAGCACCACCAGCGCGATGGCTTCGAGCAGCGTGTGGATCACGGACTGGATGGACGCACGCACGAACTGCGTGGGGTCGTACGCAATGCGGTACTCCACGCCTTCGGGCATGTTCTTCTGGATCTCGTCCATGGTCTTGCGCACATTGGCTGAGATGTCGAGCGCGTTGGAGCCCGGCGCCTGGAACACGCCCATGCCGACGGCCGGGTCGTTGTTGAGCAGCGAGCGCAGCGAGTAGTCGGCAGCGCCCAGCTCCAGGCGGGCGATGTCGCGCAGTCGGGTCACTGCACCATCAGCACCAGTCTTGACGATGATGTCGCCGAACTCTTCTTCGGTCTGCAGGCGGCCCTGTGCGTTGATGGACAGTTGCAAGTCCACGCCGGGCAGGCCCGGCGATGCGCCCACCACACCGGCGGCGGCCTGCACGTTCTGGCCGCGGATGGCCGTGACCACATCGCTGGCCGAGAGGCCGCGCTGCGCGACCTTCTGCGGGTCCAGCCACACACGCATGGAGTAGTCGCCACCGCCAAAGATTTGCACCTGGCCCACGCCCTGGATGCGCGCGAGGCGATCCTTCACGTTGAGCACGGCGTAGTTGCGCAGGTAGTCGATGTCGTAGCGGTTGTTGGGCGAGACCAGGTGGACCACCATGGTCAGGTCCGGCGCGCTCTTGACGGTCGTGACGCCCAGGCGGCGCACTTCCTCGGGCAGGCGCGGCTCGGCCTGCGAAACGCGGTTTTGCACCAGCTGCTGGGCCTTGTCGGGGTCGGTGCCCAGGGCAAAGGTCACTGTCAGCGTCATCACGCCGTCGGTGGTGGCCTGGCTGCCCATGTAGAGCATGCCTTCCACGCCGTTGATGGACTCCTCCAGCGGCGTGGCGACGGTCTCGGCGATCACCTTGGGGTTGGCGCCCGGGTACTGTGCGCGCACCACCACGGAGGGTGGCGCGACTTCAGGGTACTCGGAGATGGGCAGACCGCGCAATGCGATGAGCCCCCCGAGGAAGATGAGCACCGACAGCACCCCGGCAAAGATGGGGCGGTCGATGAAAAAGCGGGACAGGTTCATGGATGCAAATTCCTTGCGTCGCTGTTTCGCACGCTCAGGCGGCGGGCGACTTGCTGTTGTTCTTGGCTTCCTTGCGATCACCCGCAATCTCGGCCTTGGCGGTCATGGGCACGGGCTGGGGTGCGACCACGGCACCGGGGCGCACGCGTTGCAGGCCGTTGACGACGATGTTCTCGCCCGCCTTGAGGCCCGAGGTGACCACGCGCAGGCCGTCAATCGGCGCGCCCAGGGTGACCTCGCGGTACTCGGCCTTGTTGCCCTCGCCCACCACCATCACGAACTTCTTGTTCTGGTCGGTGCCCACGGCACGCTCGTTGATCAGCAGCGCCTGCGTGTTGCGGGCCTGACCCATGCGGATTCGGGCGAACTGGCCGGGGATCAGCGAGCCGTCTTCGTTGTCGAACACGGCGCGCACGCGCACGGTGCCACTCTTGGCATCGACCTGGTTGTCGATGAGCTGCAAGCGACCGGCATAGGGCGTACCACCACTGGTGCCCGTGCCCATCTGCACGGGGATGCGCTCGATGAGCTGGCGGGCGCTGTGGCCCTTGGAGCCGCTTTGCAGGTCTGCCAGCGCCTTCACCACGATCTGCTCGTCGGTATCGAAGCTCGCATAGATCGGGCTCACGGACACCAGCGTGGTTAGCACCGGGGCGCCCGCACCGGCCGCCACCAGGTTGCCCACGGTGACTTCGATGCGGCCCACACGGCCCGCCACGGGGGCGCGCACCTGGGTGTACGAGAGGTTCAGCTTGGCGGTCTGCAGCGCAGCCTGGGCAGCACGCAGGTTGGCATCGGCCTCGCGCTGGGCGTTCAGACGCTCGTCGTGCTCGCGCTGGGCAATGGCCTTTTCTTCAAGCAGGCGCGTGGCGCGCTCCAGCTCGCTGCGGGTGTACGACAGGCGGGCCTGTGCGGCCACCACCTGGGCTTCGGCGCGGTCCACCTCGGCGGCGTAGGGGGCGGGGTCCACGGTCACCAGCAGGTCGCCCTGCTTGACCAGCGAGCCTTCGCGGAAGTGCACAGCCTGCACCGCGCCCGAGACGCGGGGGCGTACGTCCACGCGCTGCACGGCTTCGAGCCGGCCCGAGAACTCGTCCCACAGGGCGATGTCTTTTTGCAGCACGGCAGCCACCGACACCGGCATGGCAGGGGGTGCGGCGGGGGCGCTATCTGCCTGAGCCACGGGTGCCTGGAACACCAGCACGGCAGCCGCCACGGTGGCCGTCACGGCCGTGGCAACGGTGGCCAGACCCAGGGGGCGGCGCTGGGAGAACTTGGAGAAGGATGGGAAGTTCATGGTCACTTTCGATCAGTAGGTGTGCCCTTGTGAAGCACGCTGTGAAACTTGTCTGCCGTGCGCTGGCGCCTGTGGGCTGCGCTCGGCAGGGGTCAATGCAAGGGGGGCGGAATGCAGTCTCGGCAATGACACGGTGGAAAGGTCAATACCCCGGCGACAAACACCAGGGCGGCCTGCGGGGCATCGTCAAAAGACGGTGCGGCTGGGTGCTCTGTGACAGTCGCCGCAGGCCGGTGTGATCTGGAATGCATGCATGGTGTGTTCTTTCCTCCGTGTTGTTTGAATGGCTCGCGTGGGCCGCAGGACGTGCGGAGCGGGTAACGCCAGGCAAGCGCTTCCCCTCCGGCACGCCGGGCCGGAAATCAAGGTTCAAAAAGGGAGTGGGGCTCGCGCAGAGCCCGCGTTTCTCTGCCTCCACGGGGGTGGAGGTCAGCAGCAGTCAGGGGTGTGAGAAGGTGTCAGGGGCCGTCGTCAGGACGGCACCGGACTTCGCGTGGCGGCAAAGAACTGCCGGAACTGCTCTTGCGCCCCCGCCGCACACGGACATTCGTGCGGGCCGGTCTGCAGCAGGGCATCGGGCCATTGCGGGTTCTTGAAGAACACATGGCGGGTGACCGGCAGGCCGGCGGCCTCCAGCCGAGCCGCGTAGGCCAGCGCCTCATCGTGCATGGGGTCGGTGTCGCCCACCAGGATCAGCGTGGGCGGCAGCCCCGCAAGGCGCTGTGCACCGGCTGGCACGGCATAGGGGTGCTCAGCGTCGCGCGGGCAGCGCAGAAAGTTGCGCCAACCCTCGGTCCACTTGCAGCCCGTGGAATCCCCCGTGGCCTCGCGCAGCGACGCGGTGCCCACGCAGGGGTCCAGCATGGGCGACAGCAGAATCTGCCCGGCCAGCGGAGGGTGCGACTGGTCGCGTGCCATCAGCGCCACGGCCGCCGCCAGGTTGCCCCCGGCTTCTTCGCCCGCCAGGTACACGGCAGCGCCCTGCCCGCCAAGCTTGGTGCGGTGCTTGTGCACCCACTTGAGCACCCCGTAGCCCGTGTCCACCGGCTGCGGAAAGGGCGTGAGCGGATACGCGACCGACACCACCACCGCCCCGGCACTCTCTAGCAGCGAGGCCACCGTGCAGCCGTTGTCCAGATCGCCCGACATGAAGGCCCCGCCATGGAAGTGCACGACCACCGGCGACGTGTGGCCGGTCTTCTTGCGGCCGTACATGCGCACCGCCACGTCCTGACCCTGGGCCACCTCAATGGTGGAATCAGTGCAGACGGACGAAGCCGCACCAGACGCCTTGGCAGGCGCCGCAGCGGGCTGCGTGGGCAAAAAGGACGAGGACGGGTGGTCGGGCTGCATGGCAGGTACCCAGTAGGTAGGTGATGAGGTGGAGGATCGGTTGACGATGGATGAAATGTAGTGGCTTGGGCTTTTCTGATAAACAGGTCAAACACCACCGCACTGTTTCCAAAAGCTCAACAATCAAACCAGGGTGCCCGTGTGAGAATTCCTCAGCACCCAATCTGGGTGCTGAAGACTCAAGGAGAAGCCATGGACCAGATTCAGGCCATGCGCATATTCGTGCGGGTGGTGGAGGCCGGCACGTTTACCCGGGCAGCAGATTCGCTGAACCTGCCCAAAGCCACGGTGACCAAGCATGTGCAGGCGCTGGAGGAGCGACTGCGCGTGAAGCTGCTCAACCGCACCACGCGCCGCGTGACGGTGACGCCCGACGGCGCAGCCTACTACGACCGCACGGTGCGGCTGCTGACCGATCTGGACGACATCGAGGCCAGCATGACCAACGCGCGCGCCAACCCGCGCGGGCGGCTGCGCATCGACGTGGGCACGTCGGTGGCCCAGTTGCTCATCATTCCGCAACTGGCGGAGTTCCATGCCCGCTACCCGGACATCCAGGTGGACCTGGGCGTGAGCGACCGCACGGTGGATCTGATCGGCGACAACGTGGACTGCGTGATCCGGGGGGGCGAGCTGAGCGACCAGTCACTGGTGGCGCGCCGCATTGGCAACCTGGAGTTCATCACCGTCGCCGTACCCGCCTACCTGGAGCGCAAGGGCACACCCACGCACCCGCTGGAGATCGAGGAGAAACACGCCAGCGTGATCTACTTCTCGCCCCAAAGCGGGCGGCACTATCCGCTGGAGTTTCGCCGGGGTGATGAGTCCATCGACATCACCGGCCCCTACCAGCTGAGCGTGAACGAGAGCAACGCCTACGTCACCTCCATCGTGGCGGGCCTGGGCATTGGCCAGATCACCAGCTGGCAAGCCCAGCGCTACCTGGACAGCGGAGCCCTGGTGCAACTGCTGCCCGACTGGACCCAGCCCCTGCTGCCCGTGTATGTGGTGTACCCACCTAACCGCCACCTCAGCGCCAAGGTGCGCGCCTTTGTGGACTGGGCGGCCGAGCTTTTTCAGCGGGAAGACCATCTGCAACGCAAAGCCTGAAACTCACTCTGGGCAGCTTTGCGTCGCCTCTCTGAGCTTGACAGGAACCGTGGCTTGGCAGGATCAGCCTTACAGTGGCGCCAGTGGGTTTCTGGCCGGTGGCACACGACGCGGGCCACATCCAGAGTCTCGACACGTTCCCTGTCTGTATGCTTGGCGCCATGAGCACCCCAGAGACCCCGCCACCGGCCCCACCGGCCAACAAGCCCGCCCAGCCGCGCAACCCCCTGCACGGCGTGACACTCGAAGCCATGGTCGTGGGCCTGGCCGATTACTTTGGCTGGGACGAGCTGGGGCGTCAGATTCCCATCCGCTGCTTCCAGATCGACCCCAGCGTGGGTTCCAGCCTCAAGTTCTTGCGCAAGACGCCGTGGGCGCGCGAAAAGGTGGAAAGCCTTTACCTCTTCATGCTGCGCGACCAGCGGCGCAACGCGCAGGACTGAACCAGTCCACGCACTACGCCGTTTTCAGGGCGCCTCTCAGTCGCCCGAGGTCACCAGAAAATCGCGGCTAATCCCGCCGCCCAGGTCGTTCACCCGGTCCAGGAACTGAGTGAGGAACGCGTGCAGGCCCGTCGCCAGGATCTCGTCGATGCGGCCGTACTGCAGGTCGGCCAGCAGGCGCCCGGCCCTGCGGCTGGTCTCGGCAGACTGACCGTTGGCGAGCACGGCCAGGTTGTCCACCACCTCGCGCAGGCACGCGTGCAATGAGCGCGGCATGTCGCGGCTCAGGATCAGCAGGTCGGCCACGCGGCCGGGCGTGATGACGTCGCGGTAGACCTTGCGGTACACCTCGAACGCCGACACGCTGCGCAGGATGGCGCTCCAGTGGTAGAAATCGCTCTCCTGGTTGCGGTCGCTGGGGCGGCCGAAGAAGTCGTTCTTCACGGCATGGAACTTCACATCGAGCAGACGCGCGGTATTGTCCGCACGCTCCAGGAAGGTGCCCATGCGCAAGAAGTGAAACGCCTCGTCCTGCAGCATGGTGCCCAGCACCACGCCGCGCGACAGGTGCGAGCGGTACTTCACCCACTCAAAGAACTGGCCCGGGTCGCGCTCGAAGGCCCCGCCCTCCAGCTGGCGATGCAGCTCCAGCCAGGTCTGGTTCTGGGTCTCCCACACCTCGGTGGTCAGCGCACCGCGCACAGCGCGTGCGTTCTCGCGCGCGGCGCGCAGGCACGACAGGATGGATGATGGGTTGTTGCCATCGCGCACCATGAATTCGAGCACGTTGGCGGGCGTGACTTCGCCGTGCTTGGCGGTGTAGGCCGGGATCAGTTCGCTGATGGACAGCAGACCTTCCCAGCCCGCCTGCGCCGCGTCGGCGGACTGCGGCAGCAGGGACATTTCATAGCTCACATTGAGCATGCGCGCGGTGTTCTCTGCCCGCTCTGTATATCGGGACATCCAGAACAGATGATCGGCTGTGCGACTTAGCATTTTTCCTCCCCGGGCAGAGAACCCCGCGCGTGCTGCGCACGCTGGCTGTGTTGTAGTGAAACCCCGCCTTCGGCGGCGTTTTCTGCTCTCTCCGTATAGCGCGACATCCAGAACAAATGGTCGGCGGTGCGGCTCAGCATCTCAGAACCCTCCTTGCGTTTGGGTCATGCCGCCCAAAGTCTGGGACTGTGTCATGGGCGCGGTGCTGCGGCCTTCGCCCAGCACCCAGGTGTCCTTGGTGCCCCCACCCTGCGACGAGTTCACCACCAGCGACCCCTCCTGCAGCGCGACGCGCGTGAGCCCACCGGCCACCATCTGCACCTCGCGGCCGCTGAGCACGAAGGGGCGCAGGTCGATGTGGCGCGGGGCAATGCCGCTTTCCACATACGTGGGGCAGCTGGAGAGGCTGAGCGTGGGCTGCGCGATGTAGCCCGAGGGGTTGGCAATCAGCGCGCGGCGGAAGTCTTCGATCTCGGCCTGCGTGGCGGCTGGGCCGATGAGCATGCCGTAGCCACCTGCGCCATGCACTTCCTTCACTACCAGGTCCTTGAGGTTGGCGAGCACATGCTGCAGGTCGTCCGGCTTGCGGCACATCCAGGTGGGCACGTTTTTCAGGATGGGCTCTTCGCCCAGGTAGAAGCGGATCATGTCCGGCACGTAGGGGTACACGGATTTATCGTCGGCCACGCCCGTGCCCACTGCGTTGCAGATGCCCACATTGCCCGCGCGGTAGGCCTCCATGAGGCCATAGCAGCCCAGGGTGGAATTGGGACGGAACACCTGCGGATCGAGGAAGTCGTCGTCCACGCGGCGGTAGATCACGTCCACCCGCTGCAGGCCGCGCGTGGTGCGCATGTAGACGAACTTGTCCTTGACGACCAGGTCCTGCCCCTCGACCAGCTCCACACCCATCTGCTGGGCCAGAAAGGCGTGCTCGAAATACGCGCTGTTGTGCATGCCGGGTGTGAGCACCACCACCGTGGGCTCGTCGGCCGTGGCCGGGGCGCTGGCGCGCAGGGTTTCGAGCAGCATGTCGGGGTAGTGCGCCACGGGCGCCACCTTGTGCAGGCTGAACAGCTCGGGGAACAGCCGCATCATCATCTTGCGGTTTTCGAGCATGTAGCTCACGCCGCTGGGCACGCGCAGGTTGTCTTCGAGCACGTAGTACTCGCCATTGCCCTGGGCATCGGGGGCGCGCACGATGTCGATGCCTGCGATGTGCGCGTAGATGTCTTGCGGCACATGCACCCCGGCCATCTCAGGGCGGTACTGCGCGTTGTTCAGGATGAGGTCGGCGGGCACGATGCCGGCGCGGATGATGTCCTGGCCGTGGTACACGTCGTGGATGAAGCGGTTGAGCGCCGTGACGCGCTGCACCAGCCCCTGCTGCATGCTGGCCCACTCGTGGGCAGGGATGATGCGGGGGATCAGGTCAAAAGGAATCAACCGCTCGTTGCCCGCGCCGCCCTCGTCCTTGGCGCCGTACACGGCAAAGGTGATGCCCACGCGCCGGAAGATCATCTCGGCTTCGGCCCTGCGGGCCTGCATCACGTCAGGGGGCTGTTTGCTCAACCACTGCGCATAGCGCTTGTAGTGTTCCCGCACGTCGCTGCCATCAAACGGCAGCATGGCGTACATCTCGTCAAATTTCTGCATGAACGGGCCTCCTGCAGTCAGGATAGCAAGTTGTGAGCCCGCCCCCGCACAACACCCCTGGCAGCGCTGCGCCATGGGCCCCGATTCAGCCGTCCCGTGGCACCATGCGGTGCTGCCAGTAGCGCTCGCCGGTGTCGCGTTCGCAGGCCACCTGGCCCGGCTGTGACGAGGACCACCGTGCGGCCCCGCAGCGCGACGACTCCACCACCGCAATCTGGCGCGCGCGGTAGCGCTGCAGCACATCTGGCGCCGGATGGCCAAAGCGGTTGCGATACCCAGTCTGCACCAAAGCGGTGCGCGGCTGCACGGCCTCCAGAAAAGCCGCCGACGACGAGGTCTTGCTGCCATGGTGTGGCACCAGCAGCACATCGGCCCGCACCGGTGCGCCACGCGCCAGCAGGGCCTGCTCCTGCGGTGCCTCGATGTCGCCCACCAGCAAGGCCGACGCGCCCTCGGTGCCTGCGGCGGAAATGCGCAGCACGCAGCTGAGCGCATTGGGGCGCGGTGGCTTGGCCGCCCCCGGTGCGTCGTCGCCAGGCAGGGGATGCAGTACCTCAAACACCACGCCATCCCATGCCCAGCGCTGGCCCGCCAGACAGGGGCGGCTGGGACGCAAGCGCTGCAGGGCGTGTTCGGCCTCGATGGAGCCGGTGAGTTTGGCGCGGGGCTGCTGGGCCAGCACGGCCGCTGCGCCGCCCGTGTGGTCCGCATCGCGATGGCTGAGCATGAGCACATCCACCTGCTCTCCCAGCGCCCGCAGCAGCGGCACCAGCACGCGGTGGCCCGCATCGCTCTCGCGGCTGAAGCGCGGCCCGGCGTCGTACAGCAGGGTGTGCGTGGCCGTGCGCACCAGCACGGCATTGCCCTGGCCAATGTCGGCGGCCAGCAGCTCAAACTGCCCCGCTTCAGGGCGCGCGGGCTGCCACCACAGCACCGGCAGCAGCAAGGGCAGCGCCAGCAAACGCAGGCGCCAGGGCAAGCGCATGGCCAACAACGCACCCCCGGCCACCGCCGCCACGCCCGCCCAGAGCGGCGCTGCCGGCAAAAACACGGCGGCCCAGGGCCACTGCGCCAGCCACTGCAGCCATGCGGTGAACGGCTGCAAGCTGAGGGCTGCTGCGCTCCACAACGGCGCCCACAGCACGCCACCCAGCGCCAGCGGCGTGACCACCAGCGTCACCCAGGGGATGGCCACCAGGTTGGCCACAAAACCCACCAGCGACACTTGGCCAAATAGCAACAAGCCCAGGGGCGTCAATGCCAGTGTCACGACCCATTGTTCACGCACCAAGGCATAAAAACGGCCTGTAGCGCTAGTATCGCTCGCCTCAGCAGCTATCGGATTGGTAGCAAACAGCACGCCCACCGCGACAAAGCTCAGCCAGAAGCCTGCCTGCGCCAACGCCCATGGGTCCAGCAACACCACGGACCCGCAGGCCAGCAGCCACACCTGGGGCCAGGGCCAGCGGCGCCCGCTCAGCTGCAGCAGCCCCACGGTGGCCAGCATGGTCACGGTACGCTGCGCGGGCACGCCCCAGCCGCTGAACAGCGCGTAGGCCGTGGCCAGCAGCACACCCGACACCAGCGCGGCAGACTGCGCTGGCACCGCCAGGCTCAGCCGGGGCGAGCGCCGCCACAGTGCCCTCACCACCAACGCTGCCAGCCAGGCAAACAGCGTGATGTGCAGGCCCGAAATACTCATGAGGTGGGCCACCCCGGTGGCGCGGAACACATCCCAGTCCGCACGGTCGATGGCGCGCTGGTCCCCCGTGACCAGTGCCGCCACCACGCCTGCAGTGCGTGTACGGGTGGTGTCGATGGAGTCATTGCCCGCCCCGTCTTGTCCAAACACCAGACGCTCCATGATGGCGTCCCGCACCCGCTGGCGCAGTTGCTCCACCGGGACCTGCCAGGTGGCGGCTACACGCACCGGTGGCTCGTCCTTGGGGCCCGCGCGCACATAGCCTGTGGCCTGTACGCCCTGCTCCCACATCCACAGCTCGTAGTCAAAGCCGTGCGGGTTGCGCAGGCCATGGGGCGCCTTCAGGCGCACGGTGATCTGCCACCGCTCGCCCGCCCGCACAGGCGCGGGCTGGCGTTGCAGGTCCAGCACCTCGCCACCACTGCCAAAGGCGCCGCCGTACCAGGCCACGTCGATCTGCGGCGGCATGGTCACGGGTGAGCCTTGCAGCGTTGCGGACTCCACCGCCATGCGCCAGCGGGTGCCTGCCTCGTTGACCTGCGGCATGGCGGCCACCACGCCGGTGATGCGCAGATCCTTGCCCTCCAGTGCGGCAGGCAACGCCTGGGCCTGATAGGCCACGGCCCGCAGGCCGGTGCCACCAAACATGGCCAGCGCGCCCGCCAGCCACATCAGCCAGGGCGCCATGGCGATCACACTGCGAGCCCGGCGCAGCCCGGGGTGCCGCCGCGCGGCCGCCACCGCACCACCGCCCAGCAGCAGGCCAGCTGTCAACAACCACCCGTAGGCCGCAGCAGACCACAGCGCGGGCTGCTGCAGTTGCAGCGCTGCCCCGGCCACCACGCCCAGCAACACAGCAGGCAGCAGCCACGGACGCGGGGGCAACGGGCCCTCCACCCCCTGGCCTGTGGCGGACAGTGGCGCGGCATTAGGGGCGCTTATGGTGGACATGCACTGATGCTAATGCGCCGCCAGGGCCTGCCCTGTCGGCGCAATGGTGAGGCGCTGTGTAACACTTACCGCGCTCGGCGGCCTGCGCGCAGACCGCTTTCGTCTATCCAACCGCACTTCCTAACGAGGACCACCATGAGCGTTTACGACAAGCTGAAAGAACTCAACATCACCCTGCCCCCCGTGTCAGTGCCCGCCGCCGCGTACGTGCCCTATGTGCAGACCGGCAACCTGGTGTTTCTGAGCGGCCACATCGCCCGCAAGGACGGCAAGCCCTGGGCCGCACAGTTCGGCCGCGACATCGGTACCGAAGAAGGCAAGCAGGCCGCACGTGCCGTCGCCATCGACCTGATGGGCACGCTGCAAGCCGCCTGCGGTGGCGACTTGAACCGGGTCAAGCGCATCGTCAAGGTGATGAGCCTGGTGAACTCCACCGGCGACTTCACCGAGCAGCACCTGGTGACCAATGGCGCGAGCGAACTGCTGGGCCAGGTGTTTGGCGAAAAGGGCGTGCATGCCCGTAGCGCCTTTGGCGTGGCCCAAGTCCCCCTGGGCGCATGCGTGGAGATCGAACTGATCGCCGAACTGGCCTGACCTTCGGCTCTCCAGCAAAAAGCCCTTGGCATCGCTGCCAAGGGCTTTTTTGTTGCCTGCGGCCCGCCAACTCCACCACCGGGTTGCGCAAAAGGCGCCGTGCGCGCTGACTCGAAACCGGTGCGATCCCAGCACCCGTCAGAAGGACTCCCAATCCTCCTCGGCTCCCGCCGTAGCGCCCTGCTTCGCGTTTTTCTGGCTCCCTGTCTTGGCGACCGATGAGGGAGCGGGCGCCTTGGCCAGAGCGGCAGGGGCGCTGGTGGTGCCGATACGGGCCGCTGAAGCGGTAGTACCGCTAGCGGCGGGCGCTGGAGTTGCGCGGGCTGGAGACAGGCTGGGGGTGACCTTGGCGGCGCCGCGCGCCGCACCGATGGCGGCCTGGGCTGGGCCGTAGCTGGCGGCGTTCACCTTGAACATGGACACCTCGCGCGCCAGATGGTCGGCCTGCTCGCGCAGGCTCTGCGCTGCCGCAGCGCTTTCCTCCACCAACGCGGCGTTCTGCTGGGTCATCTGATCCAGGTTGCTGATCGCCTTGTTGACCTGCGACACCCCCGCGCTCTGCTCGGACGATGCGGCAGTGATCTCGCCAATCATGTCGGTCACGCGCTGCACAGACTGCACGATGTCGGTCATGGTGGTGCCCGCGTCAGACACCAGGCGCGAGCCGGTCTCCACCTTCTCGACCGACGCGCTAATGAGCTGCTTGATCTCCTTGGCCGCCTCGGCGCTGCGCTGAGCCAAGCTGCGCACCTCGCTGGCCACCACGGCAAAGCCACGGCCCTGCTCGCCAGCCCGCGCGGCCTCCACGGCCGCGTTCAGCGCCAGGATGTTGGTCTGGAACGCAATGCCATCGATCACACCGATGATGTCCGCGATCTTCTTGCTGCTGTGGTTGATGTCCTCCATGGTGGCCACCACCTGTGTCACCACCTCGCCGCCCCGGCGCGCCACGCCAGTGGCCCCCGCAGCCAGGCTGCTGGCCTGCTGGGCGCTGCCCGCGCTCTGCTGGATGGTGCTGGTGAACTCCTCCATCGCGGCCGCCGTCTCCTGCAGGTTGCTGGAGGTTTGTTCGGTGCGGGCCGACAGGTCCTGGTTGCCGGTCGCGATCTCGGCGCTGGCAATGGCAATGCTGTCTGTGCTCTGGCGCACCTGATGCACCATGCGCCCCAGGGCGTTGCTCATGGCATAGAGCGAGCGCAACAGGTCGCCAAACTCGTCGCCGCGCGTGACGGACTCTTGCTGGCTCAGGTCGCCGCCTGCAATGCGCTCGGCCAGGCCATGGGCCTGCGCTAGCGGCCGCTGGATGCTGCCGATCAGGTAATACGCCCCCACGATGATGGCGAGCAGAAGGAGGGCCACGGCCACCGCCGCGATCTTGACGGTGAGCATGCGCTCGGCCGCCATGGCTGCCTGCGTGTCTGCGGCGTTCTTCTGCTGCTGGGCCACGAACTCACGCAGTGCCGTGAGGTAGGCCACCACGGACGGGTTGTACTTCTGATTGATCAGCGTCACGGCCTGGTCTTGCTGGCCGTCGCCCTTGAGCTTGCGGGCCTCACCACGCAGGTCGATCATGGTCTTGCGGGCGGCCGCGATCTTGTTCATCTGGGCCTTGTCAGCGTCGGACAGGGCCATGGATTCGAGTGATTTTTGCACCTCGCTGATCTGGGCCGAGGTGGCCGCAATGACGTCCTTGAACTCGGCCTCCACCGCCGGGTCGTTGCTCACGATCAGCGCCTGGGTGCGCGCGGCATTGGTTTCGGTCAACCCCGACCAGCGCAGGGCGGCCTGCACCCGCGCCTCCATCTCCTTGCTCACGGCATCGGCCTGGGCTTGCACTTTGGCCGAACGGTAGGCCGCAAACCCCACCACGGCGACCAGCATGACCACGATCAGAATCACAGCCAGCCACAGCTTGTGGGCCATCCTCAGTTGTTTGGGCATGGAGGTCTCCTGGAGTGTGTTTGTCACGAGATGTTGCTCGCTTTCCGACAATTGCACAAACCAGGAGCGGCCGCATGAGGGTCATCCCCAAGCGCCACTGGGCGCGCAGCCAAAGGCGCAGGGTGCGTCAAACGCGTTTCGCGCATCCCGCTCCAGCGGCAGTGACGACGCTGGGAGCGGCGAAAAACGCAGCGAGATGGCCCCGGCCGAGCGCTGCGCCAGAGGCAATGCTGCAGCAGGGACATGGCCGCAGGACGCAGCAAAGAACGCCAGAAGCCTTGTGCGAGCCGCTGTTACTCAACCCGCGTCACCGCCTGGGGCTTGAAGCCCAGGTCCGCCGCCTTGCCCTTGCGGCCGCGTGCGGCGCGGGCGTTGTTCAGGCTGCGGATCTCCAGCGTTTCGTCGCGCTGCTTGCCGCCCCGGCCAATGCCATCGAGGCGGATGCTGCGCGTATAGGCGGCCGCGCCTGCGAGCTGGTCCTTGTCTTCCAGGTCGATCAGCATCAGCCCCCGGCCGCCGTTGGCCATGGTTTTCAGCTCGGTGATCTCGAACGTAAGGATGCGCCCGCCCGTGGAGGCGCAAGCCACATGCGTGGCGGGCACCACCGGCTTGCTGCCCGTGCCGCCTGCGGCGTGCGAGGGCACGCACACGGTTTCGCCCTCGCCCAGGGTGATGAAGGCCTTGCCGCCCTTCTGGCGCGAGACCATGTTCTCCACCGCCGCCAAGAAGCCGTAGCCGCCCGAGTTGGACAGGAGCAGCGTGGCGTTGGCAGGCCCCGCAAAGTAGTGCAGCAGCTGCGTACCGGCTTCCAGCTCAATCAGCGTGGTCACCGGCTGGCCATCACCCCGCGCGCCCGGCAGCAGCGACACGGCCACCGAGTACACGCGGCCGTTGCTGCCAAAGGCCAGCAGGGTATCGACCGTGCGGCATTCAAACGTGCCGTACAGCCCGTCGCCCGCCTTGAAAGCAAAGCTGGCGGCCTCGTGACCGTGGCCAGTGCGGGCGCGCACCCAGCCCTTTTGCGAAACGACCACCGTGACGGGCTCGTCCACCACCTTCACTTCGGCCACAGCCTTTTTCTCGGCCTGGATGAGGGTGCGGCGTGCGTCGGCAAAGGTCTTGGCGTCCGCCTCGATCTCCTTGACCATGGTGCGACGCAGCGAGCCTGGGTTGTTCAGGATGTCCTCGAGCTTGCCCTGGCTTTCGCGCAGTTCTTTCAGCTCCTGCTCGATCTTGATGGCTTCCAGCCGCGCCAGCTGGCGCAGGCGGATTTCGAGGATGTCTTCGGCCTGGCGGTCGCTGAGGTTGAAGCGCGCAATCAGCGCGGCCTTGGGCTCCTCGGCATGGCGGATGATGGCAATCACCTCGTCGATGTTGAGCAGCACCAGTTGCCGCCCTTCGAGGATGTGGATGCGGTCCAGCACCTTGTTCAGCCGGTGCTGGCTGCGGCGGGTGATGGTGGTCTGGCGGAAGGCGATCCACTCTTCCAGCATCACGCGCAGCGACTTCTGCACAGGCTTGCCGTCGAGCCCCACCATGGTGAGGTTGATGGGCGCCGAGGTCTCCAGGCTGGTGTGTGCCAGCAGCGCGGTGATCAGCTCTTGCTGCGGAGTCTTGCCGGTTTTGGGCTCGAACACCAGGCGCACGGGTGCGTCTTTGCTCGATTCGTCGCGCACCACGTCCAGCACCGCCAACATGCTGGCCTTGAGCTGGGTCTGGTCCTGGCTCAGCGCCTTCTTGCCCGCCTTGACCTTGGGGTTGGTGATTTCTTCGATCTCTTCCAGCACGCGCTGCGTGCTCACGCCGGGCGGCAGCTCGGTCACCACCAGTTGCCACTGGCCACGCGCCATGTCTTCGATCTTCCAGCGCGCGCGCACCTTCAGGCTGCCGCGCCCCGTGCGGTAGGCGTCCGCAATGTCACTGGGGCTGCTGATGATCTGTCCGCCGCCGGGGTAGTCCGGGCCGGGCACGATGGCCAGCAGTTCGTCCTGGCTCAGCGTTGGTGTCTTGATGAGCGCCACGCACGCATCGGCAATCTCGCGCAGGTTGTGGCTGGGGATCTCGGTGGCCAGGCCCACGGCAATGCCGCTGGCGCCGTTGAGTAGCGCGAAGGGCAGACGGGCGGGCAGTTGGCGAGGCTCTTCCGTGCTGCCGTCGTAGTTGGGCATGAAATCGACGGTGCCTTCGTCGATTTCGTCGAGCAGCAGACTGGTGATGCGCGACAGGCGGGCTTCCGTGTACCGCATGGCCGCAGCGCCGTCACCGTCGCGGCTGCCGAAGTTGCCCTGGCCGTCGATGAGGGGGTAGCGCTGCGCAAAGTCCTGCGCCATGCGCACCAGCGCGTCGTAGGCCGACTGGTCACCGTGGGGGTGGAACCGGCCCAGCACATCGCCCACAACGCGGGCACTCTTGACGGGCTTGGCCGCCGTGTTGCGCGTGGGGCCGCTGTAGCCCAGGCCCATGCGGTCCATCGAATACAAGATGCGCCGCTGCACGGGCTTGAGGCCGTCGCACACATCGGGCAGCGCACGGCCCTTGACGACCGACAGCGCGTATTCCAGGTAGGCGCGCTGGGCGTAGCCCGCCAGGCCCAGGGAGTCGCCCCCGTCATCGCCTGCGGTGGTGAAATCAAGAGTGGGTTGGTCGCTCATTCGTTCGGAATCGTCGGTAAGGGTTCAAACGCGGTCTGCGGCGCGCTGCGGGTCTGTGCCACCTGGGTGGGCGGCAGGTTGCCCCGGTTCTGCGCGCCGCCCGATAGCTCCATGCGCACACGGCCCGGCAGGGCGCGCTGTGTCAACACGGGCGCTGGCGGCTTGAGCTGGGCGTACAGACCCAGCACGGTGCGCACGTAGTTTTGGGTTTCCTTGAAAGCTGGCACCTGGTTGCCCGCCTTTTGCACGGCGCCTTCGCCCGCGTTGTAGGCGGCCACGGCCAGGTCCATGCGGCCGGGGAACAGGTCCAGCAGGTAGCGCAGGTAACGGGTGCCGGTGGGCACGTTCACAGCGGGGTCGGCCAGTTTTTGCTCCACCGTGCGCTTCTTGTCCGCACTCACGCCAAAGCGGCTGGCCGTAGCGGGCATCACCTGCATCAGGCCCACGGCGCCCTTGGGCGATACGGCGGCGGCGTCAAAGCCGGACTCGGTGGCGATCACGGCCTGCAGCAGCTCATAGTCCACGCCATGCTGGGTGGACGCAGCGCGCAGGTGGTGCTTGACGCGCTTGTAGTCCGGCGCAATGTCGAAAAACGCCAGCAGGCGCGCGCCCGCTGCGGGCAGCGCGTAGGGCAGGGGCGAAGCATTGGCCGGTGCGTCCCGCGTTGAGTCAAAGTCGTTGCCGCGAAAAAACAGCTGGTAGCGCGCATCGACCTGCTCCGCCGCAAAGTGCGTCACGCCGCGCTCGTCCACATGCGCCCACAGGTCTGCACGGGCCGTTTGCTGTAAAAAGCAGAGCAAACAACCCAACACATACCAGCGCAAGCGGCCGATTTGGCGAAATGAGGTCATGGCAGGCGGCTCGGGCGCGTATGACGCTGCTCTTCAGATATCGACCTCGACAGCATCGCCATGCAGCTCCATCAGTTCGCGGCGCGCGGCGGCTTCGCCCTTGCCCATGAGCTTGGTAATCAGCCCCTCGGTGGCGGCAAAGTCCATGTCGCCCAGCTGCACGGGCAGCAGGCGGCGGGTGTCGGGGTTGAGCGTGGTTTCCCACAGCTGCTCGGCGTTCATCTCGCCCAGGCCCTTGAAGCGGCTGATCTGGCACTTCTCGCGCGGCACGCCGTCCTTTTCGGCCTTGTCCAGAATGGCGGCCAACTCGCCTTCGTCCAGCGCGTACATCTTGGCCGCAGGCTTCTTGCCACGCACGGGCACGTCCACACGGAACAGCGGCGGGCGCGCCACGTAGATGTGGCCAGCCTCGATGAGCTTGGGGAAATGGCGGAAGAACAGCGTGAGCAGCAGCACCTGGATGTGCGAGCCGTCCACGTCGGCATCGGACAGGATGCAGACCTTGCCATAGCGCAGGCCGCTCAGGTCGGGGGTGTCGTTGGGGCCGTGCGGGTCCACGCCAATGGCTACCGAGATGTCGTGGATTTCGTTGTTGGCAAACAGGCGGTCGCGCTCCACCTCCCAGGTGTTGAGCACCTTGCCGCGCAGCGGCAGGATGGCCTGGCTTTCCTTGTCGCGGCCCATCTTGGCGCTGCCACCAGCCGAGTCGCCCTCGACCAGGAACACTTCGTTGTGCGCCGTGTCGCGGCTTTCGCAGTCGGTGAGCTTGCCGGGCAGCACAGCCACGCCCGAGCCCTTGCGCTTTTCAACCTTCTGGCCCGCCTTCTGGCGCGTCTGCGCGGCCTTGATGGCCAGCTCAGCGAGCTTCTTGCCGTATTCGACGTGCTGGTTGAGCCACAGCTCCAGCGCCGGACGCACAAAACCGCTGACCAGGCGCACCGCGTCGCGCGAATTCAGGCGCTCCTTGATCTGGCCCTGGAACTGCGGGTCCAGCACCTTGGCCGACAGCACGTAGCTGGCGCGCGCAAACACGTCCTCGGGCAGCAGCTTCACGCCCTTGGGCAACAGACTGTGCAGTTCGATGAAGCTCTTGACGGCGTTGAACAGGCCGTCGCGCAGGCCGCTTTCGTGCGTGCCGCCCGCGCTGGTGGGAATCAGGTTGACGTAGCTCTCGCGCATGGGCTGACCGTCTTCGGTGAAGGCCACGGCCCAGGCGGCGCCCTCGCCTTCGGCAAAACTTTCGTTGTTGCGGTCGGCAAAACCCTCGCCCTCGAACAGCGGGATCACCGGATCGCCGTTCAGCGTCTGCATCAGGTAGTCGCGCAGGCCGCCTTTGTACTGCCACGTTTGCGTGTCGCGGGTTTTCTCGTTGACCAGCTGCACCGTTACGCCGGGCATGAGCACGGCCTTGCTGCGCAGCAGGTGGGTCAGCTCGCCCATGGGCAGGGCGCTGGATTCGAAATACTTGGCGTCGGGCCACACGCGCACCGAGGTGCCCTGCTTGCGCTCGCCCGCCTCCAGCGGCCGGGCCACCAGGGGCTCGATCACATCACCAGCCGCAAACACCAGCCGCGCCACCTTGCCCTCGCGATAGCTGGTGGCCTCCAGCCGGGTAGCCAGGGCGTTGGTGACCGACACGCCCACGCCATGCAGGCCGCCCGAGAAGCTGTAAGCCCCGCCTTTGCCCTTGTCGAACTTGCCACCTGCGTGGAGGCGGGTGAAGACCAGCTCGATCACCGGCGCGTTTTCTTCCGGGTGCATGCCGAAGGGGATGCCCCGGCCATCGTCTTCCACACTGACCGAGCCGTCGGCGTGCAGGGTGACGCGGATCTTCTTGCCGTGGCCGGCCAAGGCCTCGTCGGCGGCGTTGTCCAGCACCTCCTGGATGATGTGCAAGGGGTTGTCGGTGCGGGTGTACATGCCCGGGCGCTGCTTGACGGGCTCCAGGCCCTTGAGCACGCGGATCGAACCTTCGGAATATTCGCTGGCGGAAGCAGAAGACGGTTTGGCAGACATAGCGGCGGATTGTAGTGCGGCCACCGCCCTGGAGCTGGATAAAAAGACAGTCTTCGCGCGACCCTGGCGGCAACTGTATTGGTCGCGGGTGTATCTGCGCGTTTCACACAATCTGGCTACATTCCTGCGCATGCATATGAATCCTCCCAAACTATCCATGTTCCAGGTGCTGGCCTGCGGCGCGGCCATCGTGACCCTGTCCATGGGCACCCGCCACGGGTTCGGGCTGTGGCTGCTTCCCATCACCCAGGAGATGGGCTGGACGCGCCAGTCGTTCGCCCTGGCCATCGCCATCCAGAACCTGTCCTGGGGCCTGATCGGGATCTTTGCGGGCATGGCGGCCGACCGGTTTGGGGCCTTCCGCGTCCTGCTCGGTGGAGCGGTGTTGTATGCCTTGGGCCTGGCAGGCATGGCCCTGTCACCCACGCCCACGTTATTTGCACTGACGGCTGGCGTGCTGATTGGCGCGGCCCAGGCGGGCACCACCTATGCGGTGATTTACGGCGTGCTGGGGCGGCAGATTGCGCCTGAAAAGCGCTCCTGGGCCATGGGCGTGGCGGCGGCAGCGGGCTCGTTCGGGCAGTTTCTGATGGTGCCGGTGGAAGGCTGGCTCATCGCGGGCCTGGGCTGGCAGCAGGCGCTGCTGGCGTTGTCGATGGCGGTGCTGCTGATCGTGCCGCTGGCCTTTGGCCTGCGGGAGCCGGGCTTCAAGGGCACGGCCCCGGTCAAGCGCGACCAGACCATTGCGCAGGCGCTGGGCGAGGCCTTCCGCTACCCCAGCTTCAATCTGCTGATGGCGGGCTACTTTGTGTGCGGCTTTCAGGTGGTGTTCATTGGCGTGCACATGCCCAGCTACCTCAAGGACCACGGCCTGTCGCCCCAGGTGGCCAGCTATGCGCTGGCGCTGATCGGGCTGTTCAACGTATTTGGCACCTACATCGCGGGCACGCTGGGCCAGCGCATGCCCAAGCGCCACATCCTTGCCTTCATCTACTTTGCCCGCGCGGTGGCGATCAGCATCTTCCTGCTGGTGCCGCTGTCGCCGCTGTCGGTGTACGTGTTCTCAGCGGTGATGGGCGCGCTGTGGCTGTCCACCGTGCCCCCCACCAATGCCACCATCGCGCAGATCTTCGGGGTGCAGCATTTGTCGATGCTGGGCGGCTTTGTGTTCTTCAGCCACCAGATCGGCAGCTTCCTGGGCGTCTGGCTGGGGGGCTATCTGTATGACGCTACCGGCAGCTACGATATCGTCTGGTACATCGCGATTGGTCTGGGGATTTTTGCCGGGCTGGTGAACTTGCCGGTCAAGGAAAGCCCGATCTCGCGCAGCAGCCCACAACCCGCCTGACCTGTTGGACCCCCTCCCTGCATGAGCCACACCACCCCGCCCCGCAAAACCACGCCGCGCGCCCTGCGCTGGCTGGGCGGCGCCGTGGCCGTGCTGCTGTGCCTGGTGGTGTTTGGCTTTTACACCGTGCCCGAATTCATGGTGATGCTGGCAGACCAGATGTGGGCGTGTTTTTGACCTGCTCCACAACATTTTCAAGCGTTTTTGGCCGCAAGCGATAGTGAGTCATGCGCTGGCAGCTATCATTTTTATAGTCTCATGCATGGTATGCACGGTACAGAGGCCCCTTCGGAATGGGTGCGGCGCTGGAGCCACCTGATCGCCCCCCACAGCGCCGTGCTGGACGTTGCCTGCGGCGCCGGGCGCCACCTGCGCCATCTGCGCGAACAGGGGCACACGGTGGTTGGCGTAGACCGGTCGGCCGGGGCGCTGGCCGCCTGCGAAGGGCTGGGCGAGCTAGTGCAGGCCGACATCGAAAACGGCCCCTGGCCTTTTGCAGGCCGCCAGTTTGGTGGCGTGGTCGTCACCAACTACCTGTGGCGCCCCTTGCTGCCCACCATCGTGGCCAGCGTGGCGCCGGGCGGGGTGCTGATCTATGAAACCTTTGCCCAGGGCAACGAAACCGTGGGGCGCCCCGCCCGGCCTGAGTTTCTGCTGACGCCCGGCGAGCTGCTGCACGTGTGCAAGGAATTGCGCGTGGTAGGTTATGAAGACGGCTTCATCGACGAACCTGCGCGTTTCGTGCAACGCATCACGGCCGTACGGGAACTCCCGCAGGCGGGCGGACCCTCACGACATCTTTTGCCCATCGGGGCTAGTTAGAATGCCCTTTTACCGTTTACCACTGCGGACATGACTTCTTCTTCCGTGCCACTCACCGGCAGCATCGTCGCCCTCGTCACCCCCATGCATGAGGACGGTAGCGTGGACTACCCCACTTTGCGTAAACTGATCGACTGGCACATCGCCGAAGGCACCGATTGCATCGGCGTGGTGGGCACCACGGGCGAGTCCCCCACGGTGAACGTGGAAGAACACTGCGAAATCATCCGCGTGGCCGTGGAACAGGCCGCCAAGCGCGTGCCCATCATGGCCGGCTGCGGCGCCAACTCCACCGCCGAGGCCATCGAACTGGCCAAGTTCGCGCGCGGCGTGGGGGCCGACAGCCAGCTGCAGGTGGTGCCCTACTACAACAAGCCCACCCAAGAGGGCCAGTACCAGCACTTCAAGGCCATCGCCGAAGCCACGGGCGACCTGCCCATCGTGCTGTACAACGTGCCCGGCCGCTCGGTGGCCGATATGCAGCACGACACCGTGCTGCGCCTGGCCCAGGTGCCCGGCATCATTGGCATCAAGGAAGCCACCGGCAACATTGAGCGCGCCCAGTGGCTCATCCGCGACGTGCCCAAGGGCTTTGGCGTGTACTCGGGCGACGACCCGACCGCCGTGGCCCTGATGCTCTGCGGTGGCCACGGCAACATCAGCGTGACGGCCAACGTGGCCCCGCGCCTGATGCACGAGCTGTGTGTGGCCGCCCTGGCGGGCGACGCGCGCCGGGCCATGGAAATCCAGTTCAAGCTGATGCCCGTGCACAAGAACCTGTTCGTCGAAGCCAACCCCATCCCGGTCAAGTGGGCCATGGCCCGCATGGGCCTGTGTGGCGGCACCATGCGCCTGCCCATGACGCCTCTGGCCAGCAGCAATGAGGCTGTGGTCGAGTCGGCACTGCGCACCAGCGGCCTGATCTAATTCGGGCTTTGCGCCCGCTCTCAGAGACACCTCCCAAGGATTTCCGCGTGAAAGCTGCTACCACCCGCCTCAGCCTGCTGGCCCTCGCCATAGCCCTGTCCGCCTGCTCCACCAGCATTCTGGAAGGCGACAAGATCGACTACAAGAGCGCCGCCAAGGGCTCGTCGCTGGAAGTCCCACCGGACCTCACCCAGCTGTCGCGCGACTCGCGCTACGCCATGCCGGGTGGCTCGGTCTCTGCCGCCGCCATGCAGGCCGGCCAGGCAGCGCAGCCGTCGGGCAACGCCAACGCGGCGGCCCTGCAGCTGGGCGACGTGCGCATCGAGCGCGATGGCAACCAGCGCTGGCTGGTGGTCAACCGCCCTGCCGACAAGCTGTGGGAGCCCGTGCGCGACTTCTGGCTGGAAAGTGGCTTCACGCTGGCCCAATCAGAGGCCAATGTCGGCATCATGGAGACCGACTGGGCTGAGAACCGCGCCAAGCTGCCGCAGGATTTCATCCGTTCCACCATCGGCAAGCTGATGGAGTCCCTGTACTCCACCGGCGAACGGGACAAGTTCCGCACCCGGCTGGAACGCAATGCCAATGGAGGCACCGAGATCTACATCACCCACCGCGGGATGGTCGAGGTCTATGGCAACGTCACCAAGGACAGCACCGTCTGGCAGCCTCGCCCCTCCGACCCGGAACTCGAAACCGAATTCCTGCGCCGCCTGATGGTCAAGCTGGGCGTGAGCCAGGAGCAGTCCAAGGCTGTCGCCGCAGCCCCCGCACCACGCACCCAGGCAGCCCGCATGGCCACGGTGAACAATGTGCCGGTGGTGCAGCTGGACGAAGGTTTTGACCGCGCATGGCGCCGTGTGGGCCTGGCGCTGGACCGCACCGGCTTCACGGTGGAAGACCGCAACCGCAATGAAGGCACGTACTTTGTGCGCTACGTGGCGCCGGACACCGAGAAGAAAGAGCCAGGCTTCTTTAGCAAGCTGTTCAGTTCCACGTCCGCAACTCCTCCGCTCAAGTACCGTATCGTGGTGCGCAGCCAGGGTGAAGCAACCACCGTGTCGGTGCTCAACGAAGCCGGCGCCCCCGAGACCTCGGCCAATGCCGAGCGCATCGTGCGCGTGATTGCTGACGATCTGAAATAAGCGGCGCAGGCCGAAAGGCCGCCACCCACACCTCTGGAGCCCCCTCCACCTTCGGGTGGACGGTGGCTCTGGTTTTTTGGGCTGCCACAAACCCATTCTTTCGCCCCGCCATGCTCCGATTCAAGAACCTGGGCAGCGGCAGCACCGGCAATGCCACGGTGGTCGAAGGCCGCAGTGGCAGCCAGGTGCGCCGCCTCTTGATCGATTGCGGGCTCGGCATCCGGCAATTGCAGGCCCGCTTGGCACAGGCGCAGTTGCAGGTGGAAGACCTGGACGCCCTCTTCATTACCCACGAACACTCCGATCACATCGGCTGTGCCCAGACCCTGGCGCTGCGTTTTCGCATTCCCGTGTGGATGAGTGAAGGCACGTACGCGGCCCTGGGCGCGCCAGACCTGGACGGTTTGCTGCAGGTAGCCCACGACATGGAAGCAATCGACATGGGCGCGTTCGAAGCCCGCCCGTTCACCGTGCCGCACGATGCCCGAGAGCCTCTGCAGCTGCGCTGCTCCGACGGCGCCGCACACCTGGGTGTCCTGACCGATCTGGGCCATGCCAGCTCCCATGTGCTGCAGCAGCTGCAGGGATGCCACGCCCTCATGATCGAGGCCAACCACGACCCCGACATGCTGGCCGCATCCCGCTATCCACCGTTCCTGAAGCGCCGCGTAGGGGGGCTGTATGGACACCTGGCCAACACAGCAACCGCAGAGATCCTGCGCGCGGTGCAGCATGACGGCCTGCAGCGCGTGGTGGCGGCGCACCTGAGTGCGCAGAACAACCTCCCCGCCCTTGCCCGTCAGTCACTGGCCGCCGCGCTGGGGTGGGCGGATGAGGAGATCCAGGTCGCCAGCCCTACCGAGGGGACGCAATGGTTCGACGTGAACTCTTGATGGCCCGAACCGTACGCCCTTGAATGCCTCACCCTGACGAAGGGCATAAAAAAAGCCCCGGACCTTGCGGTGCGGGGCCGTGGCACAGGCCGACCTTGGGGTCAGCCCAGAGCCTGCAGCGATTTACTTGGCTGCGGAAGCGCCGGTAGCGGCGGTGGCAGCGGCGTCAGCAGCAGCCTTGGCAGCGTCAGCGGCAGGAGCAGCAGCGTCAGCAGCAGGTGCAGCGGCGGCAGGAGCAGCAGCGTCGGAAGCGGCAGGAGCTGCTGGCTCGGCGGCGGGAGCAGGTGCTGCGGCGGGAGCTTCCACAGGAGCGGGAGCGGGTGCTGGAGCGGGTTCTTCCTTCTTGCCACAAGCGGCGAGTGCAGCAGCAGCGATCAGGGCGGCCAGAACGAGAGAGTTCTTCATTTCGATTTTCCTATTTGGACAGACAGAATCTTGAAAAGCCACGGCGTCAGGCTTCCTGAGCCCATGCACGCATTGGCACAATGCACTTGGTTGCACCTTTTTGGGCACAGCCGCAGATTATATTGGTATTTAGTCAATACTGACTAACACTGACGAAAGCTTTACGCCAGCTTGACTTTGCGCAGTATCCCGGCGGGCGCGACCGCCGCGTGGCGCCCTGCCAACGGGCGTTCCCCAAAATGGGGCAAAAGCTACAACCCCAGCGTGGTGGAGGGGAATCCAGGCGCGCTCTTGCTGCGCACCCACTCGTTGAGCGTCTCATGCAGCATCACCCTGCGATCGGCCTCGCTGCCAGTCACCCCCACGCAGCGCTCGGGATCGAGCCGGTGCAGCACCCATTGCGGCGACCACAGCGCACTGGGCAAGTCCAGCGGGTCGGCGGCCGGGCTGCGGCGGCAGGTGATGATGTGGTCCCAGGTGCCACGCCAGCGCACAAAGCGGGCATGGCGGCGGATCACGTCGTCATAACTGCAAGCCAGCATGGTGAAGCGCCGGCCGCTCCGGGCCCAGTCCTGCAAGGCCTCGACCACCGCACGCTCGCCCAGGGGCCAGTCATGGAAGTTGGCATCGCTGATGAAAATTTCCTGCCAGCCATCCCGCGCCGCCGTGGCAATGGCGTCGCGCACCAGTTGCTGAAACGTCTCGCGCCCGCTGAATCGCCCGCTGGGCAAGTCGCGCAAAGGCTCGGCAGAGGGGGTGGCTGTATCGGTCATCACTGGCTCCTGGTCACTCTCCACCGGCCCAGACATGGGCCCAGCCCGCATCGCACCACGACGAAAGCAGTTCCAGCGCGTCGTCGCTGGCCCGGGCCAGATCCCGCGCCGATAGCCGGCGCTCATCCGCCAGGCGCCGCATCAGCGTGGCGTCACGCCCCGCTGCGCGGTAACTTTCGCCGTTGATGAAGATGTGGTGTGCGTCGTACATCATGCGGCTCTTGCGGTCCAGCCGCACCCCTTCCAGCATCACCCGGGTGTCGCCCGGCTCAAACCACACGCTGGGCTTGGGCTCGGTGAGGTACTCGCCCAGCGCGCGCTCCAGCACCAAGGGCTGAGCCAGCGCACGCGACAGGGCCTCGCGCGCAAAGTCCTGCAGCCCGGAGGGAATATGCGCTGGCTGCGCCACCGCGTCCTGCCCTGCATCGCGATAGAGCAACGGGTGGTCGTCCTCCCCGGCATCTTCCGCCAGACGCACCAGCAGCTCCTGCGCCAGCTCGGCGCGGGCTGGCGCGCGAAAACCGATGGAATACGTCATGCACTCGCCTTCGGCGATCCCGTCGTGGGCATAGCGCGGTGGCAGATACAGCATGTCACCCGGCTCCAGCACAAACTCTTCCTCGTGCTCAAACTCGGCCAATATCTTCAAGGGAATGCCGTCGCGCAGCGTCAGATCCTTCTGGCGTCCGATGCGCCAGCGCCGCTTGCCGTGCGCCTGCAGCAAAAAGACGTCGTAACTGTCGAAATGGGGCCCTACGCCACCGCCGTTGCTGGCGTAGCTGATCATGAGGTCGTCCAGCCGCGCCTCGGGCACAAAACGAAACTGTTGCATCAGCGCATGCACCGCGTCGTGGTGCAGATCGACGCCCTGCACCAGCAGCGTCCAGTCGGGCTGCTGCAACGCAGGCAGTGCTCGGCGGCTGAAGGGCCCGTGGCGCAGCTTCCAAACGCCTTTGACCAGTTGCACCAGACGCGACTCCACGCCCTCCTGGGCAGCCAGCGCAAACAGCTCGGTCCGCAGCACCGGCGGTGCAAACTGCGGGATCGCCTGGCGCACCAGCAAGGGCTTCTTCTGCCAGTGGCGGCGCATGAATTGCGCGGGAGTGAGGCCGCCGAGCAGCGCCAGGGGTTGCTGAATGTCCATGAGGAAAGTCTTGCCCCTTTGCGGGGCCGTTGGTCAAACTGCGACAATTCTCCTATGGAAATTACCCAACAATGTGTGGTCGCACTGACCTGGACCCTGAAAGACACCCTGGGCGAAGAGCTGGATGTGCTTGACGAGCCCGTGGAGTTTTTGGTGGGCGGTGATGATCTCCTGCCCCGCATCGAAGAGGCCTTGCAAGGCCATGGCCCGGGCGCCAAGCTGGCGCTGCACCTCGAACCCGAGGACGCCTTCGGTGACTTCAATGACCAATTGCTGTTCTTGGAGCCACGCGCCCTTTTCCCCGCCGAGATCGAAGAAGGCATGACCTTTGACGGCATGGCGCTGCCCGAAGGCTGCAACCCCGATGCCCCCCGCACCGCCCTGTACACCGTGGCCGAGATCTACCCCGACCACATCGTGCTCGACGGCAACCACCCGCTGGCGGGCATCGCGCTGCGCCTGCAACTGACCGTGGAGGCCGTGCGCGAGGCCACCGAAGAGGAGATTGGACGCGGCACGGCAGGAACCGGCTTCTTCCGCGTTCAGCCCCAGGCTCCAGGCAGCTCGTTGCTGCACTGATCTCCCTAAGAACCGGTTCAAAAAGCACAACGGGCGCCCCGAATCAAATCGGGGCGCCCGTTTTTTGTGGTGTCGATCAGATCACATGCGCGAGATCTGGCCGTTGTACAGACGCACGCGGTCACCGATGCGCAGGTCACCCGGGCTGCTCACGTCGTACACGCGGTAGCCACCTTGGTCCAGCTGCACAGACAGCCGGTATCCCTGCACGTATTCCTGGTTGTTGCGGCCTTCGATGGCGTTGCCAGCCACTGCACCACCCAGCACGCCCACCGCAGTGGCTGCGGCGCGACCCGTGCCCTTGCCCACCTGGTTGCCCAGCACGCCACCCACCACGGCGCCCAGAACGGCACCCGTGCCAGTGGTCTGGCCTTGGCTGCGTCCTTGCAGGACCTCAATGTTGGAAACGCGGCCATATTCTGTGCCCGCTTGTTGCTGCGGATAGGCAGGAGCCGTCTGGTACCCACTGGAATAGCCGCCGGAATACTGCGGCGCGGGGGCGGGGCGGCTGTGGCCGCAAGCGGCCAGCGAAGCAGCCAGAACCACGGTGCCCACGAGGGCGAGAGGACGGTGGAATTGCATGTTCAATCTCCTGAAGTTGTCGGGCTACGCATTGGCAAAAGAATCCAGAAAGATCCCAGCTCAATGCCCATGTGCTGATTGGAACAACGCCCGAGGATGCCGTAGCGTAGACACAGGGGCCATCGGGAGGTCGGTAACAGACCCATCGAAACGTAAGCGGATTCTTACAAACCAGCTACGCGCCCCCGGGCACCACGCCATCAGCTGGTGCGCGTCAGGACTTGCCCGTGGAGCCGTACCCGCCCTCACCCCGCTGTGTGGCTGCGAACTCGGTGACGACGTTGAACTGGGCCTGCACCACCGGAACGATCACAAGCTGGGCCAACCGCTCCATGGGCTCCAAAGTGAAAGCCACGTTGCTGCGGTTCCAGGCGCTCACCATGAGCTGCCCCTGGTAGTCGCTGTCGATCAACCCCACCAAGTTGCCGAGCACGATGCCATGTTTGTGGCCCAGGCCCGAGCGCGGCAAGATCAGCGCGGCATAGCCTGGGTCTTGCAGGTAGATCGCAATGCCGGTGGGTACCAGTTGCCAGGCGTTGGGCTGCAGGGTCAGCGGCGCATCCAGGCAGGCACGCAGGTCCAGCCCCGCGCTACCGGGCGTGGCATAGGTCGGCAATTGGTCCGCCATGCGCGGGTCGAGAATCTTCACGTCAATCTTCACGGTTTTTTCTTTCCTGTTCCTAATCCTGTACCACTGCGCTGCTGCGCCACTTGTCGCAAGCGATCCTGCAAGGCTTGCGTCGCTGTATTCATCCCCGAGGCTTGAGCCCCTCCGAGCTGCGCTGCCGATTGCATCAGCCAGCCCAGCCCCCACCACACCACGCCCATGACCACCAAGCCGGGCAACGAGCCATGACCGAGCAGGAAAAGTGCGATGCCGTGCAACACCACCATCACGAGCAACACCGCACGCACCGTGCGCAATACACCGGCCAGCGGTCGCATCGCCTGCAGCAGATCGGGCGGCAGAGCCTGGGCTTGTGCACCGGCGTTGGGCGCCCGGGCTGCTCTGCCGACAGCGGCAGCAGCGGCAGCGGCAGCAGGAGCCTGCGTCACCGGGGCTTTCTGCAGAGGTTTCTGGACAGTCAGGCGCTCCACGTAGGCCGCAAAATCGCCATCAGACGGCGTGTCCCAATCAGGCTTGGTAGCACCAGTTGTCATCACACCTCCCCACGGTGGTGATCGTCAAGAACGCATAGATGGCAAACGCGCGGCGATCTCCGCAATGAGCTGCTGCGCCAGCACCCGTTTGGACGCGCGGGGCAGCTCGCGGTGGCCCTGCGCGTCCACCAGCAACAGTGCGTTATCGTCCTGCCCAAAGGTGGCGGGGCCGATATTGCCAACCAAGAGAGGGACACCCTTGCGCGCCCTTTTGGCTGTGGCATGGGCCAGCAGGTCATGGCTTTCGGCGGCAAAACCCACGCAGAAAAGGTCGCCTTCCAGCGCATGGGGCGACCTGGCGATGGTGGCCAGAATGTCGGGGTTCTCGACAAACTCCAGCGATGGGGACTGGCCTGAGCCGTCTTTTTTGATCTTCTGGTCAGACGCGTGGGCCGGGCGCCAGTCGGCCACCGCAGCCGTGGCAACAAACACCGAGGCAGCCTGCACATGCCGCTGCACGGCCGCCAGCATTTCCTGAGCAGATTGCACATTGACGCGCCGCACACCGCGTGGCGTGGGCACATGCACAGGCCCCGCGACCAGGGTGACATCGGCACCCGCCTCGCGCGCCGCACGGGCCACGGCAAAGCCCATCTTTCCGCTCGACAGGTTGGTGATGCCACGCACCGGATCGATGGCTTCAAACGTGGGCCCCGCCGTGACGAGCACCGACCGGCCTGCAAGGGTCTTGGGCGTGAAAAAAGCGATCAGCTCGTCCAGCAACTCCAGCGGCTCCAGCATGCGGCCGTCACCCGTCTCGCCACAGGCCTGGTCGCCATTGCCCACGCCCAGCACCACGGCGCCGTCCTGCGCCACCTGCGCCAGATTGCGTTGCGTGGCGGGATGGGCCCACATTTCGCGGTTCATGGCAGGGGCCAGCAGCAAAGGCACGCGCTGCGCGGGGCGCGCCAGACACAGCAGGCTGAGCAACTCGTCCGCACGCCCCTGCACCAGGCGCGCGATGAAGTCCGCACTGCACGGCGCGATCAGGATCGCGTCGGCCTCGCGGCTCAGATTGATGTGGGGCATGTTGTTGGGCTCGCGGGCATCCCATTGCGAGCCATACACCGTGCGGCCTGACAGGGCCTGCATGGTGACCGGGGTGATGAACTGCTCGGCCGCCTCGGTCATCACCACCTGCACGGTGGCGCCCTCCTTGATGAGCTGGCGGCACAGATCGGCCGCCTTGTAGCAAGCCACGCCCCCACTCAGACCCAGAACAATGTGTTTGCCAGCAAGCTCATTCATGGGGCGAATTTAGCAGACGGGGGTGACCCTGCCCCCGGGGGTGTCGCCGGGGTGCCATCTATAATCCCAATTTCCCACCACCAAAAAAGACATGACCAAATTTGTCTTCGTCACCGGCGGTGTGGTGTCTTCCCTCGGTAAGGGAATCGCCTCAGCCTCCCTTGCCGCGATCCTCGAATCGCGGGGACTCAAAGTCACCCTCATCAAGCTTGACCCCTACATCAACGTAGACCCGGGCACCATGTCGCCGTTCCAGCACGGCGAGGTGTTCGTGACCGATGACGGCGCAGAAACCGACCTGGATCTGGGCCACTACGAGCGTTTCATCGAAACGCGCATGAAGAAAACCAACAACTTCACCACGGGCAAGATCTACCAGTCCGTGCTGGAGAAGGAACGCCGCGGCGACTACCTGGGCAAGACCGTGCAGGTCATCCCCCACGTCACCAACGAGATTCAGGAATTCATCAAGCGCGGCGCCGGCATCGGTACGCCCGATGCCGTGGACGTGGCCATCGTCGAGATCGGCGGCACCGTGGGCGACATCGAGTCGCTGCCGTTCCTGGAAGCCGTGCGCCAGATGAGCCTCCGCATGGGGCCGAACAACACGGCCTTCGTGCACCTGACCTACCTGCCCTGGATTGCGGCAGCGGGCGAGCTCAAGACCAAGCCCACCCAGCACACCGTGCAAAAGCTGCGCGAAATCGGCATCCAGGCCGACGCGCTGCTGTGCCGTGCCGACCGCCGCATTCCCGAGGAAGAGCGTGCCAAGATCTCGCTGTTCACCAACGTGCCCGAATGGGGCGTGATCAGCATGTGGGACGTGGACACCATCTACAAGGTGCCCCGCATGCTGCACGAACAAGGCCTGGACGGCCTGATCTGCGACAAGCTGCGCCTGAACACCCCGCCCACCAGCCTCAAGCGCTGGGACGACCTGGTGCACGAGACCGAGCACCCCCAAGGCGAAGTCACCATCGCCATGGTCGGTAAGTACGTGGACCTGTCGGACAGCTACAAGTCCGTGAACGAGGCCCTGCGCCACGCCGGCATGCGCAACCATGTGCGCGTGAAGATCGACCATGTCGATTCCGAAACCATCGACAGCGCCGACGCAGCCGCCAAGCTCGCCAAGTACGACGCCATCCTGGTGCCCGGCGGCTTTGGCCAGCGCGGCGTGGAAGGCAAGATCGCCACGGCCCAGTTTGCGCGCGAGCGCAAGGTGCCTTACCTGGGCATCTGCCTGGGCATGCAGGTGGCCACCATCGAATACGCGCGCCATGTGGCCGGCCTGGCCAACGCCAACAGCACCGAGTTCGACCCCACCACGCCCCACCCCGTGATCGCCCTGATCACCGAGTGGAAGGACGCCGACGGCACCATCAAGACACGCGACGAGAACTCCGACCTGGGCGGCACGATGCGCCTGGGCGCGCAAAGCTCGGACGTGTCCAAGGACACGCTGGCGCACAGCATTTACGGCGATGTGGTCACCGAGCGCCACCGCCACCGCTACGAAGCCAACGTGAACTACCTGGACCAGCTGCGCAAGGCAGGCCTTGTGATCTCGGCGCTCACGCAGCGCGAGCAGCTCACCGAGATCGTGGAGCTGCCGCAAAACGTCCACCCCTGGTTCATCGGCGTGCAGTTCCACCCCGAGTTCAAGTCCACGCCCTGGAACGGCCACCCGCTGTTCAACGCCTTCATCAAGGCGGCCGTGGAACACCAGCAAGCCGCGAAAAAAGCCTAAGGGGACCTCACCATGCAGCTGTGCGGATTCAATGTCGGCCTGGACCAGCGTTTCTTTTTGATCGCGGGCACCTGCTCCATCGAGGGCCTGGAGATGTCGCTCGAGGTCGCGGGCCAGCTCAAGCAAGCCTGTGCCCCACTGGGCATTCCGCTGATCTACAAGGGCTCCTTCGACAAGGCCAACCGCTCCTCCGGCACCAGCAAGCGCGGTGTGGGGCTGGAAGCGGGCTTGAAGATCCTCGATGAGGTGCGCCGCCAGCTGCAGTTGCCCATCCTGACCGATGTGCACGACACCTCGCACGTGGCCGAGGTGGCCAGCGTGGTGGATGTGCTGCAAACGCCTGCCTTTCTGTGCCGCCAGACTGATTTCATCCGCGCCGTGGCGCAAAGCGGCAAGCCGGTCAACATCAAAAAGGGCCAGTTCCTTGCGCCCTGGGACATGAAGAACGTCATTGACAAGGCCCGATCGGCAGCAGCCGAGGTCGGGCTGTCAGAAGACCGGTTCCTGGCCTGCGAGCGCGGCGTGAGCTTTGGCTACAACAACCTCGTGGCAGACATGACCAGCCTGGCCGAGATGCGCAACTCCGGCGCCCCGGTGGTGTTCGACGTGACCCACTCGGTGCAAAAGCCCGGCGGCCTGGGCGCCGTGAGCGGTGGCGCGCGCGACATGGTGCCCGTGCTGGCGCGTGCCGGTGTGGCCGTGGGGGTTGCGGGCCTGTTCATGGAAACCCACCCCCGCCCCGCCGAGGCCTGGTCGGACGGCCCCAACGCCGTGCCACTCAAGCACATGAAGGCGCTGCTGGAGACCTTGGTGGCGCTCGACGACGTCACCAAGAAAAACGGATTCCTCGAAAACAACTTTGGAGCTTGAGACATGAGCAGTGGTTACGTCATCGCATCCGTCACCGTCACCAACCCTCAGCAGTACGAAGAGTACAAAAAGTGGAGCACGCTGGCCATGCAGGCGCATGGCGCCGAGGTGTGCATTCGCGGCGGCAAGGTGGAAGTGCTGGAAGGCGACTGGAACCCCGGCCGCACCGTGCTGCTGAAATTCCCGAGCTTTGAGGCCGCCCGTGCTTTCTACGACACGCCCGAGTACCAGAAAGCCAAGGCCGCCCGCGAAGGCGCAGCCATCATGCGCATGGTGTGCGTCGAAGGCGTCTGAGTCCACACACCAGCCTTGCTCACTAATTAATAGCTGCTAGCGCTTATACATCGTGCGCTAGAGACTGATTTGATTTGAAACTTCTGCAAAAGGAAAACCATGAGTGCCATCGTTGACATCGTCGGTCGCGAGATTCTGGACAGCCGCGGCAACCCCACCGTCGAATGCGACGTGTTGCTCGAATCGGGCGTGATGGGCCGGGCCGCCGTGCCGTCGGGCGCCTCCACGGGCAGCCGTGAAGCCATTGAAATGCGCGACGGCGACAAGGGCCGCTACCTGGGCAAGGGCGTGCTCAAGGCCGTGGAATACATCAACACCGAGATCAGCGAAGCCGTTCTAGGCCTGGATGCCTCCGAGCAGGCCTTCCTGGACAAGACCCTGATCGACCTCGATGGCACCGAGAACAAGAGCCGCCTGGGCGCCAACGCCATGCTGGCCGTGTCGATGGCTGTGGCCCGCGCCGCCGCCGAAGAGTCTGGCCTGCCCCTGTACCGCTACCTGGGCGGCATGGGCAGCGTGCAACTGCCCGTGCCCATGATGAACGTGATCAACGGCGGCGCACACGCCAACAACAGCCTGGACCTGCAGGAGTTCATGATCATCCCGGTGGGCGCGCCCACGTTCCGCGAAGCCGTGCGCTGGGGCGCCGAAGTGTTCCACGCGCTCAAGAAGATCCTGCACGACAAGGGCATCAGCACCGCCGTGGGCGACGAAGGCGGCTTTGCCCCCAGCGTTGAAAACCACGAAGCAGCCATCCGCCTGATCCTGCAAGCCATCGAAGCTGCGGGCTACACGGCAGGCGAGCAAATCGCCCTGGGCCTGGACTGCGCCGCGAGCGAGTTCTACAAGGATGGCCACTATGTGCTGGAAGGCGAAGGCGGCCTCAAGCTCACCGCCCAGCAGTGGACGGACATGCTGGCGGCCTGGGTGGACAAGTACCCGATCATCAGCATCGAAGACGGCATGCACGAAGGCGACTGGGACGGCTGGAAACACCTGACCGAACGCCTGGGCGACAAGGTGCAGCTGGTGGGTGACGACCTGTTCGTGACCAACACCAAGATCCTGAAGGAAGGCATCGACAAGCGCATCGCCAACTCGATCCTGATCAAGATCAACCAGATCGGTACGCTGACCGAGACCTTCGCTGCGATCGAGATGGCCAAGCGCGCCGGCTACACCGCCGTGATCTCGCACCGCTCGGGCGAGACCGAGGACAGCACCATTGCCGACATCGCGGTGGGCACGAATGCGGGCCAGATCAAGACCGGCTCGCTGTCGCGCTCGGACCGCATCGCCAAGTACAACCAGCTGCTGCGCATTGAGGAAGACCTGGGCGACATCGCGCAGTACCCTGGCCGCGCTGCGTTCTACAACCTGCGCTGAGCCCCTGGCAGCCCTCGCCTGAGCGAGCCCTCCATTGGTCTCCCGCATCGTCCCCGTCATCCTGCTGGCCTTGCTGGCAGCGCTGCACGCCCAGCTCTGGCTGGGGCGGGGCAGCGTGCCGCGCGTCAATGCGATGCAGCGGCAGATTGATGTGCAGAAGGCGGCCAACGAACAGGCCCGCCAGGCGAATGCGCGGCTGACCTCGGAGGTGCACGATCTCAAGGAAGGCCTCGATATGGTGGAAGAAAAGGCGCGCAGCGAGCTGGGCATGGTCAAGCCCAACGAGGTGTACGTGCAGTTCACACCCCGCTGACCTGCCGTGCGGGGTCACTCAGCCGCCTTGGACCACCCCGCACCGTCCACACCCACAACGCAGCCATTGACCAATGGCCTGCGCTTCATTCACCCCCGTGCGGCAGTCCCCTCCCCCCGCTCCCTTGATTGCCCTGCTGGGCGCGCCCTACACGGGCGTGGAGGCGTTGGCACAGGCGCTGCAGCAGCATATCACTCCCGGCACGGTGCGCATCGCCCTGCACCACCCGCACCTGGACCACACCCCGCCCGCGCCCGCGCCGCAGGCAGAGTCCGACGCGGTGGCATTGACCCTGCTGATGGGTCTCGATCAGCCCTGTCCTGCCGAGGAACGGACTGCGCAGGAGGCCTGCGATACCCGGCTGCGTGCGGCCCTGGCGGCTGCGGCGATACCCTACCGCGTGGTGTACGGAACGGGCGAGCAGCGCACTCGCAATGCGCTCATTGCTATACAAAATGTAGCACCTCAGGCATATTCCACTAGCGCAAGGGCCGCATTAGACACTGAAAACGCGCCCAGAACGGCCCGGTTGCGCGCCTGGAACTGCGAGAAGTGCAGCGACCCCATTTGTGAGCACCGGCTGTTCACCGCACTGGTCGAGCAGCGGGATACGACACCACCACCAGCCGTTACGCCAGACCGCGTTTGAGCTCCTTCAGAAGCAACACCACCTGGCTGGAGCCGTAGCGGTAACCGCCATTGAGCACCTGCACGGCCCGGTCCCATTCGCCCTGCTGGGCCAGTTCCACCAGGGTGGCAGCCTGCTCATGAAAGTATTGGTAGCGCGCCACCAGCAGCGGATAGGCAGGCTGGTCGCCCAGCAACTCGCCGCCCACGCCATGCAGCCAGCGGCCCAGCGCGCTCTGGTCGGCGCGGCGCACCTGGGCCGGGTCCAGCCCGACGGTGGTGCGGCCCTCCAAGTAGTCCATCAGCCGGTCTTTCCACCGCTCGTGGGCGTTGATGGCTGCGTCGATGTCCAGCGCGGCAAGCAGGGTGTCCGCATGCCGCGAATCTGGTGCCGCTGCACTGTCGTACAGCGCCAGCGGAGGCGCAGCCGAGCTGGCCCGGTGGCTCCCCAGAACACGGCGAAGAAACTGCATGACACCCCTCGTTCATTTCCTGCGCGACCGGAACTGATCGCTTGAACGCACACAGGCCTTGCGATCGGACCTTGTGCGCCGGCCCCTGGCAGCGGCAGGCGCTGCTGCAGGGTGACCCAGGAATCTTAGGCGGGGATGGCGGGGGCGATTGTCAACGATGGTCAGCCGACCACCGCGCCCGATGGAGGCTGCAGACGGCTACTGGATGCCTGTGGGCCCCGGGGGCTGAGCAGCGGCGGGCGAGACGAAAATCTGTGCGGCATCCACGGCATCAAACCGGTACTGCTGGCCACAGAACTCGCAACCCACTTCGATGTCGTCGCGCTCGGCGAGGATGCTCTCGGCCTCTTCAGCGCCCAGGTTGCGCAGCATGTTGCTCACGCGCTCGCGGCTGCAGGTGCATGCAAAGCGCGGGCCGCTGGCGCCCTGCTGGGGTTCAAAGCGCAGCAGCTTTTCTTCCCAGAACAGGCGGCGCAGGATAGTGTCCACGTCCAGCGTCAGCAGTTCCTCACGGGTCAGGCTGGAGGCCAGGTGCGCAATGCGGTTGTAGTCCTCGTTGTGGCCGATCTGGTCTTCGTTCTCGCGGTGCGAGAGGCCCGCGGCCAGGTTGCCCTCGCCCTTGATGGGCATACGCTGGATCAAGAGGCCTGCGGCCACCTGGTCGTTCGCGCCCAGCACCAAAATGGTGTCGAGCTGCTCGGACTGCAGCATGTAGTGCTGCAGCACGTCCGACAGGCGCTCCAGCTTCTCGTGGTGGTCGCCATGCAGGGGCACCACGCCCTGGTAGGGCTGCTGGCCCGGGTGGCGGTCCTTGGGGTCGAGCGTGATGGCGCAGCGGCCACCGCCGCCCACATTGACCATCTGGCTCAGCTTTGCGTCCGGCAGCACCTCACCATTCACGGTAGCGGTGGCGCGCAGGCTCAGGTCCGACTGCACCTCAGCCACGGCCAGCTTGACGGGGCCGTCCCCAAACACCTGCAGCACCAGCGCACCGTTGAACTTGATGTTGGACTGCATGAGCACACCGGCGGCGGCCATCTCGCCCAGCAACTCGCTCACCGGCGCGGGGTAGGCGCCGGTGGCGGTGTTGCTCGCCCGGCGCTTCAGGATTTCGGTCCAGGCATCGGTCAGGCGCACGATCATGCCGCGCACGGGCAGACCATCGAAAAGAAACTTGTGGAGTTCAGACACGCAGGATTCCAGGAAAAATGAGGTGGCGGGCGGCGACGATGCCGCGCTCAGCCAATCTTGCGCAGGCCGCGTTGGAAGCGGCGTGCATTGTCAATGTAGTGTTGGGCGCTCTGGCGCAGGCCTTCGATCTGCTCAGGGGTGAGTTCACGCACCGCCTTGGCGGGGCTGCCAATGATCATGGAGCCATCGGGAAACTCCTTGCCCTCGGTGACCAGCGCGCCCGCGCCCACCAGGCAGTTCTTGCCAATCTTGGCGCCATTGAGCACCACGGCGCCAATGCCGATCAGCGATTCGTCGCCAATGGTGCAGCCGTGCAGCATGACCTGGTGGCCCACCGTCACGCGCTCGCCCACGACCAGGGGCTTGCCGAAGTCGGCGTGCAGCACGCTCGCGTCCTGGATGTTGGAGCCCGCGCCGATGGTGATGCTCTCGGTGTCGCCGCGCACCACGGTGCCAAACCACACGCTGGCGTCTTCGCCCAGCACCACATTGCCCATCACCTGTGCGCTGTCGGCCACCCAGGCCGACGCTGCCACTTGGGGAGCCACACCGTCGAGTTCGTAAATTGCCATGCACCCACTCCGCAGAAACCAAAGAAGCGGCACGCCATGGCGCGCCCTGAGAGGTCGCCAATCGTTACAAAGCGCAAGCCTTGGTGCCGATGGCAAGGCCTAGAATTGTAAGGATGGAGCTTCGCCACCGTGCACTGCAGGTCTTGTGCCTGGCAGACCCCGAACAAAAAGCGGCTGCAGCGCTAGAACTGTTTGCCCAAGCAGCTACGCTTTCAATAGCAGACACCGCCCCTGCGGCCCCCACCGATCCAGACGCCCTGCCCGGCCGCCCCGAGCGCCCCGAGCTGCTGCGCCACACCCAGGTGGCCCGCCGCTCGCCTGCCACCCCAGAGGGCCGCGTTATTCTCATCCACGCCATCGCCCACATCGAGTTCAACGCCATCAACCTGGCGCTGGATGCCGTGTGGCGCTTTAATGGCATGCCGCGCGACTACTACCTGGACTGGATGCGCGTGGCGGCCGAAGAGGCCAAACACTTCAGGCTGCTGCGCGACCACCTGCGCAGCCAGGGCCACGACTATGGCGACTTTCCGGCCCACCAGGGCCTGTGGACCATGTGCGAGAAGACCCGGCACGACGTGCTGGCGCGCATGGCCCTGGTGCCCCGCACGCTCGAAGCCCGGGGGCTGGATGCCACGCCCCAGATCCAGGCCAAACTGCGCCAGGTGGGCACACCCGATGCCCTGGCCGCCGTTGCCATCCTGGACGTGATCCTGAACGACGAGGTGGGCCATGTGGCCATCGGCAACCACTGGTACCGCTGGCTGTGCGAACGCGCGGGCCAGGACCCGGAAACCCTGTACGGCACGCTGGTGCAGCGGTACGAAGCCCCCCGCCTGAAGCCCCCGTTCAATGAGTCCGCGCGGCGCAGCGCCGGGTTCAGCGACGCCGAGCTGCGCTGGCTGCAGCAAGCCTGACCCGCACACCATGGCATAGAGCCTGCGGACAACCTGAGGGGAATACGATGACTCCTACAATTCCCGGCGATGCCCTCTGCGGGCCCGCGCTCCCTATTTCAAGAACACACAGCCCACACCCATGACCCAAGCTTTCACCCCCGGCACACCGCCCGCGCCCCCACCCGGCAACCAGTCGTCGGTCGCCATGATTGCGCGCCAAGCCATCGTGAACGCGCAGCAGGTGGTGGTGGGCTACGAGCTGTTCAACCGCTCGCGCAGCGGCGCCGCCCACACGGCCGCGACCGACGTGATCCTGGTGTTCACCGCCCTATCGCACGCCGGCACCGAAGAGCTGGTGGGCAAGAAGCTGATCTTCGTCAACTGCACCCACGAAAGCCTGTCGGGCGGCCACCTGGAGCTGGTGGACCCGGACAAGGTGGTGCTGGAGATTCCGCCCCTGGGCCATGCGGCCGCCGAAGAGGTCGCCACGCGCCTGCCCATCCTGACCGAGCTGCGCGACCGGGGCTTTCACCTGGCCTTCAACCACACGGTGCTGCAGTCGGCGTACGCCCCCTGGCTGCCCCTGGCGGACTACATCAAGCTGGACCTGTCGGTGCTGGCGCCCGACCAGCTGGCCGTGCTGATCAGCTACGCAGGCCGCCACAGCAAGGCCGAGCTGATCGCGGAGAAGGTCGAAACGGCCCAGCAATACGACATGGTGTCCAGCCAGGGTGTACAGCTGTTCCAGGGCTACTGGTTCGCCCGCCCGGCCCTTGTCGAGACCAAGCTGCTCACGCCTTCGCAGGCCAGCATCATCGAACTCATCAACCAGGTGCGCAAACAGGCCAGCACGGACGAGATTGAGGAAGTGCTCAAGAAGGATGCGGGCCTGGCCTTCAACCTGATGCGCCTCATCAATTCGGCCGGGTTTGGGCTCTCGCGCGAGATCACCTCGTTCCGCCAGGCCGTGATGCTCATGGGCCTGAAAAAGCTGTTCCGCTGGGCGGCGCTGCTGCTGACCGCATCGCGCAACAACGGCACGCCCTCTTCGGTGGGCCACACCGCCGTGGTGCGCGGACGCCTGATGGAGCTGCTGGCGCTGGAGACCCTGCCGCCCGAGGAGGCCGACCAGGCGTTTGTGGTGGGCATCTTCTCGCTGCTGGATGTGATGCTGTCGATGCCCATGGAATCCGCCATCGGCCTGCTCAACGTGCCCGAGCCCGTGGCCGCTGCGCTGCTGCGGCGCGAGGGCTTCCTGGGCGATCTGCTGACCTTGGCCGAGGCCTGCGAATCCAGCGACGATGCCGTGTTCGACCGAACGGCCGGCCTGCTGCATCTGACCAGCCAGCAGATCAACTTTGCCCACCTGCAGGCACTGGCCTGGGCCGACCACATCGGCGACTGACAGGCGCCGCCGCCACGCTGGCGGCCCCTGGCAAGACTTTGGTTCTCCGCCGGCGCCTGGCGGTCTAGAATGATCGTCAGCCTTTCATTTCAGTGGACCCCATGTCGAGCACACCCGAACAAGACACCCCGGACGCCGCAGCGCCTGCGGTCGAACCCGTGGACGAGAACCTTGCCATCATTGCGCGCCAGGCCATCGTGGACGAAAGCCGCGCGGTCTATGGCTACGAGCTGTTCGACCGTTCCACCGCATCCGACTCGCACACCGCCGCCAGCGATGCGGCCCTGCTCTTCAATGCCCTGTCCTATGCGGGCACCGAGGCCCTGGTGGGCAAGAAGACGGTGTTCATCAACTGCACGCACGACAGTCTCTCAGGCGGCCACCTGGAGCTGATCCACCCCGAAAAGGTGGTGCTGGAAGTCCCGCCCCTGCCCGAGGGCGCCACCCAGGAAGAAATCGAAGGCCGTCTGCCCACCCTGGAAGCACTGCGCACACGGGGCTTTCGCCTGGCGTTTGACCAACAGGCCCTCAAGCGCGCCTACACCAGCTGGCTGCCCATGGCCGCCTTTATCAAGCTGGACATGCAAGCCTTCAAGCCCGAGCTGGCAGCTCCCCTGGTCAAATTTGCCACCACCCACAGCAAGGCCACGCTGGTGGCCGAGAAGGTCGAAACGGCGGCGCAATACGAGCTGATGCGTGACCTGGGCGTGAAGCTGTTCCAGGGCTACTGGTTCGCCCACCCCTCGCTGGTCAAGGCCACCACCATCCGCCCCTCGCAGGCCACGATCATTCAGCTCATCAACCTGGTGCGTAAACAGGCCAGCACGGCCGAGATCGAAGACCTGCTCAAGAAAGACCCCACCCTGTCTTTCAACCTGCTGCGTTTCATCAACTCGTCGGGTTTTGGCCTGTCGTGCGAGATCACCTCGTTCCGCCATGCAGTGATGATCCTGGGGCTGAAAAAGCTGTTCCGCTGGGCAGCCCTCTTGATGACCACCTCGCGGGCTGGTGGAGCGCCACCGGCCGTGGGCCAGACTGCCGTGGTGCGCGGCCGCCTGATGGAGCTGCTGGCCGCAGAGCTGCTGCCGCCTGAAGAGTGCGACAACGCCTTCGTGGTCGGCGTGTTTTCGCTGCTGGACACCATGCTGGGCGTGCCGCTCGAAAAGGCGCTGGATTCCGTGGCTCTGCCCGAACCGGTGATGGATGCCCTGCTGCGCGGCACCGGCGTGTTTGCCCCGTTCCTGGAGCTGACCAAGGCCTGCGAAAGCGGCGATGAAGTGGCCTTTGCCAAGAACGCCGATGCATTGCACCTGTCCAACCGCCAGGTGAACTGGGCCCACCTGCAGGCGCTGACCTGGGCCGAGAGCCTGAACGAAGAATAGCCCCGTTCTTCCCCCCAAAAAGCCCACAGGCCCTGCTTCGACAGGGCCTGTGGCGTTTCTGGGGCTTCAACCCCTGCATACGGTCAGTTGCCCTGGATTCCCGCCGCGCGGATGATGCGCGCGTTGTTATCGGACTCCAGTGCAATCTGGCGTGCGAACTCGGCCGTGGTGCCGCCGGTGGGCACGTTGTCGGTGGCATCGAGCTTGGCGCGGATGTCCGGCAGCGCCAGCGCCTTGTTCACCTCAGTGTTGATGCGTGTGATGACCGTCTTGGGCGTCTGCGCCGGGGCATAGAGGCCGAACAGGGACGAGAGATTGGCCGCTGGCTGACCCAGCTCGGCCAGCGTGGGCACCTGGGGCAGCGAGTCCAGCCGTGCCGGAGCCCCCACCGCCAGCGACTTGAGTTTGCCCGCCTGAATATGCTGCAGCACCGCCGGGCCGGCGTTGGTCGATAGCACCTCAAACTGCCCGCCCAGCGCGTCATTCATCTGCTGGCCGCCGCCCTTGTAGGGGATGTGCGTGATCTGCACCTGTGCCACCGACTGGATCTGCTCCAGCATGATGTGCCCCAGCGACGCCTGCCCCGACGTGGCCCAGCGCACCGATCCGGGCTGGGCCCGCGCACGCGCGATCAGGTCCTTGAAGTCGGTCGCCCGGCTCGCGGGCGTGCCCAGTAGCAGCACGGGCGAATACATCACGCTGACCACGGGCGCGATGTCCTTTTGCGGATCGAAGGGGGACTTGCCCAGGTGTGGGTTGAGCGCCAGAGGGCTGACCGCCGCAAAACCCAGCGTGTAGCCATCGGGCGCCGCCTTGGCCACCGCGTCCACGCCCAGGCTGCCACTGGCGCCCGCCTTGTTTTCAATGACCACGGGGGTGCCCAGTTGCATGGCCAGCTTGTCGGCCAGCGCGCGGGCGATGTTGTCGCTCACGCCCCCCGCCGGGTAGGCCACGATGATGCGGATGGGTTTGGCGGGCCACGCCTGGGCCGAAGCCACGACGGGCGAGACCGCCAACGCGACCGCAGCGGCGGCCACCAACTGGCGGCGAGAGAAATGCAGATTCATGGTGAGAGCCAATGGAGAAGAGTTCGATGGGCGGCCGTCCGGTCCACCCGTCAATCCAGTTCGAGCTTGCGCTCGCGGATCAGCTTGGCCCACTTGTCGTTCTCGCCCTTCACAAAGCTGAAGAACTCCGTGGGCCCGAGGGAATGTACCTCCGAACCTGTGGATGCAAACTTGGCCTTCACCTCCGCTTGAGCAAGCACCTTGGCCAGTTCGGCAGCCAACTTGTCCACCACCTCTTTGGGCAGGCCTGCGGGACCCACCAGCCCCTGGAAGCCGACAGACTCCATGCCGCCAAGGCCCAGTTCGCTCACTGTGGGCACGTCAGGCAACTGCGGGTCGCGGCGCGGGCCCGTCACTGCTAAGGCCTTGAGCTTGCCGCCCTTGACCTGCGGCAGCAGCACCGGCCCCGCATCGATCAACAACTGCGTCTGTCCACCGATCAAGTCCTGCACAGCCGGGGCGCTGCCTTTGTAGGGCACATGCGTCACATCCAGCCCCGTTGCCTGGTTCATCAGCTCGCCATTCAGGTGGGTGGACGTGCCGGCGCCGCCCGATGCAAAGTTCACCTTGCCTGCATTGGCCTTGGCCGACGCCACCCATTCCTTCAAGTCCTTGGCCGGGTGGTCCGGCCGGGTGACCGCGATGTAGCTGCCCTGGCTGATCTGGCCGATGTAGCTGAACTGCTTGAGCGGGTCATACGGCATCTTGCGCTGCAAGTAGGGTGCGATGGCGAACGGGCCGGTATTGGCCAAGAGCAGCGTGTAGCCATCGGGCGCGGCCCGGGTCAGCTCCGTGGCCGCCAGCATGCCGCCAGCACCGGGCTTGTAGTCCACCACGATCTGCTGTTTGAGAAGCTCCTGCAGCGGCACCTGCACGGTGCGCGCTGCAAAGTCGATGCCGCCGCCTGGCGGGTACCCCACGATGAGGCGGATGGGCTTGGCTGTGGGCCAGGCCTGCGCCATGGCCAGGGACGCAGCCCCCAACAGCAATGCACCAGCGATGAGTTTTTTCATGCAATGTCTCCTTATTGTGGTTTAGGAAAACTGGTCTGGCGCGCCGCTCAGCGCGCTAGCCCCTTGGGTGGTGCTGCGCGTGCAAGGACTTGAGCCGCTCGCGCGCCACGTGGGTGTAGATGGTGGTGGTGGAGATATCCGCATGGCCCAGCAGCAGCTGCACCACGCGCAGGTCGGCACCGTGGTTGAGCAGGTGCGTGGCAAATGCATGGCGCAGCGTGTGGGGCGACAGCGGCACCGTGATGCCCGCCACCTGCGCCCACTTTTTGACGATGACCCAAAACATCACCCGCGTCATGCCGCTGCCGCGCTGGGTGACGAACAGGTCGTCCGTCTGCTGCCCGCCCAGGATGGCGCCACGGGCCTCGGCCAGATAGCGCTGCAGCCAAGCACGGGCCTCTTCGCCGAACGGCACCAGACGCTCCTTGCTGCCCTTGCCCATCACGCGCAGCACGCCCTCGTTCAGGCCGACCTGGAAGGTCTTGAGCGTGACCAGCTCGGTCACGCGCAGGCCGCTGGCGTACATCAGCTCCAGCATGGTGCGGTCGCGCAGGCCCAGGGGGTTGCCCAGGTCGGGCGCGTTCAGCAGCGCCTCCACCTGCGCCTGCGACAAGGTCTTGGGCACGCGCAGTGGCTGGCGTGCGGCCTGCAGCCGCACGGTGGGGTCGGTGGTGATGCGCCGCTCGCGCAGCGCCCAGTGAAAGTAGCGGCGCAACACCGTCAGGCGCCGGTTGGCCGAAGTGGCGCGCGTCTGCGCGTGGCGGGCGGCAAAGTAGGCCTGCAGGTGGTGTTCGGCCGTGTCGTCCAGCGCCAGCGCAGGCTGCTGGTCGGCCAGCCACTGTGCGTACAGCGTCAGGTCGCGCCGGTAGGCGGCCAGCGTGTTACGCGACAGGCCGTCCTCCAGCCACAGGGCGTCCACAAAGGTGTCGATGGCATTCAGACTGGGAGCAAGCATCCAAAAACCATAGCACGCATCGCGTGCATTCAGCTCCACGGGCACAAAAAAGCCGCCCGAAGGCGGCTGGGGACAGAAGCGGTGGCTTTTATTCCAGCGTCAGCTTCTGCTTGACGACCACATCCTTGTAGACCGCGAACTCGGCCTTGATCTGCTCGGCAAACTGCTCGGGCGTGTTGCCGATCACGAGCGAGCCCGTGTCTTCGATGCGCTTCTTCACGGCCGGGTCTTCCAGGGCCTTGCGCACACCGGCGTTGATCTTGTCCACCACATCCTTGGGCAAGCCCTTGGGGCCCACGATGCCGTAGTAGGCCATGCGGTTCACCGGCTCCAGGCCCAGTTCCTTGAAGGTGGGCACATTGGGCAGGGCCGCTACGCGCTGGGGCGCTGCGACGACGATGGGCACCAGGCGGTTTTCCTTGATGAAGGGCAGCGCCGAAGGCAGGTTGTCAAAAATCATGGGCACCTGGCCGGCCACGGTGTCGTTCAGGGCCGGGCCCGCACCGCGGTAGGGGATGTGGGTCACAAAGGTGCCCGAGAGGTTCTTGTACAGCTCCATCTGCAGGTGGCCGATACCGCCCGTGCCGGACGACGAGTACGAATATTTGCCGGGCGACTTCTTCAGTTCGGCCACGAACGACTTGTAGTCCTTGGCCGGGAAGCTGGGGTTCACCGCAATGATGTTGGGCGTGGCCGCAATGTTGATGATGGGCGAGAAGTCTGTCAGCGGGTTGTACGGCGTCTTGGGGTTGATGGCAGGGTTGGCGGCGGTGGTGGACACCGTTGCCACGCCCAGCGTGTAGCCGTCGGCCGTGGCGCGGGCGAGTTCGGCTGCCCCCACAATGCCGCCGCCACCGGCCTTGTTGTCCACAATCACGCTCTGGCCGAGCACGCGGCCCAGGGGTTCGGCGATCACGCGCGCAATGATGTCGGTGGTGCCACCGGGTGCAAAGGGCACAACCAGTCGGATCACCTTGTTGGGGTAGCCTTGTGCGGCAGCCGATCCAGCTGCGGCAGCCAGTACGGTCAGCGCAAGCCATTGACGACGATGCATGGAAATCTCCTTCGTGCGGGGTAACAACAAACAGCGCCGATGGTATGCGCAACACCCGCCAAACCGCCCTGCGGATTCCACATAAGGGCTAACCCTAAAAATGGGCGCGGGTGCGCAGCCTCCCTGCCCCACTCAACCGGCTGGGAACCCCCCACCGGCTTGCCATGCATCAAGTATTCTCGGTGCGTGAACTACGCCCAACTCCTGCTCCCCGATTTTTCACTCATCTTCCTGGGCTACCTGATCTGCCGGTACACCGCCCTGAACCGCTCGGTCTGGCAGCCAGTGGAGAGCCTGGTGTACTACCTGCTGTTCCCGGTGCTGCTTTTTCAGTCCATCGTCAAAAGCCCGATGGATATTGGTGCGGCGTCGGGGCTGATTGGCGCAGGCATGCTGTCGGGCGTGATCGGCATCGCACTGGCCTACAGCCTGCCGCACTGGCCCTGGGTGGGCAAGCACATCGATGTGCGCGACCATGCAGCCAGCGCGCAGGTGGCGTTCCGCTTCAACTCCTTCATTGGCCTGGCGATTGCCGAGCGGCTAGCGGGCACCCAGGGCCTGTTGATGATTGCCGTGCTGATCGGTGTGTGTGTGCCGCTGTTCAACGTGGCGGCTGTTTGGCCCATGGCCCGCCATGGGCAACACAGCTTTGCCCGCGAGCTGTTGCGCAACCCGCTGATCATTGCCACCGCTTCGGGGCTGGCGGCCAATCTGCTGGGCTTTCAGATCCCCGAATGGGCGGTGCCCACGGTCAGCCGCATCAGCTCCGCATCACTCGCGCTAGGCCTGATGGCGGCCGGGGCGGGGCTGCAGTTTGGTCTGCTCACGCGCGGCAAGACGCTCAGCGTGTCGGTGCTGGCCATCCGCCACCTAGTGCAGCCGCTGGTGGCGTTTGGCATGGCCCGCATGTTCGGTCTCGACGCCGTGCAGACGACGGTGCTCCTGGCCTTTGCAGCCTTGCCCACGGCATCGACTTGCTATGTGCTGGCGGCGCGCATGGGCTACAACGGGCCGTATGTGGCGGGGCTGGTCACGCTGTCCACCTTGCTGGGCATTGTGAGCCTGCCGTTTGCGCTGGGGGTGCTGCGATGAGCCGGGGTCTGAACCGCAGGCGGCTGCTGGGCGCCAGTCTGGTCGCCACCTTGAGCATGGTCGCGTGTGGCCGCAAACCGCCGCGTGCCCAAGCGGTGCCGCCGGGCGCCACGGTGCTGACGCTGGGCGACTCGCTCACATCGGGCGTGGGTGCCACGGCCGACACCGCCTACCCGGCCGAGCTAGCGCGCCTGACGGGCTGGAAGGTGGTGAACGGAGGCGTGTCGGGCGACACACCTCGGCCCAGGCGCTCACGCGCCTGCCGGGCCTGTTGCAGCAGCACCAGCTCGCGCTGGTCATCGTAAGCATTGGCGGCAACGACTTTTTGCGGCGCCAGAGTGCGGCCACCACGCGCGCCAACATCCTGCGCATCTGCAGCGAGGCCAACGGCAGCGGCGCGCAGGTGCTGCTGGTGGCCGTGCCGGAGCTATCGCTGATGGCCGCTGCCGGCCGCCTGAGCGACCACCCGATGTACGAAGAGATTGCCGAGGAGCTGAAGATCCCGCTGCACGCCAAAGGCTGGTCGAGCGTGCTCGCGCAAGAGCGGTTGCGGTCCGACCAGATCCACGCCAACGCCGCAGGGTATGCGGAGTTTGTCCAGGGACTGGTGGGCACCTTGCGGAAGACGGGGCTGCTGGCGCAGTAAGGACCCGGCGCAACGGTTATCACTCCTATTTTGATAGCTACTTAGGCATGTTGCACTAGCGCTACCAGGCGATTTTTTTCAAAAACGCCCTCAACCCGCCTCCAGCGCCCAGGCCACATGCTCCCGCACCAGCGCGCTGGCGTCCTCTGCGCGTGACTGCAGCGCCGTGCGCAAGGCCTCGTCGCCGGTGGCGCGCAGCGCATTGCCCAGCGCCACCGCCACGTTGCGCAGCCAGCGTTCATGGCCAATGCGACGAATGGGGCCGCCCTCGGTCATGCGCAAGAAGGTGGCTTCGTCCCACGCAAACAGGTGCACCAGCTGCTGGCCGGATAGGCCTTTGCGCTCGTCAAAGTCGGGCAGGCGGCTGACCTGGGCAAACTTGTTCCAGGGGCAAATCAGCTGGCAGTCATCGCAGCCATAGATGCGGTTGCCCAGCAGAGGGCGCAGTTCCACAGGGATGGGCCCGGCGTGTTCGATGGTGAGGTACGAGATGCAGCGCCGCGCGTCGATGCGGTGCGGCGCGATGATCGCCTGCGTGGGGCAGATGTCGATGCACGCACTGCAGCTGCCGCAGTGCGCGGTGACGGGCTCGCTCGGTGGCAGCGCCATGTCCACATAAATCTCGCCCAAGAAGAACATGGACCCGGCCTCGCGGTTGAGCACCAGCGTGTGTTTGCCGCGCCAGCCCTGGCCGCTGCGCGCAGCCAGCTCGGCCTCCAGCACCGGGGCGGAGTCGGTGAACACGCGGTGGCCAAACGGGCCGATGGCCTCGGCAATGCGGTCGCTGAGCTTTTGCAGCCGGGCGCGCAGCACCTTGTGGTAATCCCTTCCACGGGCATAGACGGAGACGATGCCCTCGTGCGGGCGCTGCAGGCGGGAGAGTTCGGCCGCCTGCCAGCCCCCCGGCGCATCCCTGGCCGTGTCGCGCGGCAAATAATCCATGCGCGCCGTGATCACGCTCACGGTGCCGGGCACCAGTTCGGCCGGCCGCGCGCGCTTCATGCCGTGGGATGCCATGTAATGCATGTCACCATGGAAGCCCTGCGCCAGCCAGGCCGCTAGACCCGGCTCGGCCGCAGACAAGTCCACCCCCGCCACGCCGATTTGGGAAAATCCCAGCTCGCGGGCCCACTCCTGCATTTGAGGAACGAGTTGACTGTTGCACCACATACCGGCCAGATTGTAGAAAGCGGCAGCGATGCCCCTGGCGCCCCCCCTGCCGACACTTCTGCCGAACCCACGCGCCAATTCATCTGGCATGGCGAGGAAGACACCGCCGCCTTTGCTCAGCGCCTGGCCGCACAACCCTTGCTGGCCAACGCCTTCGTGACCCTGCACGGCGACCTGGGTGCGGGAAAGACCACCCTGGTGCGCCACCTGCTGCGCGCCCTGGGCGTGCAGGGCCGCATCAAGAGCCCCACCTATGCCGTGGTGGAGCCCCACGAGGCACCAGGCATTTCGATCTGGCACTTCGACTTCTACCGTTTTGACGATCCGCGCGAGTGGGAAGACGCCGGTTTCAGGGACATTTTTGCCAACCCCGGTCTCAAGGTGGCAGAATGGCCGGAAAAGGCTGCAGCGCTTACCCCGCTTGCAGACCTTGCTATTCACATTGAAGCAACGGACGACACCGAAAGGAAGGTCACGCTGCATGCCCCCACCGCTACCGGGCGCAGCCTGCTGCAAGCTCTCTGAGACGCCGTGAACGAACCCACCTTGCCTGCCCGCCAAGCCCCCCTGCCCTCGCGCCGCGCCGTGTTGCGCGCCAGCAGCCTGGTACTGCTGCTGGGCACACAGCAGATTGCGCGCGGCGCCACCATCGTGGCCGTGCGCGTGTGGCCTGCCCCTGAGTATTCACGCGTCACCATCGAGTCCGATGGCGCGCTGGTGGCCAAGCAGTTTTTCGTGACCTCGCCGCCGCGCCTGGCGGTGGACATTGAGGGCATCGATCTGAGCCCCGAGCTGCGCGAACTGGTGGCCAAGGTCAAGCCCGACGACCCCAACATCGCGGGCATCCGCGTGGGCCAGAACGCGCCCGGCGTGGTGCGCCTGGTGGTTGACCTCAAGCAGCCCGCCATGCCGCAGGTGTTCACCCTGCCGCCTGTGGCCGCCTACCGCCACCGGCTGGTGTTTGACCTGTACCCCGCAGCGCCCGTGGACCCGCTGGAGGCCCTGATTGCCGAGCGCCTGCGCGATGCCAACGGCCCCGCTGCTGCGTCTGCCCCCTCGCCTGCCAGCGCCCCTGCCACCGCGCGCGCGCCCGCACCGGCGGCCGAGCACGACCCGCTGGGCGATCTGATCGCGCAGCGCGCCAATGGTCCCACCACCGGCAGCACGGGTGCACAGCCACCCGCCCCGCCACCAGCAGTGGCAGCGGCGCCCGCACCGGGGGCAGCCCCTGCAACGCCGTCACGCCCCGGCAACCGCGCCACAGCCACCGAGACCGACCGCATCATCATCGTGGCACTCGACCCCGGCCACGGCGGCGAAGACCCCGGCGCCATCGGCCCCTCCGGCACGCGTGAAAAAGACGTGGTGCTGCGCGTGGCCCACCTGCTGCGCGACCGCATCAACGCCACCACCATTGGCGGCAATCCCATGCGGGCCTACCTCACACGCGACGGGGACTACTTTGTACCCCTGGGCACCCGCGTGCAGAAGGCCCGGCGCGTGCAGGCCGACCTGTTTGTGAGCATCCACGCCGACGCGTTCACCACCCCTGCCGCCCGCGGCGCCAGCGTGTTTGCGCTGAGCCAGGGCGGCGCCTCCAGCACTGCCGCCCGCTGGCTGGCCAACAAGGAAAACCAGGCCGATCTGGTCGGCGGCATCAACGTGCAGTCCAAGGACCAGCATGTGCAGCGCGCGCTGCTGGACATGAGCACCACCGCGCAGATCAACGACAGCCTCAAGCTCGGCACCGTGCTGCTGGGCGAGATCGGCAATGTGGGCAAGCTGCACAAGCCGCGCGTGGAGCAGGCAGGCTTTGCCGTGCTCAAGGCGCCCGACATCCCCAGCGTGCTGGTCGAAACCGCCTTCATCAGCAACCCCGAAGAAGAAAAGCGCCTGCGCAGCAGCGCCTACCAGGAGCAGTTGGCCGATGCGCTGATGCGCGGTATCACGCGCTACTTCGCCAAGAACCCGCCGCTGGCGCGCAGCCGGTCGGTGTAGGCAGGTCAAGGACAGGGCGCGCGGGGCAGCCAGACCACCTTGCGCGCACTGCCAACTGCAGGCACAGTAGCCTGCATCGGCCGGGCGCGCACCGCGCCCAGGCCAGCAAGGAGAACTGCCATGGCCCTGCCCCACGCCCAATCTGGCCAGATCGTCAGCGTGCGCCCCCTGGGGGCGCGTTTGGCCGACACCGTCACCACCGCAATCCTCAAAGCCGGCCAGCTCGAAGTCATGCGGGTGGTCCTGCCGGCGGGCAAATCCATGAAAGAGCACCAGACACCCGGCGAGGCCACCGTGTTGTGCATCGAGGGCTTGGTGGAGTTTGCCAGCGACCAGGGCGTGCAGCAGTTGCACCCCGGCGACTTTGTGCACCTGGCACCGCGCGCGCTGCATTCGCTCAAGGCGGTGGAGCCTGCGTCCCTGCTGGTGACGATGTGCCTCAAGCCTGCCCCAACGGCTTGAGCCCCAGCCCGCCCAGGCGGTCAGCGCCCCAGCCGGAACACGCTCACGATCTCTGACAACCGCGCCGCCTGGTGCTTGAGGCTATCGGCCGCCGCCGCGCTCTGCTCCACCAAGGCAGCGTTCTGCTGGGTGACCTGGTCGAGCTGCATCACCGCCTCGCCCACCTGACTGATGCCGATGGTCTGCTCGCCCGTGGCGCTGGAGATTTCGCCAATCAGGTCGCTCACCCGCTGCACCTGGGCGACGATGTCTTCCATGCTCTGCCCGGCGTTGCTCACCAGCTGGGTGCCGTTCTCCACCTTTTCCACACTAGCGCCGATCAGGGCCTTGATCTCCTTGGCGGCTTCGGCGCTGCGCTGAGCCAGGCTGCGCACCTCGCTGGCCACCACGGCAAAGCCCCGGCCCTGTTCGCCGGCGCGGGCAGCCTCCACCGCCGCGTTCAGTGCCAGGATGTTGGTCTGGAACGCAATGCCGTCGATCACGCTGATGATGTCGGTGATCTTTCGGGACGCGGCCGAGATGTCCTGCATGGTCGTCACCACCTGGCCCACGACCTCCCCACCCTTGACTGCCGCCTGTGATGCCGATCCGGCCAGCGTGGCGGCCTTGCGCGCGGTGTCGGCGTTGTTCTTCACGGTGCTGGTGATCTGCTCCATGGAGGCGGCCGTTTCCTCCAGGTTGCTGGCCTGCTCTTCCGTGCGCTGGCTCAGGTCGGCATTGCCCATGGCGATCTCGCTGGAGCCCGTGGCAATGCTGTCGCTGCTGTGCCGCACGTCGCCCACGATGCGCACCAGCGAGGTCTGCATGCCCTGCATGGCCCGCATCATCTCGGCCACCTCGCCCCGCCCCTGCACCTCGATGGGCTGGGACAGGTCGCCCTCGCCAATGCGCTGCGCCACCGCGCTCACCGCCCCCAGCGAGCGGCGGATGCGCTGCACCACCACCCAGGACAACACCACCAGCAGCGCAAGCCCCGCCACGCCGGCCACCAGCACCGTCATGCGGTAGGACTGGATGAGCTCAGCCGCCTCGGCCGCCTGCTCGGCCGAGCGGCGCACCTGGTAATCGACCATCTTGTCGGCAATGGCGTTGTACTTGTCCAGCACGGGGGCAAACGTGCCCAGCGCATAGGCGCGCGCCTGGGCCATGTCGCCCGCCTTTTTCAGCTCCAGCGACTTGTCGCGCGTCTCCAGGTACGACTTGCGGATGGTGGCCAGCTCTTCCTGGATGCGCAGGCCCTCGGGGCTGTTTTCCAGCTCGGTGTAGCGCTTTTGCACCTTGCTGGTGTCGGCCGTGGTGGCCGCCATCGTGTCCTTGAAGTAGTTCTGTAGGTCGTCGCCCTCGGTCTGGGCGATGGAGAACACGCGCGTGGAATTGACGGCGATGTTGCTGCGCCAGCGCAGCGCCAGTTGCAGCCGCTCCACCTGCTCGGACGCGAGATGGTCCACCGTGGCCCCCAGATGCTGCACGCGCACAAGGCTGAGCACCAGCACCACCACCAGCGCCAGCACCGCCACCCCCACGATCAAGCTGATCTGCTGCGCCACCGTCAACTGAGCGCCCACGGCCCCCCGGCCGGCGTGCTGGATGTGCTGGGTCATCGCGTGTCCTTGTGTAAGTTTTGTACGCCCAGGAAATGATCTGCCTGCGCAACGCGGTTGGCAACAGCGCCGGGCGCAGGGAAACCCTTAGAGCCTGCGGAGGGTTTGGCCGGGGATCCGTCCACGCGCTCTAGGAGCCTGTCCTACAGCCACCGCCCTCGCCTGCCTACACCGACGAAAAGCATCACGAGCCACAGTAGAGGCACAGGTCGAGCTTCAGCCGCCACTGCGGAAGGGGACCACGGCCTGACTCCACAACCATCAAGGAATCTCGCCATGAAAATCCGTCACATTCTTCTCGCGACCACTTGCACCGCGGCCCTGGCACTGGGTGGTTGTGCATCCAACCCCACCAACGCCCAAGTGGGCACTGGCGTCGGCGCCGTGGTCGGCGGCGTTGCCGGTAATGCCATCTTCGGCGGCCCCGTGGGCACCATCGGCGGTGCCGCAGCCGGCGCCCTCATCGGCCATGAGGTGGGTGAAGACCGCGACCAGCGTCGCCCCTACCGCCGTTAAATTTGCGGGGCGCTGAGCGCTCCCGCTGGATGCTCAGCACCTGTTTGGGCATCAAAAAAGCGGCAGGCGCATGATCCACATGCGCCTGCCGCTTTTGTTTTGGTAGCAGATGGGCGATCTTCAGACCGTACGCGCCTGACGCCCTGCGCGCCACGCGCCAAAGATGGCGATCAGGCCCGGCATAAAAATCATCGCCCAGATGATCTTGTCCAGGTTCTCCTTGACCCACGCAAAGTTGCCGAAGAAGTACCCCGCCGTGGCAATACCGAGCACCCACAGCAGCGCACCACCCACGTTGTACGCGGTGAACTTGGCACGGTTCATTTCAGCCACACCCGCCACGAAGGGTGCAAACGTGCGGATGAAGGGCATGAAGCGCGCAATCACGATGGTGATGCCGCCGTAGCGCTCATAAAACTCATGCGCCTGATTGAACGCCCGGCGGTTGAACCAGCGCGAATCCTCCCACTGGAACACCTTGGGGCCAAAGTAGCGGCCGATGGAGTAGTTGCACTGGTCGCCCAAGATGGCCGCCGCCAGCAGCACCGCGCACGCCAGCGGAAAGCTCATCATGCCGGCACCACACAGCGCGCCCACGATGAACAGCAGCGAGTCGCCCGGCAAAAACGGCATCACCACCAGGCCTGTCTCGACAAACACAATGGCAAACAGCAGGGCGTAAACCCACATGCCATAGGCCTGCACAAACGCCTCCAGATACTTGTCCACATGCAGGATGAAGTCGATGAGAAAAGTGACAAGTTCCATGAAAAGGCGGGCCTGGGCGCGGCGCGGAAAAAAGGTGGGCGCATTATCCCCATCACGCCCCACCCCCGCCCGATACCCCTGCGCAGCCCCCGCCCTAAAATCCGGTGGGTGAACGACACCACCCCCTTCCTCGCAGCGGCGCAGCCCGCCTCCAGCTCCCCCACCACCACGCGCCGCCCCATCCGCGATCTGCCCGATGAACTCATCAGCCAGATTGCTGCGGGTGAAGTGGTGGAGCGCCCCGCTTCGGTGGTGCGCGAGCTGGTGGACAACGCGCTCGATGCGGGTGCCACGCAGATCACCGTGCGCCTGTCGGCCGGTGGCGTGCGGCTGATCACCGTGGAGGACGATGGCGGCGGCATCCCGCAAGAAGAGCTGCCCGTGGCCCTGCGCCGCCACGCCACCAGCAAGATCACCAACCTGAACGACCTGGAGACCGTCGCCACCATGGGCTTTCGGGGCGAGGCACTGGCAGCGATTGCGTCGGTGTCGGAGATGGCCCTGCTCTCGCGCCCGGCCGCGCAGGCCAGCGCCTTCTTGCTGGACGCCCGCAGTGGTGAGCTGCGCCCCGCCGCGCGCAGCACCGGCACCACGGTGGAGGTGAAGGAACTGTTCTTCTCCACGCCCGCGCGCCGCAAGTTCTTGAAGACCGACGCCACCGAGCTGGCGCACTGCATTGAATCCGTGCGCCGCCACGCACTGGCACGGCCCGACGTGGGCTTTGCCATCTGGCACGAAGGCAAGCTGGTGGAGCAGTGGCGCGCCACCTTTGTGCCGGGCCAGGGTGATCCGCAGGACGTGCAGGACGCGCTTGCCCGCCGCCTGTCGGACGTGCTGGGCGAAGACTTCGTCACCCAGTCGGTCGCCGTGCAGCACCGCGTGGGCCCAGTCACCGTCACCGGCCGCGCAGGCCTGCCCGACGCGGCGCGCTCGCGGCCCGACCACCAGTATTGCTACGTCAACGGCCGCTTCGTGCGCGACAAGGTCCTCACGCACGCCGCCCGCAGCGCCTACGAGGACGTGCTGCACGGCCACAAGCAGCCCATTTATGCGCTGTATGTCGAGATCGACCCGGCGCGTGTGGACGTGAACGTGCACCCCACCAAGATCGAGGTGCGCTTTCGCGACAGCCGCGAGGTGCACCAGGCCGTGCGCCATGCGGTGGAAAACGCACTGGCTGCGCCACGGGCTGCCGCATTGGCAGCGGCTGCGGCGGCACCCAACCCCTCCGCAGCCGGTGATGGGGAGCATTTCAAGCCCCAGACGCCCCAAGCGCCGGTGTGGAATGCCCAGGCCGCTATCAAATTTGAAGAACGTGGTCACCGTGTGGAAGACCTGCAGGCCCTGTGGGGGCCGCGCAGTGCGACGCCTGCCAGCCCCGTGGCAGACCCCGCATCGGGCGCGGTCATGGGCGGTTTGTGGGCGCCCTCGGCCCAGGCAGATGCGCCCGCAGCATGGGCAACGCCTGCCGCATCCCATGCATCTGCCACGCCCTGGGACAGTGCGCCGGCCGCACAGACGGCCGCTCCGGTTGCAGGCTCCCCCACCGAGCCCCTGGCCAGCAACCCACCCACGGCCTGGCCTGTGGGCCGCGATGGCAACGAAACCGCCTGGCCCCTGGGCAAGGCCGTGGCCCAGTTGCACGGCGTGTACATCCTGGCCGAAAACGCCCAGGGCATGGTGGTGGTGGACATGCATGCCGCCCACGAGCGCATCGTCTACGAGCGCCTGAAGGCCCAGGTGGACAGCGGCGCGCGCATTGCCAGCCAACCCTTGCTGATCCCCGCCACCTTCGCCGCCACGCCGCAGGAAGTCGCCACGGCCGAAGAGTCTGCCGACGTGCTGGCCACGCTGGGCCTGGAGGTGGTGCCCTTCTCGCCCAAGACGCTGGCCGTGCGCGCCGTGCCCACCACGTTGGCGCAGGGCGACCCGGTGGAGCTGGCCCGCAGCGTGCTGGCCGAGTTGGCCGCCCACGACGCCACCACCGTAGTGCAACGCGCCCGCAATGAAATCCTGGGCACCATGGCCTGCCACGGTGCCGTGCGGGCCAACCGCAAGCTCACCATCGACGAGATGAACGCCCTGCTGCGCCAGATGGAAACCACCGACCGCTCCGACCAGTGCAACCACGGCCGCCCCACCTGGCGGCAGCTGAGCATGAAGGAGCTGGATGCGCTGTTCCTGCGCGGACGGTAGCGGCGGGCACCTCCCCGCCCGCGACATAGCCAGAGCCTTTTTCTCCAGCCATTGCCCACCGCCCTCCATGACCCAGCACCGCTACCACCGTACCAACCATGCCACCGCATCGCGCATGCTGGCAGCCACCACCACCCTGTGCGTGGCCTGGTCCGCCCACGCCGGACGCCCTCTGTCCGTGGACGATGCAGGCGTTGACGAGGTGGGCCATGGTCACGTCGAAGTGTGGTGGGAGGGCCAGCGCGGCCAGCCCGGCACGGTGTACATGGCCCCTGCCTTCACCCCCATGGCAGGACTGGAGCTGGGCGCCGTGCTGGCGCGTGACCGCAACGAACGCCACACCCTGCAAGGCGTGCAGGCCAAGTGGCTGTGGAGCCCCGCGCAAGAACAAGGCTGCAATGCAGGCAGCAGCGCCGGCGTCGTGCACCGGCGCCAAGGTGCCGGGCAGAGCGCAGGCAGCGTGGTCGCGCTCAATCTCATCGGCACCTGCGCCGCGACCTGGGGCGTGGTCAATGCCAACCTGGGCAGCCAGCGCGAGCGCGGCCAGTCCTGGCGCGCCACCTGGGGCGCCTCGGTGGAGCGCAGCTGGGGCGCTATCACGCCGCACCTGGAAGCCTTTGGCACCCAGCACAGCGCCCCCACGTTTCAGACCGGCGCGCGGTGGGAATGGGCGCCCGGCAGGCAGCTCGACGCCACCATTGGCCGCCAGCAAGGGCGCACCTTGCTCAGCGTGGGGTTTGCGCTGGGGTTCTGACCCCGCACCACACCGTCGCATGAAAAAAGCCCGCCGAAGCGGGCTTTTTGACGGGTGCGCAGAACGCTACTTAGTAGCGTGCAGTGACCTGTTTCAGTTGTCCCGCGCTGCCTTGGCCGTGTCGGCAAAGTCGCTGAACACGCCGTCCACACCCAGGTTGTAGAACAGCTTGTACTCGGCCTTGGGGTCGCCCTTGAAGTCCGAGGCCAGGCGCTTGGCCTCGTTGCGGAAGGTGTAGGCGTGCACGAACAGGCCTTCGGCGTGGGCGTTCTTCACCACGTCGGTGGGCGCCATCATCACGCGGTCGCGTTCGTCGATCTTGCCGTCGCCATTCAGATCGTCGGGCTTGCCGTCCTTGTTGGCATCCACCTGCTTGGAGGGGATCAGGTAGGGCTTCCAGGGGCCAATGCCGTCGGCATAGGTCTTGACTTCCTTGAGGCCCGCGGGGGTCAGCAGGCTGGCGAAGGTGCGCGAGTCACCGGCCACGGCAAAGTCATAGGGCTTGTCGTACGGGGCCACCAGCGACATGGTGCCATCAGAGTTCACATCGTCTGCGTCCACCAGCTGCACCAGGCGCACCTGGGTCTTGGTGCGCAGGTACTTGAGGTTGGAGACTTCGAACGACTGGATGATGACGGGCGAGCTCTTGGAGGTGTAGCCGTACTTGGCCAGGATGGCCAGCAGGCGGTCTTCCAACGGCAGGCCTTGCTTGACGTGGTAGGTGGGGTGCTTGGTCTCGGGGTACACGCCCACGGTGCGACCCGCCTTGGCGCCTTCGGTCTTGGCCAGGTCCAACACTTCTTCAAAGGTGGGGATCTGGAACTTGCCGTTGTACGACTGGTCGCGGTCGGACAGGGGCTGGATGGCGCGCAGGGTCTTGAGTTCGGCCAGGGTGAAGTCGGTGACAAACCAGCCTTCTTCCTCTACGCCGTCCACCACTTTCTTGGTCTTGCGGCTGGCGAATTCGGGGCGGGTGGAGACATCGGTGGTACCGGTGATGTTGGGCTCGTGGCGGGCGACCAGCACACCATCCTTGGTGGCCACCAGATCGGGCTCGATGAAGTCGGCGCCCATGTCGATGGCCAGCTTGTAGCCTTCCAGCGTGTGGTCGGGCCGGTAGCCCGCCGTGCCGCGGTGGCCGATCACCAGGGGCTTGTCGCCGTTCAGGGTGGGGTACGGATAGTTGTCGCTGCCGCCGCAGGCTGCCAGCGTGGCCACCATGGCCAGCGCGCCCCATTTCACACCAGGGATGTGCATGCTCTTCTCCTCGCTATGTTGTTGGTAGAACCGCCGAACTGTGGCGTCGGCATGTGACAAGGCCATGACGTTGGCTTGACCAACGGATGACGGCCGAACCACCCGCCAAACGCACCAATATGTGGCAAATATCCCAGCCACATTCCCCACCATTGTGCATAGACATGGGCATGAACGTATAACTTTTGGACATAATTCGATGCTGCGGTGCGCCAAACCAGTGCACAGCTGCCTTCGATTTTGTTGACCCCTTACTGCTGAAAGCCCTTTGAACCATGAAACACGCGACCGCCGAGAGCTTCCTTTCCCACGTGGCGCTCCGCAATCCCGGCCAGCCGGAATTCCTGCAAGCTGTCACCGAAGTGATGGAAAGCCTGTGGCCGTTCATCGCGCAGCACCCCCGCTATGCCGAGCACGGCCTGCTGGAGCGGCTGGTGGAGCCCGAGCGCGTCGTGATGTTCCGCGTGTCCTGGGTGGACGACCATGGCGCCGTGCAGGTCAACCGCGGCTACCGCATCCAGCACAGCATGGCCATTGGCCCCTATAAGGGCGGGCTGCGCTTTCACCCGTCCGTCAACCTGTCGGTGCTCAAGTTCCTGGCTTTTGAGCAGACCTTCAAGAACGCACTGACCACACTGCCCATGGGCGGCGGCAAGGGTGGTTCCGACTTCGACCCCAAGGGCAAGAGCCCTGCCGAAGTCATGCGCTTTTGCCAGGCCTTTGTGACCGAGCTGTACCGCCATGTGGGTCCGGACACCGATGTGCCCGCCGGCGACATCGGCGTGGGCGGCCGCGAGGTGGGCTTCATGGCGGGCATGTACAAAAAGCTGGCCAACAACGCGGCCAGCGTGTTCACCGGCAAGGGCCTGTCGTTCGGCGGCTCGCTGATCCGCCCTGAAGCCACGGGCTATGGCACCGTGTACTTCGCGCAAGAAATGCTCAAGACCCGGGGCCGCTCGTTCGATGGCCTGCGCGTGTCGGTGTCGGGCTCGGGCAACGTGGCGCAATACGCCGTTGAGAAGGCCATGCAACTGGGTGCCAAGGTCATCACGGTGTCGGACTCCAGCGGCACCATCGTTGACGAAGAGGGCTTTACGCCTGAAAAGCTCGCCATCCTCATGGACGTCAAGAACCACCTGTACGGCCGCGTGAGCGATTACGCCGCACGCACGGGCGTGAAGTTCGAGGCCGGTGTCCGCCCCTGGCACGTGAAGGTGGACGTGGCCCTGCCCTGCGCCACGCAAAACGAGCTGGACGAGAACGACGCGAAAACGCTCATCCAGAACGGCGTGGTCTGCGTGGCCGAAGGCGCCAACATGCCCTCGACCATCGAAGCCGCCAAGGCGTTTGAGGCCGCTGGCGTGCTCTACGCCCCCGGCAAGGCCAGCAACGCGGGTGGCGTAGCCACATCGGGCCTGGAGATGAGCCAGAACGCCGCCCGCCTGTCCTGGCCTCGCGAAGAGGTGGACGCACGCCTGCTGCAGATCATGCAGGGCATCCACGCGGCCTGCCTGCAATATGGCAAGCGTGCCGACGGCAGCGTGAGCTACATCGACGGCGCCAACATCGCCGGCTTTGTGAAGGTGGCCGACGCCATGCTGGCGCAGGGCGTGGTGTAGGCCCCAGCAGGGCCTCAGAGCCTGTTCGCACAGCAAATCACTGGGGCTTCGGCCCCTTTGTTTTTGGCGCGCGGCGCAGTGCAGGCTATGCTGCACCTGGAAACAAATACGCACACTTTTGGGAGTCCGGCATGGAAATCTTCAGCTTCTTGAACGTCATGGTCGAAAAAGGAGGCTCGGACCTCTTTTTCAGTGTCGGCGCGCCGGTCAATCTCAAGATCGAAGGGGTCACACACCCGTTGAAGATGCCCGCCTTGCTGCCCGGCCAGGTCAAGCAACTGGCCTACTCGGTGATGAACGAAAAGCAGATCGGCGAGTTCGAGGCCAAGCAGGAGATGAACCTGTCGATCTCGGCCGAGAACCTGGGGCGCTTCCGGGTGAACGTTTTTGTGCAGCGCGGCGAAACCGGCATGGTGGTGCGCTACATCAAGAACAAGATCCCGCCGCTGGCCGCGCTGGGTCTGCCTCCGGTGCTGGAAAAGCTGGTGCTGCGCAAGCGCGGCCTGGTGCTGGTGACCGGCGCCACCGGCTCGGGCAAATCGACCACGCTGGCGTCGATGATCAACTACCGCAACGAGAACGTGACGGGCCACATCCTCACCATCGAAGACCCGCTGGAGTTTTTGCACGCGCACAAGCGCTCGGTGGTGGACCAGCGCGAGGTGGGCATCGACACGCAGTCGTACGAAGAAGCCCTGAAGAACGCGCTGCGCGAGGCACCCGACGTGATCATGATCGGCGAGATCCGCGACCGCAACACCATGAAGCAGGCCATTGCCTATGCCGAGACGGGCCACCTGTGCCTGTCCACGCTGCACGCCAACAACGCCAACCAGGCCATGGAGCGGGTCATCAACTTCTTCCCTGAAGATGCCCACCACCAGCTGCTGATGGACCTGAGCCTGAACCTGGCCGGCGTGATCTCGCAGCGCCTGATCCCCGGCCTGCACGAAAAGCTGGTGCCTGCGGTGGAGGTGATGCTCAATTCGCCCTACATCGCGGACCTGATCGCCAAGGGCGAGTTCTCGGGCATCAAGGAGGCCATGGGCCACAGCACCGAGATCGGCATGTGCACCTTTGACCAGGCGCTGTACCAGCTCTACACCGACGGCCGCATCTCGCTGGATGAGGCGCTGCACAACGCCGACTCGCGCACCGACCTGGCGCTGCGCGTGCGCCTGGCGGCGGGCGTGACCACGCAGGATGCGGGGGACCTTTCCATCGACACTTCCTCGCCCATGCAGTCGGCCTCGCGGCTGTCGTGACGGGCAGCGCGCGCATGCAGCACTGGCCGTTTCCGCCGTTCTTTCGCGACGCGCGGCCGGCCGACGCCCTGACACCGGCAGACGCCATCGTCTTCACAACAGGCGGGGACACCCGCCACGGTGTGCTGGAGCAGTTTGATCCGCAGGCACAACGCGCCGTGCTGATGCCGCCAGAGGGCACGGCAGCGGTGACACTGCCGTTTGCGGCCATCAAGAGCATCCAGCTGATGCCACCCATTCCGCTGGCGGCCGATACCGACCTGACGGCGCGTTACCAGGCCGCCGGGGGACACGAAGTCAACACCACATCGCGCCCCTTCACCGTGCAATTCATCGACGGTGAAAACCTGCGCGGCGAGACCAAGGGCTTTGTCAAAACCCGCCAGGGCCTGTTCTTCTACCTGACCACCGACGCGGTGCACTGCGTGCGGATATTCATCCCCACCACGGCACTGCGCAGCTACCAGGTGGGCGGCCTGCTGGGCCAGCACCTGATCCAGTCGAACCTGGTCAGCGCCGACACGGTGCAACTGGCCCTGACCGAGCAGGAGCGGCGGCGGCAAGGCCCCTCCGCCAACGGAGAACCCATCCGCAGCCCGGCGCAGCTGGCCGGCCAGATCACCCAGATCGGCAGTTTTGTGCCCGTGCGGCTGGGTGACCTCCTCATCAACCGGGGGCTGGTGAGCAACGACCAGATGCGGGATGCCCTCACGCTGATGCAGCGGGGCAACAAGCACCTGCTGGGCAACATCCTGGTGGAGATGGGCGCGCTGAGCCGGGCACAGCTGACCGAGGTGGTGGCGCAGCAGTTCAGCATTCCGATGGTGGCGCTGGACGGCTTTGTGGTGCAGCCCGAGGTGCTGCGCCTGGTGCCCAAGGAATACGCGGTAGAGCACCAGGTGCTGCCCCTGCTGGTCAGCGACAAGAGCCTGGTGGTGGCGGTGGAAAGCCCGGTGGATGCCGACTACCTGGACGAGCTGCGGTTCTCGGCCCAGAAGCAGGTGGTGCCCGTCATTGCCAACCCGGACGAACTGGCGGCGCGCATCACGGTGGAATACTCCAAGGTGGGCATGGACCGCACCGATCTGTCGATCGAGGAAGAGCTGCGGCAACTGTCCCAGCGACTCACGGCCAGCGACACATCGCCGGGCCACCCAGACCTGCAGCGGCAGGTGTCCGACAACGACAGCCTGGTGGTGCGGCTGGTCAACAAGACCATCCTGGACGCCCAGGCACGGGGCGCGTCGGACATCCACATCGAGGCCTACCCCGAGGAGCAGCCCACACTGATCCGGCTGCGCGTGGACGGCGATTTGACCGAATACATGCGCATCCCGTTCGTGCTGCGCGCGGCGCTGCTGTCGCGCATCAAGATCATGGCCAACTTGGACATCTCCGAGCACCGACTGCCGCAGGACGGAAAGATCGACTTCTCGCGCTTCGGCCACACCAAGCTGGAGCTGCGCGTGGCCGTGCTGCCCACCACCAACGGGCTGGAAGACATCGTGATGCGGCTCCTGGCATCGTCCAAACCCATCCCGCTGGCCAAGCTGGGCATGGATGGCGCCCTGGTCGAACAACTGCAGCAGATGGTGCACCGCAGCTACGGCCTGATCCTGGTGTGTGGGCCCACCGGGTCGGGCAAGACCACCACCCTGCACTCGCTGCTGGCCGAGGTGAACCACCCGGACACCAAGATCTGGACGGCTGAAGACCCCATCGAGATCACGCACCATGGCCTGCGCCAGATCCAGATGCACCCGCGCATCGGGCTCACGTTTGCCACCGCCATGCGCGCCTTTTTGCGGGCCGACCCCGACGTCATCATGGTGGGCGAAATGCGCGACAGTGAAACCGCCCACATCGCCATCGAGGCCTCGCTGACCGGCCACATGGTGATGTCCACCCTGCACACCAACAGCGCGCCCGAGAGCGTGATCCGCATGCTGGACATGGGGCTGGACCCTTTCAACTTTGCCGACGCGCTGGTGGGGGTGCTGAGCCAGCGACTGGCGCGCCGCCTGTGCCCCGACTGCAAGCAGCCCTACACCCCGGACGCCGACGAGCTGCAGCAGATCGCCACCGACTACGCGGCCGGCACCGGCCTGGCGCCCGAGAGCCTGCTGGCGCCCTGGCGCAGCCGCTTTGTCCCCGCAGGGGCATCGGACTGGGTGCTGTACCGTGCCCAAGGGTGCAACCATTGCGACCACACGGGCTACAAAGGCCGCGTGGGCATCTACGAGCTCATGGCCGCCTCGCCAGGCATCAAGAAGCTGATCCAGACCCGTGCGCCAGTGGACCAGCTGTTTGAGGCCGCCACCGCGCAGGGCATGCTGCGGCTGCTGCAGTACGGGTTGCTCAAGGTGCTGGAGGGCGTGACCGACCAGCGCAGCGTGCGCGGAGCCTGCTCCTGAACCCCAGAGCCCACGGGCGATCTCGCAGGGGATCGTCCATAGGGCCTTCCAATACCCTCCGTCCTCACCGAACTTTTGCACCGGGACCAGAATCTCTCGGACGATGAAACGAATCCCTCTCCTTGCATCTCTTGCGCTGGCAGTGGCCGTGAGCGTGGGTTGCGCCACCCTTGACGCCAAACAGCGCGAATGGATCTTCCAGCCCAGCGACCGCAGCTGGGGCGGCGCGCCGTCCACCGAAGGCATGCAGGACGTGTGGATCGAATTCACCTCCGACACCACCGGCAAGGCCGAGCGCCTGCACGGGCTGTGGTTGCCCCACACAAAGGCCAGCGCGCCGGTGATGCTGTACCTGCACGGCGCGCGCTGGAACGTGGCGGGCTCTTCAGGCCGCATCCGGCGCATGCAGGAGCTGGGCTTTTCGGTGCTGGCCATCGACTACCGGGGCTTTGGGCGCAGCAGCGCAGGCCTGCCGTCCGAAGCCACCGCCGCCGAGGACGCCCGTGCCGCCTGGAACTGGCTGGCCGAGCAGCACCCGGACAAGCCCCGCTACATCTTCGGCCACTCGCTGGGCGGCGCCATCGCCATCGACCTGGCACGCCAGGTGCCGGATGAAAAGGGCACCATCGTCGAAGGCACTTTCACCAGCATCCCCGACGTGGTCAGCACCTTCAAGTGGGGCTGGTTGCCTGTGTCACCGCTCATCACGCAGCGGTTTGAATCCATCCGCAAGGTGGCCGACATCGGCTCGCCGCTGCTGGTGGTGCATGGCAGCGACGACAGCCTGATCCGCCCCGCGCTCGGCCGCCAGCTGTACGAGGCAGCGCGAGAACCCAAGCAGTTTGTACTGGTGGAAGGCGGCTCGCACCACAACACCAACTCTGTGGGGCAGCGGCAGTACCGTGAGGCCGTGGCCTCGCTGTTTCACCTGAAGTAGGCGCAGCGGGTCGACGCGACATTTCGGCCGCGACGTCCCAACTGCGCAATGTCAACGGCGCACCGCCAGCGCCAGCGCCGCCCAGGCCTTGAGGGTGAGCGGGTGGGTAAAGCCTGCCCCCGCCACAGGGTGGGACGACAGCTTGACCACCACCATCTCGGCAGCCGGATTCACGTGGATGAACTGGCCGTGGATGCCCGCAGCCTCGTAGGCACCATCGGCGTTGTGCAGCACCCACCACTGGTTGCGGTAGCTGTAGCCGGGCCGAAAGGCCATGCCACCCATCTTGAACTTCTCGCGGTCGCCGCCCTTGGCGGTGTCGTTGATCACGGCCTTGTCAAAAATCTTCTGGCCGTTGAAGCTGCCGCCCAGGCGCAGCATCTCGCCAAACCGCGCCAGGTCGCGCGCCGTGGCGTTGAGGCCTGCGCCCTGCAGCGGCGTGCCCACGCTGTCCACCATCACATGCGCATCTTCCTCGGTGCCCAGCTTTTGCCAGATGTTGTCGCTCATCAACTCCGCCCAGTGTTTGCCAGTGGCGCGCGACACGATCCAGCCCAGCACCTCCGAATGCACGGTGCGGTACACAAACCCGGCGCCGTGTTCGCCTTCCTTCTTGAGCGTCTTGAGGAAGTCGTACACATTGGTCGGCCCCTGGTAGCCCGGCGGACGGGGCAGCAGACCGCTGGACCAGCTGTTGCCAAAGATCTCGGTGGTCGGGTCGGTGTAGACCTCGCGGAAGCGCACGGCGCCCGTCATGTCCATCACATCGCGCACCTTCATGTCGCCCCAGGCCGATTCGGCCAGCTCCGGCACGTACTTGGTCACCAGCGCCTCGGGGTCGATCTTGCCCTCGTGCGCCAGCTGCGCCGCCATGAGCCCGGTGAACGACTTGGTGACCGAGAACAGCAGATGCGGCGAGTAGGGCTTCATCTGGTTGTCGTAGCGCTCGTACACCACGCGGCCCTTGTGCATCACCACCAGCGCATCGGTGTAGGTACGGGTGAACCATTGGTCCACCGTGATGGGCTGGCCCTTGTCGTCATCGAATGCCACAGCGCCCAGTGGTCGTGGGTCGGCCGGCAGCGCCGACGGCGCGGCACCGCCCCGGCGGATATTGCGCGTGGGCTGCAGCTCGCGCAGGTGCTGCACAGCCCAGCGCAGCTGCGGGTATTTGTAGGAGTTGCTCAGGTCCACCCGCTGCGCCCCCTCGGGCGGGAAGGTGCTCATGTAGCCCAGCTTGTCCAGCGTCACAGTCTCTGGCGCAGGCAATGCCGGGGCCTGCGCCTGGGCTGGGGCCGACAAGGCCACACCCAGCGCCGCCACGGCGCAAGCGGTTTGCCACAGCGTTGCAGCGGCTGTGCCAGAACGCCGGGGCGGTGCAGAGCGCACTGAGGGATGGGGGTACGCCAAGGAGGCGCTGTGGATCTTGTGCATGTCTTGTCTCCTCTTTATGTTGCGTTGTGCAGCATCTGGGCGCGGCAACCCTCAGAACAGCGTCCAAGGCCAGTCGATCCGCCAGCCACCGCGCCACCATGGTGCTTCGCCTCGCGCTCGCCAGGATGTCACCGGGGCGACCTTTGTCACACACAAATCTGCGCAAGTTCTCACAGGCCCACGGCAATCAACCTGCCAGTGGCGCGCCCACCCCTTCTGGTACGCTCAGACAGATATGTCTGCCCCCTCCGCCACCGCAGCGTCTGCGGCCGCCCCTGTCTCGATCCATCCCGGCCTGGCCATTCTGGTGCTGGCCCTGCTGCTGTCCATCCAGCCTGTCACCACCGACCTGTATCTGCCCGCCCTGCCCGCGCTCACCCGCAGCCTGGGCGCCCCCATGGCGGCCGCGCAGCTCACGCTCAGCGGGCTGTTGCTGGCGTTCGGTTGCTCGCAAATGGTGTGGGGCCCGCTGTCTGACCGCTTTGGCCGCCGCCCCGTCCTGCTGGCAGGGCTCGCCATCTACACCGTGGCCTCGCTGGGCAGCGCCTTTGCGCCGACCATGGGCCTGCTGATTCTGTGGCGCATCGCCCAGGGGGCTGCCATGGGCGCCGTGGTGATGTGCGCGCGCGCCATCGTGCGCGACCTGTACAGCCCGCTGGAGGGCGCGCGTGCCATGTCCAAGGCGCTCACGGGGCTGGGCATCGTGGCCTGCATCTGCGCGCCCATGGGGGGCCTGCTGAGCGAATGGCTGGGCTGGCGCGCTGCGCTGCTGGCACTCACGGTGTACGCCGTGGTCACACTGGCGCTAGTGGCCTTGCGCTTGCCCGAGACCCTGTCCCATCGCAACCCGCAGGCCCTGCAGCCCCGTGCGCTGGTGAGCACCTGGCTGCACGTGCTGCGCAACCCCACCTTCTGGGCGTTCTCGCTGCAGACCACCGCCACTTACGGCGGCCTGTTCACGTTTCTGGCGTCGTCCTCGTTCGTCTACATCGATGTACTGGGCCTCAGCCGCACGATGTATGGCTGGGTCATGGCCTCGGCCTGCGTGGCCTACTTTGGGGGCACCTTTGTGTGCCGCGCGCTGCTGGCGCGCTTTGGCTTGCAGCGCACCGTCGCCATTGCCGGGGCCTTGAGCGCCGGGGGCGGCACGCTGATGGCGCTGGTGGCCTGGATGGGCTGGCACAACCCCTGGGCGCTGACGCTGCCGTTCTACCTGTTCATGCTGGCGCACGGCATTCACCAGCCCTGCGGGCAAAGCGGCGCGGTGGGGCCCTTCCCCAAGGCGGCCGGCGTGGCATCGGCACTGAACGGTTTCATGATGATGCTGGCGGCGTTTGCCATCGGCGGCTGGCTGGGGATGCGGCTCGATGGCACGGTGTGGCCGCTGGTCAATGGCATCTGGTTCTGGTCGGTGGCACTGGCCGTGATCTCGTGGACCCTGGTGCAGAAGTTTGGAGCGCCCCGTGAGCACGCCTGACACCCTCCCCACCATCGCCCTGGCGGGCCCCACAGCATCCGGCAAGACGGCCGGTGCGCTGGCGCTAGCTGCCGTGCTGGGCAAGCAGGGCCGGCCGGTCGAGATCATCAGCGTGGACTCGGCCCTGGTGTACCGGGGCATGGACATCGGCACCGCCAAACCCACAGCCGCTGAGCGAGCCGCCGTGCCCCACCACCTCATCGACATCCGCGACCCGCTGCAGGCCTACAGCGCGGCCGAGTTTGTGCAAGACGCCACCCGGCTCATCGCCGAGATCCGCGCGCGTGGCGCACTGCCGCTGCTGGTGGGTGGCACCATGCTGTACTTCAAGGCGCTGTTTGATGGCATAGACGACATGCCCGCCGCCGACCCCGAGGTGCGCGCCAAGATCGAAGCCCAGGCGGCCGAGCAAGGCTGGCCCGCCCTGCACGCCGAGCTGGCGCGCGTGGACCCGGTGACGGCCGCACGCCTGGCCCCCGGCGACAGCCAGCGCATCCAGCGCGCGCTGGAGGTGTGGCATGTCTCGGGCCAGCCGCTGTCGAGCTTTCACACTACCAAAACAGGAGCTAACAGCGCTTTACCAGAAAGCGCCAGAGCCCTTTTTTCCTTGGAGCCCGACAACCGGGCCTGGCTGCACGAGCGCATCGCTCAGCGTTTTGACGCCATGCTGGCCGGTGGCTTCATTGACGAGGTCACGGCCCTGCGCGCACGCGGCGACCTGCACCCCGACCTGCCCTCGATGCGCTGCGTGGGCTACCGGCAGGTGTGGGAAGAACTCGACTTCCAGGCCAGCCGCCCCGCTGGCACGCCGTTGAACACTGCCTTCCTGCGAGAGCGCGGCATTGCCGCCACGCGCCAGCTGGCCAAGCGCCAGATCACCTGGCTGCGCAGCATGCCGCAGCGCCACGCCGTCGCCTGCGATCAGCCCCATGCCGTGGCTCACCTGGTGCAGGCCGTGCTGCAGCGCCTGGAGCAGCGCACACCATGACGCTGCTGCGTGTGCAGAACCTGGGCAAGCACTACGGCAGCACGCCGGTGTTTGCCAACGTGCAGTTCGCCGTGGCGCCGGGCGAGTTTGTGGCCATTGTGGGCGACTCGGGCGTGGGCAAGTCCACGCTGCTCAACTGTCTGGCGGGGCTGGACCACTGGGACACGGGCCACATCACGCACGGCACCACCGACTTGGGCGCGCTGGACGACACCCAGCGCGCCCTGTGGCGGCGGGCGCATGTGGGGTTTGTGTTCCAGGCGTTTCATGTGCTGCCACACCTGGACGTGGCACAGAACGTGGCGCTGCCGCTGATGCTGCTCGAACAGCCAGACCCGGCCCGCGTGCAGCAGATGCTGGCGGCCGTGGGCCTGGGCGAGATGGGCGGCCGACTGCCGCAGCAGCTCAGCGGCGGGCAACTGCAGCGCGTGGCCATTGCCCGCGCCCTGGTGCACCGCCCTGCCCTGCTGATGGCCGACGAGCCCACCGGCAACCTGGACCCCACCACCGCCGCCCGCGTGATGGACCTGCTGCTCGCGCAGACGCGCGAGCACGGTGCATCGCTGGTGCTGGTCACGCACTCCGACGCCGCCGCAGCGCGGGCCGACCGGGTGCTGCGCCTCACGGCCAGCGGCATCGCCGAATAGGCGGAGCCCCATTGCAGCCAAAGCGGCTGCGGGCTCTTACTCGATGTTCAGCCGCTGGGCTGCATTGTTCACCTTCTTGGGCAAGGTCAACGTCAGCACGCCGTTGTCATACTTGGCCTTGGCCTGCGCAGCGTCCACATCGGCCGGCAGCTGAAAGCTGCGCGCCACGGCGCCAAAGTAGCGCTCGCTGCGCAGCACCTTTTCACCTTCGCGCTTTTCATCGTGCTGGCGCACCTCGGCGCGCAGGCTCACCACATTGCCTTCTAGCGAGACATGGATGTCCTCCTTGGCCACGCCGGGCACTTCGGCCTGCACCGTGTAGCCGCTTTCAGTTTCCTTCACATCCACCTTGATCTGGCTGGGCGAAGGCAGGTTGTCGCCATGCAGCGGGCGCACGTAAAAGCCGGGGGCAATGTCCTTGAAGAAGTCGTCAAACAGACTGCCACGGGTCACAAGAGAGTTCATGGTTTTGGCTCCTGAAAAGGGGTTGAAAGGCGTTGGTACAAACAACCGGGCCTGCGCAGGAGGGCAGACCCTGATGCCAAGATAGGCGCAGCCTTTCAGCACTTCAAGAGGGTGCAAAACGCAAGGTTGATATGCATCAAACGCTGCTGCACCGGTCCCCTGCGGCCACAATGCAGGCCATGCTCGCCCTGCTCCGCACCTTCTCCTGGCAAGACCTGCGCCACCACCCCTGGCGCAGCGCCGCAGCAGTGGCGGCCGTGATGCTGGGCGTGGCGCTGGCGTTTGCCGTGCATGTGATCAATGCGTCGGCGCTGGACGAGTTCTCGCAGGCCGTGCGCGCCGTCAACGGCCAGCCCGACCTGGAGCTGCGCGCCATGCAGGGCAGCCTGCCCGAGGCCCTGTACGAACGCCTGGCCGCCGACGCACAGGTGGCCCGCGCCAGCCCGCTGCTGGAGCTGTCGGCCGTGGCGCAGGCAGCCACCACGGCGGTCACCAATGCAGCGGGCGCCAAGGACCAGTCCCCTCGTACTCCCACTCCCATCCGCGTGCTCGGCGCCGATGCACTGCTGCTGCCCACCACAGCCCCGGCGCTGGTGCCACGCCCCTGGGACAGCGCCGACCGGTTCGCCCTCTTCGCCCCCGCCACGGTGTTCCTCAACACGGCCGCGCTGCAGGCACTGGGGCTGCCTGCCACTGCACCCTCTGCATCGTCACCCCTGCCCCGCCTTACGCTGCAGGTGGGCTTGCAACCGGCACTCACCGTGCAGGTGGCAGGCACCGTGACCGCCGGCGGCGCGCCGCTGGCCGTGATGGACATTGGCGCCGCGCAAGACCTGTTTGGCCGCGCGGGTGCACTCACCCGCATCGACCTGCAACTGCAGCCCGGCACCGACCGCGCCGCGTGGGAGGCCACGCTGCGCGCGCGGCCCGGCTGGCCCGCTAACCTGGTGCTGGCGCAGCCCGGCGATGCCACCCAGCGCATCAGTAACCTGTCGCGCGCCTACCGGGTCAACCTGACGGTGCTGGCGCTGGTGGCGCTGTTCACCGGGGCGTTTCTGGTGTTCTCGGTGCTGGCCCTTAGCGTGGCGCAGCGCGGGCCGCAGTTTGCGTTGCTGGCCGTTCTGGGCGCCACACCGCGCCAGCGGCTGGCGCTGGTGCTGGCGGAGTCGGCCGCCTTGGGCCTGCTGGGCAGCGTGCTGGGCATTGCCCTGGGCACCGCGCTGGCGGCCACGGCGTTGCAACTGCTGGGCGGCGACCTGGGCGGCGGCTACTTTGCGGGCGTGCGGCCTGCGCTGCAATGGAGCGCCCCCGCCGCCCTGGTGTACGGGGCACTCGGCGTGGCGGCCGCCTTGGCAGGTGGCTGGTGGCCCGCCCGCGCCGCGCAGACACTGCCCCCAGCCCAAACCCTGAAAGGCCTCGGCGCCGCAGCCAGCCAGGCGGACCAAGGCACCGTCGGTATCGTTTTGATAGCTACCGGGGCACTGCTCACTAGCGCTCCACCCGTATTTGGCATTCCACTGGCCGCTTACGTCGCCATTGCGCTGCTGTTGGTGGGGGGCATTGCCCTGCTGCCCTGGGGCATGGCGCGGTTGCTGGCGTGGCTGCAGCCCCTGGCCGCGCGCCACGCGCTGCCACTGCTGGCGCTGGAGCGCGCGCGGCGCATGCGCGGCAGCGCGGCCATCGCGGTGGGCGGCGTGGTCGCATCCCTCAGCCTGGCCGTGGCGCTGACGGTGATGGTGTCCAGCTTTCGCGGCTCGGTCACGCAGTGGCTGGACGCGGTGCTGCCGTCGCCGCTGTACGTGCGCTCGGCCATTGGTGGGGGTAGCACGGGCGGCGGTGAGGCCGCGTTGCTGCCTGCGGGCTTTGCAGAAGCGGTGGCCCAGCTGCCAGGGTTGGACCGTGTGCAGCCCCTGCGCGCCAGCCCGCTGCAGCTGTCCCCCACCCTGCCCGCCCTCACGGTGCTGAACCGCCCCTTGGGCGATGAGCCAGCGCAGACCCTGCCCCTGGTGGGCGAGGCCCTGCCCGTGCCCCCCGGCCGCACCGGCGTGTACATCAGCGAGGCCGTGGTGGACCTGTACGGCCTGCGCCCTGGCATGGAGTGGCCTGCACTTTCCAAGGCTTTTAGCGCCCAAGCGCTAGAGAATCATGCGCCAGCAGCTATCTTTTACATAGCAGGCATCTGGCGCGACTACGCCCGGCAAACCGGCGCCGTGGTGATAGACCGCGCTGTGTGGCTGCGCCTGACCGGCGACAGCCGCACCAGCGACCTGGCCCTGTGGCCCAGCGAGGGCACCGATGTGTCGGCCCTGCAGGCGTCCATCCGCGCGCTCGCTGCAAAGCAAGCTGGCCGCCAACCCTCCACTGCAGCGGGTGCCACCACGGGCGACAGCGAGGCTCTGGTGGAGTTCAGCTCCGCCGCCACCATCCGCGAGCGCTCGCTGCGCATCTTCGACCGCAGCTTCGCCGTCACCTACTGGCTGCAGGCCGTCGCCATCGGCATCGGCCTGTTCGGCGTGGCCGCCAGCTTCAGCGCCCAGGTGCTGGCGCGGCGCAAGGAGTTCGGCCTGCTCGCCCACCTGGGCCTCACGCGGCGGCAGATCCTGACCGTGGTGGCTAGCGAAGGCGCCGCGTGGACGGCGGTGGGTGCAGCGGCGGGCGTGCTGCTGGGGCTGGCGGTGTCGGTCGTGCTGGTGCACGTGGTCAACCCGCAGAGTTTTCACTGGACGATGGATCTGGCGGTGCCGGGGGGGAGGTTGCTGGGGTTGTGTGCTGCGGTGGTGGCGTCAGGCACGGTGACCGCGTGGCTGGCGGGGCGGGCGGCGGCGGGGAGGGATGCGGTGATGGCGGTGAAGGAGGATTGGTGAGCTTGCTCATCGGAAAGCCGTGAGCAGCTTGAGCTGCGAGGCTGTTGACCGATTGCCCTGGGGCTGGTCATCATTGACCCACTCGAAGTTTTGCCTTTATCGTCCTCCGACGCCCTTAACCCAGGAGTTTCCAATGAACCTTCGTCAAGGACTGCTCTGCGTCACCATGTTGGCCGCACTTTCTGCAAACGCGATGGATGGCGCCATCACCAAAGAAGAGTTCGATCAGATCGTAGTCAGCCCCTTCAAGGCGACTCATGCCAAGAATGGCACTGTGATTGAGGTACACCTCAAGGCAGATGGTTCGGTGGTGGCCCGACAGGGCTACAACGATGTGGGTACTTGGCGAAGGGACGGCGATGCAGGCTATTGCGTTCGGTGGAACAAACAACGCTTTGACGATCGCTGCTCGACCTTTGTGAAGCGTGAGGGGAAATTGGCTCTCAACTCCCCCACCGGAGAGCTGACTTGGTGGGTTGAGTCGCTACCGAAATAGCGCCACGGGGTGCTACGCCGGTTGCCGCTTATGTAAGCGTAGTGCACCAGATTTTCGGAGTAGTGCCGCTACGGGCACAAGGCATATGGACTGCGACAATGCATGCATGCAGACTCCGCCCCCTTCACTCTCCGCCAGCGCCCGCTGGCTTCACGAAGCCATCGCCCGCATCGAAGCCGACTACCAGCGCAGTGCCGACACCCACCTGATCCCGCTGCGCCTGCCCGCCTTCGCGGCCCACGGCATCGACCTGTACCTCAAGGACGAATCCACCCACCCCACGGGCAGCCTGAAGCACCGGCTGGCACGGTCACTCTTCCTGTACGCGCTGTGCAATGGCTGGGTGCACGAGGGCTCGACCATCGTCGAATCCTCCAGCGGCTCCACGGCGGTGAGCGAGGCCTACTTTGCGCGGCTGCTGGGGCTGCCGTTTGTGGCGGTGATGCCGCGCAGCACGTCGCCCGAGAAGATTGCGCAGATCGAGTTTCATGGCGGGCGTTGCCACTTTGTGGACAGCGCGGGCGCTGTGTATGACGCGGCCCGTGCGATTGCCGAGGAGACGGGCGGTCACTACATGGACCAGTTCACGTATGCCGAGCGCGCGACCGACTGGCGGGGTAACAACAACATTGCCGAGAGCATGTTCACGCAGATGGCGCGCGAGCCGCACCCTGTGCCGCGCTGGATCGTGGTGGGCGCGGGCACGGGCGGCACCAGCGCCACCATTGGCCGCTATGTGCGCTACCAGCGCCATGCCACGCAGGTGTGTGTGGCCGACCCGGCGGGGTCGGTGTTCAGCGCCTACCACTGCACTGGTGATGCGCAGCTGACGGCGCCAGGATCGCGCATTGAAGGCATTGGCCGCCCGCGTGTGGAGCCGAGCTTTATCCGCACGCTGGTAGACCGTATGGTGGATGTGGCGGACTGCGAGTCCATCGCCGCCATGCGTGCGCTGTCGCAGTTGCTGGGGCGGCGCGTGGGCCCGTCCACGGGCACCAACTTTGTGGCCATGCTCACGCTGGCCAGCGAGATGCGCGAGCGTGGCGAGCGCGGCTCCATCCTGTCGCTGCTGTGCGATGCGGGCGAACGGTATCTGCCCACGTACTTCGACCAGGCATGGGTGGACCGCACGTTTGGCGATTGCTCGGCTGCGCAGCAGAAGGTGGATGGCCTGATCGGTTGATGCCAGACACGCACCGCACCATGCCCTCCCAAGCATTGCCCCCAGGTTCTTCGCCGTTTGCCCCCGGCCCCATAGTCACGCGCCGGCAATGGCTGGCCCAGCAGATGCCCTGGGGTCTGGCGGCCGCGGTGGGGGCTGTGGGGTGGTTGCCCCCCGCCGCGCATGCCTTGCCGGCACGCACGCTGGTCTTTCCGCGTGACCACGGCAGCCACCCGGAGCTGCGCACCGAGTGGTGGTACATCACCGGCCATGTGCAGGCGCAGGGGCAACCCTGGGGTTTCCAGGTCACGTTCTTTCGCTCGCGGGTGGATGGCACGCAGCAGCTGCAGTCCGCCTTTGCGGCCAAACACTTGCTGTTTGCCCACGCCGCCATCACCGATGTGCGAGGCCAGCGCCTAGTGCATGACCAGCGGATTGCGCGTGCTGGTTTTGGGGTGGCGCAGGCCAGTGAGGCCGACACCCGCATCCGCCTGCAGGACTGGACGCTGGAGCGCAGCAACACCGCACGCGGCAAGCCAGACTTTGCAGCCAGCCGCTACACCACCCACATTGTGGGCAGCGAGTTTGGGCTGGACCTGGTGTTTGACAGCACCCAGCCCGTGCTGCTGCAGGGGCAGCAAGGGCTGTCCCGCAAGGGGCCGGACGCCGAGCAGGCCAGCTACTACTACAGCCAGCCCCAGCTCGCCGTCAGCGGCACGTTGCAGGTGGGCAGCAAGCGCATGGCGGTGACGCCCGACACCGGCCGCGCCTGGATGGACCACGAGTGGAGCGAGGCACTGCTGCACCCAGACGCCCAGGGGTGGGACTGGATTGGCATGAACCTGCATGATGGCAGTGCGCTCACCGCCTTCCGCCTGCGGCGGGCTGATGGCACTGCGTTGTGGGCGGGTGGATCGTGGCGGGCGCCCGGGCAGCCGGTGCAGGTGTTTGGGGCGCAGTCTGTGGCGTTCACCCCCTTGCGGTGGTGGACCAGCCCACGCAGTGGCGCGCGCTACCCGGTGCAATGGCAAGTGCAAACGCCCGCAGGTACTTTTGCCGTGAATGCGCTGCTGGAAAGCCAGGAGTTGGACAGCAGCGGATCGACGGGTGCGATCTATTGGGAAGGGCTGTCGGACCTGATGGGTGCCACAGGCCAGCCCGTGGGCAGGGGTTACCTGGAGATGACCGGATATGCAAAGCCGCTGCGCCTGTGAAGGCTGCAGCGGCTTGATGTCAGAAAGATACCGCCAGATCGGGCGGTGTCACTTCTTCAATGCTTGGCAGAGTTGCCTGCGCGGCGTTGTGCCAGCCAGGCGATGATCTCGCCCATGATGCCGCGGCGGAAGGCCAGCACGCAGATCACGAAGATCAGGCCCGTGACCATGGTGACAGACTCGCCCAGGGTCTTGAACCATTCCACACTGGTCAGAGCGGCGAGCAGATTGCCAAACTCGCCAATCTTGTTCTCCAGCAGCACCACCACGGCCGAGCCGATGAGCGGGCCCGACAGCGTGCCCAGGCCACCCACCAGCGTCATCAAGATGACCTGACCCGAGGCCGTCCAGTGCACGTCTGACAGCGTTGCAAAGCCCAGCACCAGCGTTTTGAGCGCACCGGCGAGACCCGCAAGGGCAGCCGACAGCACAAAAGCGAGCAGCTTGAAGCGGTGCGTGTCGTAGCCCAGTGAAATGGCGCGGGGCTCGTTCTCCTTGATGCCCTTGAGCACCTGGCCAAACGGCGAGTGGATGGTGCGCACGATCAGCAGGAACGCAGCGACCACGATGACCAGCGCCACGTAGTACATGACCAAGTCACTCTTGAGGTCGATCACGCCAAAGAGCTTGCCGCGCGGCACGCCTTGCAGGCCGTCCTCACCGCCCGTGAAGGGAGCTTGCAGGCAGGCGAAGAACAGCATCTGCGCCAGCGCCAGCGTGATCATGGAGAAGTAGATGCCCTGGCGGCGAATGGCCAGCCAGCCAAACAGCAAGCCCAGCAGCGCGCCCCCGGCGGTGCCCAGCAGCAGGCCCACTTCAGGCGTCAGGCCCCACACCTTGATGGCGTGGCCGGCCACGTAGGCCGCGCCACCCAGGAAGGCCGCATGGCCGAAAGACAGCAGGCCGGTGTAACCAAGCAGCAGGTTGAACGCAGAAGCAAACAGTGCAAAGCACATGAGCTTCATCACAAAGACCGGATACGCACCGAGAAAAGGCGCGGCAATAAGGGCCAGCAACAGCAGGCCGTAACCAATGGTGGCAGTGTTCTTGGAATTCATGCTGGCAGCCCCTTATTTTTCTTTGCCGAACAGGCCGGCGGGGCGAATGAGAAGAACGATGACCATGATGACGAACACCACGGTGGAAGACGCCTCGGGGTAGAACACCTTGGTGAAGCCTTCGATGACCCCCAGGCCCAGCCCGGTGAGGATGGAGCCCATGATGGACCCCATGCCGCCAATCACCACCACGGCAAACACCACGATGATGAGGTTCTGCCCCATGAGCGGCGTGACCTGGTACACGGGAGCAGCCAGCACACCCGCGAAGGCGGCCAGCGCAGCGCCGAAGGCGTAGGTGAGTGTCACCATCACCGGCACGTTGATGCCGAAGGCCTCCACCAGGCGCGGGTTTTCAGTACCGGCGCGCAGGTAGGCGCCGAGCTTGGTTTTTTCGATCACGTACCAGGTGCCGATACACACCACCACCGAGGCCACGACCACCCACGCGCGGTAGTTGGGCATGATCATGAAGCCGAGGTTGGTCGCGCCTTCCAGCAGTTCGGGGGTGTCGTAGCCCAGGCCCGACACGCCATAGATGGAGCGGAACACGCCTTCGATCAGCAGGGTCAGGCCCAGCGTGAGCAGCAGGCCGTACAGATGGTCGAGCTTGTAGATCCAGCGCAGCAGCAGGCGCTCGATCAGCACCCCGAACAGGCCCACCACCAGCGGTGCCAGCCCCAGCATCAACCAGTAGTTGATGCCGAAGTAATTCATGGCCATCCATGTCAGCAACGCCCCGGTCATGAACAGAGCGCCGTGCGCAAAGTTGATGACGTTGAGCAGGCCAAAGATCACAGCCAGCCCCAGGCTGAGGATTGCGTAGAACGATCCGTTGACCAGCCCCAGAAGGAGCTGGCTCAACAGGCCGGGCAGTGAGACACCAAAGATTTCCATGGGAGGCAGCAGCAGGTGGAGAGAGTTCAGGTCAGAGGACCACACCGGGCCCGGCGCCCCGCAGGGACAGCCAGGCCGGCGTGAGCCCTCTCAGGGGTTTACTTCCAGAGCGGGCACTTGCTCTCGGCCTTGGTGGTGAACACGGAGTCACCAGGCAGCTTCTTGATCAGCTTGTAGTAGTCCCAGGGCTTGGTGGACTCTGCAGGCTTCTTCACTTCCATCAGGTACATGTCGTGCACATAACGGCCGTCGGCACGCAGCTGGCCCGAGCCGAAGAAGTCGTTCATCTTCATGCCGCGCCATGTGGTCATGACCTTGTCGGCGTCCACCGACTTGGCGGCTTCCACGGCCTTGAGGTAGTTCATGGTGGCCGAGTAGTCAGCCGCCTGGATTTCGGTCGGCATGCGCTTGGTCTTCTCGAAGAAGCGGGCCGAGAACTTGCGGGTCTCGTCGTTCAGGTCCCAGTACCAGCTGGTGGTGAACTGCAGGCCTTCGGTGTTGCGCAGGCCCAGGCTGTGCACGTCGGAGATGAAGATCAGCAGGCCGGCGAGCTTCATGCTCTTGCCGATGCCGAACTCTTTGGCAGCCTTGATGGAGTTGATGGTGTCACCACCTGCATTGGCCAGGCCCAGGATTTGCGCCTTGGAGTTCTGTGCCTGCAGCAGGAAGGACGAGAAGTCCGACGCGTTCAGCGGGTGGCGCACAGCACCCACCACGTTGCCGCCCTTGGCCTTGACCACGGCGGTGGTGTCGGCTTCGAGCGCATGGCCGAAGGCGTAGTCTGCCGTCAGGAAGTACCAGCTCTTGCCACCACCGTCCACAATGGCCGAGCCCGTGCCCTTGGCCAGTGCCACGGTGTCGTACGCATAGTGCACGGTGTAGGGCGAGCACTGCTCGTTGGTCAGGGCCGAGGTGGCAGCGCCGTTGTTGATGTAGACGCGCTTCTTCTCGGCTGCCACCTTGGCCGTGGCCAGTGCGGTACCGGAGTTGGTGCCGCCGAAGACCATCGTCACACCCTGGGTGTCGATCCATTCGCGCGCCTTGGAGGCTGCGATGTCGGCCTTGTTCTGGTGGTCCGCAGAGATCAGCTCGATCGGCTGGCCCAGCACCTTGCCTCCGAAATCGTCAATCGCCATCTGGATGGCGACCGCACCGTTCTTGCCTTCCACGTCGGCGTACAGGCTGGACATGTCGGTGATGAAACCGATCTTGACCTTGTCCTGCGCGTGCGCGGCCGACGTGGCCAGACCTGCGACGCCCAGCATCAGTGCCAGCACTTTGAGTTGTTTCTTCATGGATTTGTCTCCTGTTGGTGTGGTGGAAGAAAACGGTGGGGAAAGGATGTGGGCGTGGCTCAGACGCCCAGCAGTTCGTTGAGCACGGGCATCTTGGACTCCAGCTCGGCGGCGCCGAACTTCTCCACGATGCGGCCGTGCTCCATGACGTAAAAGCGGTCGGCCAGGGGCGCGGCAAAGCGGAAGTTCTGCTCGACCATGACCACGGTGTAGCCCTTCTGGCGCAGCATGGTGATCATGCGGGCGAGGGCCTGCACGATGACGGGCGCCAGGCCTTCGGAGATTTCATCGAGCAGCAGCAGATTGGCGCCAGTGCGCAGGATGCGGGCCACGGCCAGCATCTGCTGCTCGCCCCCCGAGAGGCGCGTGCCCTGGCTGTTCTTGCGCTCGGCCAGGTTGGGGAACATGGCGTAGATCTCTTGCACCGACATGCCCGTGGTCTTGGTCTTGAGCGCGGGGGGCAGCAGCAGGTTTTCTTCGCACGACAGGCTGGAGAAGATGCCACGCTCTTCGGGGCAATAGCCCACGCCCAGGTGCGCAATGCGGTGCGTGGGCATGTTCACGGTTTCCACGCCGTTGATCTTGACCGAGCCCTTGCGTGCGCCGGTCAGGCCCATGATGGCGCGCATGGTGGTGGTGCGGCCTGCGCCGTTGCGGCCCAGCAGCGTGACCACCTCGCCCGGCTGGACGACGATGTCCACGCCATGCAGCACATGCGACTCGCCGTACCAGGCTTCGAGGTTCTTGATTTCGAGTGCAGGAACGCCGGCCATCAGTGCGCTCCCTGCAGTTGGCCGTCGGTCGTGCCCATGTAGGCTTCCATGACTTGGGGGTTGTTGGAGACTTCTGCGTAGGGCCCTTCGGCCAGCACGGCGCCGCGCTGCAGCACCGTGATGCGGTCTGCGATGGTGGAAACCACCTTCATGTTGTGCTCCACCATCAGGATGGTGCGGCCGGCAGAAACCTTCTTGATGAGCTGCGTGACGCGGTCCACGTCTTCGTGGCCCATGCCCTGCGTGGGCTCGTCCAGCAGCATCAGCTCGGGCTCCATCGACAGCGTGGTGGCGATCTCCAGCGCGCGCTTGCGGCCGTAGGGCAGGTTCACGGTCACCTCATCGGCCAGGTCTTCCAGCCCCACCTCGGTCAGCAGTTGCATGGCGCGGTCGTCCAGCTGCCGCAGGGTCCGCTCGCTGCGCCAGAAGTGGAACGACGTGCCCAGCTTGCGCTGCAGGCCCAGGCGCACGTTCTCGATGAGTGTGAGGTGCGGGAACACCGCCGAAATCTGGAACGAACGGATCACCCCGCGGCGTGCGATCTGCGCGGGCTGCTCCCGCGTGATGTCATGCCCGTTGAAACGGATGACACCCGAAGTCGGCTCCAGAAACTTGGTGAGCAGGTTGAAGCACGTGGTCTTGCCTGCACCGTTGGGGCCGATCAGCGCGTGGATGGACCCGCGCCGAACGGCCAGGTTCACGTCACTGACGGCGGTGAAGCCCTTGAACTCTTTGGTCAGGCTGTTGGTTTCAAGAATGACGTCGCTCATTGCGCCTTGGCCGCTCCGTAAGGTGCTGAAATGAGGAGCCTTGCAACAAGGTCTCCGGGGAGGTTGGATCGCAACGCATCGTATGTCTCCCTACCCTGCGGTAGATACTGGGACTAATGCCTATGTATAAATGCCTACGTACCCGCCCTGAGGACGCACAGCGCCCGTGATGTGCGGGCGTGGGCAGCGCGCCAGTGCTCAGTCTGGCGCCGTGGCAGGGTCAGAAGCTCGCAACCGGTGGTGGTGCAGCGCCGCGCCCCTCACTGACTTTTTGCTGACAGGCCTTGGCATTCACCGCCGTGGGCACCACCTACAGTCATAGAGGTGCTAGACCTCGCCCCTTCTGCAGCGCCCGGCTGCGCCGCCTACACTGCCACGATGCCCTCCCTCCCCTCCTCCACGCCCGCCCGTGGCGCCCCCCGCTCGCTCACGGGACTGCTGCCCTTCTTGCGCCCGTATCGTGCGCGCATTGCGCTGTCGCTGGTGTTCCTGGTGCTGGCGGCATTGGCCACCCTGGCGTTTCCCATGGCGTTACGCAATCTCATCGATGGGGGTCTGGTCTCTGCGACGGGTGACCGGGGAGCGCAGGCCATGGCCCTTCGTGGGCACTTTGAAGAGCTGTTTGCAGTGGCCATGGCATTGGGTGGGTTTTCAGCCGCGCGCTTTTACATGGTGAGCTGGCTGGGCGAGCGCGTCACCGCCGACCTGCGCAACGCCGTCTACAGCCATGTGCTGCAGCAAAGCCCCCAGTTCTTTGAGACCACCCAGACCGGCGAGGTGTTGTCGCGGCTGACGTCAGACACCACGCTGGTGCAGACCGTGGTCGGCTCGTCGCTGTCCATGGGGCTGCGCAATGCCGTGCTGGGCCTGGGAGCCCTCGTCATGCTGGTGTGGACGAATCCCTATGTGATGTCGGTGGTGTTGCTGGCCGTGGTGCTGGTCGTGCTGCCCACCATGTGGATTGGGCGCAAGGTACGCCGGCTGTCACGCGACAGCCAGGATCGCGTGGCGGACTCCAGTGCCATCGCAGCCGAAGTGCTGAACGCCATCCCTGTGGTGCAGAGCTATACCGCCGAGCCCCGCGAGGCCACGCGGTTTGCGCGGGCCACCGAAGACGCGTTTCGCACGGCGGTCAAGCGCACCAAGGCACGCGCCTTGCTCGTGGCTTTCATCATCATTGCGAACGCAGCGCTGCTGCTGTGGGGGCTGTACCGGGGCACAGAGGCCGTGCTGGCCGGACAGATGAGCGCGGGCCACCTGGGCCAGACCGTGGTGTATGTCATTCTGCTGGCCAGCGCCGTGGCCGTGCTGGGCGAGGTCTACGGGGACCTGCTGCGTGCGGCGGGCGCCACCGAGCGGCTGATGGAGCTGCTGTCCAGCCAGTCCCCCGTCGCAAACCCCACAACGCCCCAACGGCTGCCCACTTCGGATCAGGGGCTGGAGGTGCAGTTTGACAACGTGCAGTTTCACTACCCGTCGCGCCCGGACCAGCCAGCGCTGCAAAACTTCTCACTGCACCTGGCGCCCGGCGAGACGGTGGCGCTAGTGGGTGCCAGCGGCGCGGGCAAAACCACGGTGTTTCAGTTGCTGCAGCGCTTTTACGACGTGGATGGAGGCGGGCAGACCGGCAGACAAAACGCACCGGCCGGACGCATCTTGCTGAATGGCGTAGACATCCGGGACTTGACGCTGGACACGCTGCGCGCCCATACGGGCACCGTACCCCAGGATGCCGTGATCTTCTCTGCCTCGGCCATGGACAACATCCGCTATGGCCGTCCGGATGCTTCGGACGAAGAGGTCATGGCAGCCACCAAGGCGGCCTTTGCGCATGACTTCATCATGGCCCTGCCCGAGGGCTATCACACGTTTCTGGGCGAGCGGGGGGTACGTCTTTCGGGCGGCCAGCGCCAGCGCATCGCCATCTCCCGCGCCATGCTCAAAAACCCGCCGTTGCTGCTGCTGGACGAAGCCACCAGCGCGCTGGACGCGGAAAGCGAGCGCATGGTACAGGCAGCGCTGGACACCGCCATGCAGCGCCACACGGGCAGAAGAACCACTCTGGTGATCGCCCATCGCCTGGCCACAGTACAAAATGCCGACCGCATCGTGGTGCTGGACCACGGTCAGATCGTGGAGCAAGGCACCCACAGCGCGCTGATGGCGCGAGGTGGGGTGTATGCACGCCTCGCGGCGCTGCAGTTCACCCACTGATCCTGGCGCCCCTCGGCAGGGTATCCATACCCAGAACACCCGCACAGGGCTACTGCAAGGTTTCCTTGGCTGCCGCTGGCAGGGGCAAAGGCATGACGGCAATGCCCTCATCCAGGAGCTGCATTGCCTCCTGCGCGGTGGCCTGGCCACGGATGGCACGCTCCTGGATCTCGCCGTGGTGCATGCGCCGGGCTTCGTCGGCAAAACGGGTGCCTACATCCTCCGTATTCGCAACGACTTTGCGGGCCAGCTGAAGCCAGGCAGCCTGTAGCGCGGGCGGGAGAGTCGATGCCTCGATCGGTGCATCGGCAGCAGCGCGCGAAACGGAAGATGCGCCGGAAGGTGTGACTGGGGCCGCAGCAGGCTCGCGAGCACCCAGATTCAGGCGCGGCGCGCTCAGACGCTTGTCGATGTGGATGTCTGCGCACAAAGGGCACTGCACCAGGCCGCGCTGCTTCTGGCTCTGAAAGTCATCTTCAGAACCAAACCAGCCTTCAAAGACATGGCCGTGCTGACATTGGAGATCCAGTACCTTCATAGGATGCATCGTACGCCGGTCCGCACCATTCAGGAATCGAGGAAACCGGGCACACCAAGGTGCAGGGTTACATACAAGAGTGCTTCGCCCGATCAGCGAAACCGGTAAAGCAAAGGTCGCGGAAGCGCCGACGCTTCAACACGATCCAGCCAGGGCCCTCACCCGTGGCGACGCAGCAGATACCGGTAGACGAAGCCGGGAAAGGCCAGCGTCAAAAACATGGTGCCGGTGATGGCGTAGAACTCCCATCCCTGCGGTGCAATCTGGCCTGCACGCCGCTCCAGCAGCAAGGCCAGACCGCCCACCAAAAAATACAACAGGATCAGTTCAGCCAACCGTCCGACCAAGGGCTTGCCGTGAGCCGCTGCAGGCCCCACCACCAACCACCGCTGGTTGATGAACGGCAGGTTGGCGGCGATCAACGCCGCCACAATCACGAGCCAGACCGATCCGGTGAGTGACACAGAAAAACTGATCGAGGAGAGAAATTCGACGGATGAACAGTTGCCCGCACAGTGCGGGCGCCTGCTCTCCCGATCAGGTCGCCAGTGCGCGCACCACGGCGTCTGCACACAGGGCCATCAAGCCACCTGGCAACAAGCCCAACACCAGCACCAGAGCGCCGTTGATGGTCAGCACCACGCGCACATCCACCGGGGCAGACACATTGGTCGCTGTGAGCGGTGCATCGAAATACATCACCTTCACTACACGCAGGTAGTAGAAGGCACCGATCAGCGACATGATCACGGCGAACACGGCCATCGCCATGTAGATCGTCTGACCCGAGGCCACCAGGGCCTGCAGAACCGCCAGCTTGGCGTAGAAGCCTACCAGGGGAGGAATACCTGCCATGGAGAAGAGGCAGACTGCCATCACACCAGCGTACAGGGGGCTGCGCTGGTTGAGGCCTGCGAAATCGGAGATTTCTTCGCTCTCAAAACCTTCGCGGGCCAGCAGCAGGATCACGCCAAACGCTGCCAGCGTGGTCAGCACGTAGGTGATGACGTAGAACATCGAGGCGCTGTAGGCGTTCTCCACCGCAGTGGCGTCCACGTTGCCGTTGATGACCCCGGACATCAGGCCCAGCAGCACAAAACCCATCTGGGAGATGGTGGAGTAGGCCAGCATGCGCTTGAGGTTGGTCTGCGCAATGGCTGCCAGGTTACCCACCAGCAACGAACCAATCGCCAGCACGGCCAGCATCTGCTGCCAGTCGATGGCCAGGGGCAACAAACCGTCCACCAGCAAACGGATAGTGATGGCAAAGGCAGCCAGCTTGGGCGCGCCGCCAATCATCAGCGTCACGGCCGTGGGAGCGCCCTGGTACACATCGGGAATCCACATGTGGAAAGGCACCACGCCCAGCTTGAAAGCAAGACCTGCCACCACAAACACCAAGCCGAACACCAGCACCTGGTGCTTGATCTGGCCGGAGTTGACTGCCTTGAACACCTGACCGATGTCCAGCGAGCCCGTGGCACCGTACACCATGGACAAGCCATAGAGCAGGAAGCCACTGGCCATGGCGCCCAGCACAAAATACTTCATGGCCGCTTCCGTAGCCGTGGCGTTGTCACGGCGCAATGCCACCAGGGCATAGCTCGACAGTGTCAGCAGCTCAAGACCCAGGTAGATCACCAGGAAATTGTTGCCCGAGATCATGATGAACATGCCGAGCAAGGCAAACATGGACAGCGTGAACAGTTCACCCCCGCGGAGCATGTCGCGGTCCGCAGCGTAAGGGCGGCCGTACACCAGGGTGACCATCATGGCCACGGTGGCAAAGCACTTGAGCCAGTTACCCATGGCGTCGCTCACCACCATGTTGCCAAAACCATAGAAGGTGTTACCGCTGCTGGCGTACATGCCCTGCAGGGCAGCCACCACAGCCAGCGTGAGCATGGTCAGCACGTAGGTGCTGGTGCGGCGAGGGCTGTGAACACCCAGATCGACCAGCGCAATCACGCAGGCCATGGTCAACAGCACAATTTCGGGGTAAATCGCTAGCCAGCTGATGTTGTCAATCATCTCGAATCTCTCAGTTCAGTCTGGTCTGTTCAGTTCAGCTTGGTCTGCGCGACATGCTTGAGCAGTTCTGCCACCGAGGTGTCCATCACATCGGTGAACGGACGAGGGTAGAGGCCCATGGCCAGCACCGCGATGCCCAGAACAGCCAGTACCAGGAACTCGCGGCTGTCGATGTCCGTCAAGCCCTTGACGTTGTCGTTGCCCACGGGGCCCAGGTACACACGCTTGAACATCCACAGGGTGTAGGCAGCACCAAAAATCAGCGCCGTGGCAGCGGCCAGACCGATCCAGAAATTGGCCTTGACGGCACCCAGGATCACCATCCATTCGCCCACAAAACCGGCCGTGCCTGGCAGACCGCAGTTGGCCATGGCAAACAGTAAAGCAAACGCCGTGAAGTTGGGCATGGTGTTGACCACGCCACCATAGGCGGCAATCTCACGCGAGTGAACGCGGTCATAAAGCACGCCGATGGACAGGAACATGGCGCCGGACACAAAACCGTGCGCAATCATCTGAACGATACCGCCAGAGACACCCAGGTCGTTGAAAATGAAGAAGCCCAGGGTCACAAAGCCCATGTGCGCCACCGACGAATAGGCCACCAGCTTTTTCATGTCCTTCTGGACCATGGCCACCAGACCCACGTAGATCACGGCGATCAGCGACAAGGCAATCATCAGCCATGCCCACTGGCGTGCAGCGTCAGGAGCGATCGGCAGAGAGAACCGCAGGAAACCGTAGGCACCCAGCTTCAGCATGATGGCGGCCAGCACTGCGGAGCCACCGGTAGGCGCCTCAACGTGCACGTCGGGCAGCCAGGTGTGAACTGGCCACATGGGCACCTTCACAGCGAAAGCGGCAAAGAAGGCAAAGAACAGCAGGGTCTGCGCACGGCCGCTCAATGGCAGCTGGTGCCAGGTTGCAATGTCAAAGCTGCCACCCGACTGGTTGTACAGGTAGATCAGCGCGATCAGCATCAGCAGCGAGCCGAGCAGCGTGTACAGGAAGAACTTGAACGCTGCGTAGATCTTGTTGGGGCCGCCCCAGATACCGATGATCAGATACATCGGGATCAGCGTCGCTTCGAAGAACACGTAAAACAGGATGCCGTCGAGTGCACTGAAGACACCGATCATGAGCCCCGAGAGGATCAGGAAAGCACCCATGTACTGGTTCACGCGCTCGGTGATGGACTCCCAGGAAGCGATCACCACGATGACGGTGATGAATGCTGTCAGCGGCACGAACCAGAAGGAGATGCCATCCACCCCGAGGTGGTAGTGGACGTTGAAGCGCTCGATCCAGTCGGCCTTCTCCACGAACTGCATCGCTGCCGTACCCAGCTTGAAGCCATCGTACAGAGGCAGCGTGACCAGGAACCCGATCAAGGCTCCCACCAGCGCCAACCACCGCACTGCACGCGCATGTTCGTCGCGCCCGATGGCGAGCAACAGCGCGCCAAACGCAATCGGTGTCCAGATTGCAAGACTCAACAGACCCATTTTTATTCTTCTCCTACTTGTTGAGCCAGACGAAATACGTCATGAGCACAAAAACACCCAGGATCATGACCAGCGCATAGTGGTAGATGAAGCCCGACTGCACCCAACGCACGGCACCGGCCACCCAGCGCACCAGCTTCCAAGACCCATTGACCAAGGCGCCATCGATCACCGCCTGATCTCCGCCCTTCCAGAGACCCACGCCCAGTGCACGGGCACCACGGGCCAGGATGTTCTCGTTGATCCAGTCCATGCCGTATTTGTTTTCCAGCAGCTGGTAGACCTTGATCGACTCGAAGAAGCGCTTGAGTGCCGCAGGCACCGCAGGGTTGACCATGTACATGTAGTACGAGGTCGCCACACCCGCGGCGGCAAGCCAGAACGGAGCCGTCTTCGAACCGTGCAGAGCCATCTCCCATGCGCTGTGGAAATGCTCAGCAATGTGTGCCATGGACGGGTGCTTGGCCGCATCCACAAAAATGACATCCTTGAAGAAATCACCGAACAGCATGGGCTGGATGAACAGGAAACCCACCACCACCGACGGGATCGCCAGCAGCACCAAGGGGACTGTCACCACCCAGGGCGACTCGTGCGGCTTGGCATCATGACCGTGGTGGTCATCATGACCATGGTGATCGTCGTGGTGAGCATCCGGGTTCTGGTCGTAACGCTCCTTGCCATGGAAGACCAGGAAGTACATCCGGAACGAGTAAAACGCTGTGATGAACACGCCTGCCAGCACAGCGAAGTGCGCGAAGCCCGCACCTGGCAGATGACTGAAGTGCACAGCTTCAATGATGCTGTCCTTGGAGTAGAAACCCGAGAACAGCGGGGTCCCGATCAGGGCCAGCGAGCCGAGCAGCGAGGTGATCCAGGTAATGGGCATGTACTTGCGCACGCCGCCCATCCAGCGAATGTCTTGGTTGTGGTGCATGCCCATGATGACCGAGCCAGCCCCGAGGAACAGCAACGCCTTGAAGAACGCGTGGGTCATGAGGTGGAACACAGCCACCGAGTAGGCTGATGCGCCCAGGGCCACCGTCATGTAACCCAGCTGGGACAGCGTGGAGTAGGCCACCACACGCTTGATGTCGTTCTGGATGATGCCCAGGAAACCCATGAACAATGCCGTGATGGCACCGATCACCAGGATGAAGTTCAGCGCGGTGTCCGACAACTCGAACAGCGGTGACATGCGCGACACCATGAAGATACCGGCCGTCACCATGGTGGCCGCGTGAATCAGTGCCGAAATGGGGGTGGGGCCTTCCATCGAATCGGGCAGCCAGACGTGCAGCGGGAACTGGGCTGATTTGCCCATCGCACCGATGAACAGGCAGATGCAGATCACGGTGACGAGCATCCAGCTGGTGCCGGGGAAAGACAGCGCTCCCAGATCGCCGGCCTTGGCGAAGATCTCGCCATAGTTCAGGGTGCCGGTGTAGGCGGCGATCAGGCCAATGCCCAGAATGAAGCCGAAGTCACCCACGCGGTTAACCAGAAACGCCTTCATGTTGGCGAAGATGGCAGTAGGCTTGTTGAACCAGAAGCCAATCAGCAGATAGGACACCAGGCCCACGGCCTCCCAGCCGAAGAACAGCTGCAGCAGGTTGTTGCTCATGACCAGCATGAGCATGGAGAACGTGAACAGCGAGATGTAGGCAAAGAAGCGGTTGTAGCCCTCGTCCTCTTCCATGTAGCCGATGGTGTAGATGTGCACCATCAAGGACACGAAAGTCACGACCACCATCATCATCGCGGTGAGGCTGTCGATCAGGAAGCCCACTTCCATCTTCAAGCCACCCACCACCATCCAGGTGTACAGGGTTTCATTGAAGCGGGCACCGTCGAGCGCTACGCTCTTGAGCGTCATGGCCGACAGGATGAACGCAACCAGTACGCCGAGGATGGTCAGGGTGTGGCTCAGACGACGACCGATCCAGTTACCACCGAAGGTCGTACCGAAGATGCCGGCCAGCACGGCGCCCGCCAGCGGTGCCAAAGGCACAGCCAGGAGCGTTGAAGCAGAGAGGGTTTGACTCATTCTTGAGAACCTTGGGAATACTCGCGACCCATCAACCCTTGAGGGTGTTGAGGTCTTCCGCGTTGATACTGGATTTGTTGCGGAACAGCAGCACCAGGATGGCCAGGCCGATCGCCGATTCGGCGGCTGCCACGGTCAGGATAAAGAACACGAACACCTGGCCGTGCATGTCTCCCAGGTAGTGGGAGAACGCCACGAAGTTCATGTTCACGGCCAGCAGCATGAGCTCAATCGCCATCAGCAGCACGATCAGGTTCTTGCGATTCAGGAAGATGCCAATCACAGCGAGCGCAAACAGCATGGCGCCCAGCGACAAAAAGTGGCCCAGAGTCAATGTCATGCTTTTTTCTCCTCGGCAGCAGCTTGTGCAGGCTCTTGCGCCGCAGGCTTTTGGGTGGCGGCCACCTTGATCACAGCCAGACGATCGGCCGCACGCACACGAATCTGCGTGGAAGGATTGATGGCCTTGCTGTCCTTGCGCTGACGCAGGGTCAGAGCGATGGCTGCAACCATGGCCACCAGCAGAATAACTGCCGCTATCTCAACGGGGTACAGATACTGGGTGTACAGCAGCTTGCCCAGCGCCTTGGTGTTTGAGTAAGGGACGACATGGCCGGCCGCATCGACCACGGCAGCGATCGCCTTGGGCTCTTCCATGCCCCGGAATCCACCCATCAGCACCGCCGCCATTTCCAGGGCGATGACCGCCCCGATGAGAGCCGCCAATGGGAAGTGCTTCCAGAACCCCTTGCGCACGGTATCGATGTGAATGTCCAGCATCATCACCACGAACAGGAAGAGCACCATGACCGCGCCGAGGTACACCAGCACCAGTGCAATCGCCAGGAACTCCGCCTTGAGCAACAGCCAGACAGCCGCCGCCTGCGAAAACGCAAGGATGAGATACAGCACCGCGTGCACAGGGTTGCGCGCAGTGATCACCCGGAAGGCCGCGAACAGCAGCACCACCGAGAAGAGATAGAAGAAACCAGTCTTGGCGTCCATGAATCGGGTCTTTATAGAAAGTCTGGCAAAGAGGCTGAACCCCGCACCGCTCAGCGGTACTTGGCGTCTGCAGCCTTGGCTGCCGCAATTTCACCTTCGTACCGGTCGCCCACGGCCAAGAGCATGTCCTTCGTGAAATACAGGTCACCACGCTTTTCGCCGTGGTACTCAAAGATGTGTGTTTCGACGATCGAATCGACCGGGCAGCTCTCTTCGCAGAAGCCGCAGAAAATGCACTTCGTCAGATCGATGTCATAGCGCGTGGTGCGGCGCGAACCATCAGCACGCACATCCGATTCGATGGTGATGGCCATCGCTGGGCATACGGCTTCGCACAGCTTGCAAGCGATGCAACGCTCCTCGCCATTGTCATAACGGCGCAGCGCATGCAGTCCACGAAAACGTGGCGACAAAGGCGTCTTTTCTTCTGGGAACTGCACGGTCACCTTGCGGCGAAATGCATAGCGGCCAGTCAGGGCCATCCCCTTGAGCAACTCCACGAGCATGAAGCTCTTGAAGAAATCCTTGAACGAAAAAGGTGCAGCAGCAACAGCAGTCATTTGTGTCCCCGCTTATTTCCAGATATTCCAAGGCGAGAGCAACCACCCGCCAACAATCAACAAGTACACCAGCGTGACCGGAATGAAAATCTTCCAGCCCAGACGCATGATCTGGTCATACCGGAACCGTGGGAAGGTGGCCCGGATCCAGATGAACATGGACACCACAAGGAAGGTCTTGAGACCCAGCCAGATCCAGCCCGGAACCCAGTTGAACAGAGCGCTGTCGATCGGAGGCAACCAGCCACCCAGGAACATCAGCGCCGCCAGAATGGACACGAGCCACATGCTGGCGTATTCGGCCAGGAAGAAGATCGCGAAACCCATACCCGAGTACTCGACCATGTGGCCGGCCACGATCTCTGCCTCGCCTTCCACGACGTCAAAGGGGTGGCGATTGGTTTCTGCCACGCCAGAGATCAGGTACACGAGGAAGATCGGCAGCAAGGGCAGCCAATTCCAGGACAGGAACGTCAGGCCCTTGTCTGCAGCCATGCCTCTGCCCTGCCCCAGCACGATTTCCGTCAGGTTCATGCTGCCCGAGACCATGATCACGACCAGGAAACAGAAGCCCATCGCGATTTCGTAGCTCACCATCTGCGCCGAAGCCCGCAGTGCACCCAAGAAGGCGTACTTGGAGTTGGAGGCCCAGCCCGCAATGATCACGCCGTAGACTTCGATGGACGTGATGGCCATCACCAACAGCAGGCCGGCATTCACATTCGCCAAGGCCACATCGGGACCGAAGGGAATCGCCACCCAGGCAGCCAAGGCTGGCATGATGGCCATGACAGGCCCCAAGACGAACAGGCCCTTGCTGGCCGCCGTGGGCTGGATGATTTCCTTGGTCAGCAGCTTCAGCGCATCGGCGATGGGCTGCAGCAACCCCATGGGCCCCACGCGGTTGGGGCCATGGCGCACCTGCATGAAGCCCAGCAGCTTACGCTCCCACAACGTGAGGTAAGCCACGGCACCCATGAGCGGTGCCAGGATGCAGACGATCTTGATCAGGATCCAGAGCACTGGCCAGACAATGCCGGTCCACCACCCAAAGGAGAGCAGGTTCAGGCCCGCGTTGTAGATCGCGTCGATCATGCGGCCACTCCTTCACGTGCCATGCGTGCGTCGGCTGTCAGCTGCAGCGACGTGGAACGGCGCACCAGGCCGTCCAGTTGATAGATGGAAGCCACGACCGGCTCACCAGCTGCAGCCGTCGCAGCGGGAACCGCCTTCACAGCGTTCGACAGCTGTTCAGCGGGGACTTGCATGACGGTACCTGCAGGGGCATTCGTGGCACGGGCCAGCACATCCTGGGAGGTTTCGAAGTCGAAACCTGGAACGCCCAGCAGATTGGCCAGCACACGCAGAACCTTCCATGCCGGACGGGTATCGCCCAGCGGGCGAACCACGGCATGGAAACTCTGTATGCGCCCTTCAGCGTTGACAAAGCTGCCCGAGGTCTCGGTGAACGGAGCAATTGGCAACAAAACGTCACTGAACTCCATGTTGGCCTTGAAGGGGCTCAACGTGACCACCATTTCTGCACCAACCAAGGCAGTTGCAGCCTGAGCACCCGCCGCAGAATCATGGACGGGCTCAGTGTTCAGCAACACCGCAGCCTTCAAACCACTGGAGAGCATTTGAGCCGCATTCAGACCACCGTTGACAGGGTGAGCGCCCGCAAACTGCGCGCCTACGGTATTGGCGGCTTCTGTCAGGTAACCCACTGTCGCGCCGGTGTTCTCGGCAATCCAGTTGGCCCATGCCAACAATTGGGTGGCTTGCGCATGGTGCGCCGCCGCATTGCCCAGCAGCACAGCCTTGCGCTCGCCACCCAGCAGCGAGCGGGCGATGGCCTGGGCAGCCTCGTTGGCTGCACTGGCACCTTGCGGAGCAGCAATACCTTTTTCCTGGGCGATGGCGGAAGCAATGCCTCCGAGCATCTCTACCCATTGGCCAGCACCCTGTTCCACAAATGTCTGCACCGGCATGGCCCAGTCATGGGCGGCCGAAGCGATGGCATTGACTTGACAGCCATGGCGGGCCGCCTGACGGATGCGCTGTGCAAACAGCGGATGGTCCTTGCGCAGGTTGGAGCCCACCACCAGCACGCGCTGCAGTGTGGACAACGAAGCGATGGACATACCGAGCCAGCGAATACCTTCGGGAGCAGCGAACTCTGCGTTGCGCAGGCGATAGTCGATGTTGTCGCTGCCAAGGCCACGCACCAGGGCGCTGGCCAGATACAGCTCTTCCACCGTGCTGTGAGGGCTCACCAGCGCACCAATGCTGGCGGCGCCGTGATCGTTCTTGATGTTCTTGAGACCGTTGGCCACGTATTCCAACGCAGTCTGCCAGTCCACTTCCTTCCACACCCCGCCCTGCTTGAGCATGGGCTGGGTCAGGCGGTCGTCACCGTTGAGCGCTTCGTAAGAGAAGCGGTCGCGGTCGGCAATCCAGCATTCGTTGACTGCCTCGTTTTCAAACGGGACCACACGCATGACCTTGTGGTTCTTGACCTGAACAATCAGGTTGGCGCCGGTGGAATCATGTGGACTCACCGAGCGGCGGCGCGACAGCTCCCAGGTGCGGGCACTGTAGCGGAAGGGCTTGCTGGTCAATGCACCCACGGGACAGATGTCAATCATGTTGCCCGACAGCTCGGAGTCCACCGTGTCGCCGGTGACCGTGGTGATTTCAGAGTGTTCGCCACGATGGATCATGCCGAGCTCCATCACGCCCGCCACTTCCTGGCCGAAGCGCACGCAGCGGGTGCAGTGGATGCAGCGGCTCATCTCTTCCATGGAGATCAGCGGACCCACGTCCTTGTGGAACACCACACGCTTTTCTTCCTCGTAACGCGAGGAAGAACCACCATAGCCCACCGCCAAATCCTGCAACTGGCACTCACCACCCTGGTCGCAGATAGGGCAGTCCAGGGGGTGGTTGATGAGCAAAAACTCCATGACCGACTGCTGGGCCTTGATGGCTTTGTCGCTCTTGGTGCGCACGATCATGCCCTGCGTGACCGGCGTGGCGCAGGCAGGCATGGGCTTGGGCGCTTTTTCCACGTCCACCAGGCACATGCGGCAATTGGCGGCGATCGAAAGCTTCTTGTGGTAGCAGAAATGCGGAATGTAAGTGCCTGCCTTTTCAGCCGCATGCATCACCATGCAGCCTTCGGCGACTTCCACTTTCTGACCGTCCAGTTCAATTTCAACCATATGTTCTCTCGCGATCAGACGGAAGTCGCGGCTTGTGGAGCCTTGTTCCGGATCAGTGCCTCAAACTCGGGACGGAAGTGTTTGATCATGGCGCGCACAGGCATGGCTGCGGCATCACCCAGCGCACAGATGGTGCGGCCCTGGATGTTGTCTGCCACGGAATTGAGCAGATCCAGGTCGCCCTCGCGGCCCTGACCATGCTGGATGCGATCGATCACGCGCCACATCCAGCCAGTGCCTTCACGGCAAGGCGTGCATTGGCCGCAGGATTCGTGCGAATAGAAATACGACAGACGCAGCAGGCTCTCGACCATGCTCCGGGAGTCGTCCATGACGATCACGGCACCCGAGCCCAGCATGGAGCCAGCCTTGGCGATGGAGTCATAGTCCATCGTGCATTCCATGATGACGGATGCCGGCAGGACAGGAGCCGACGAACCGCCAGGAATCACCGCCTTGAGCTGACGACCTTTGCGCACACCACCGGCCAGTTCCAGCAGCTTGGCAAACGGGGTACCCAGGGGCACCTCGTAGTTGCCGGGCTTTTCAACGTCTCCGGACACCGAGAAAATCTTGGTGCCACCGTTGTTGGGCTTGCCGCACTCCAGGTAAGCCGCTCCGCCGTTGCGGATGATCCATGGCACGGCCGCAAAGGTTTCCGTGTTGTTGATCGTGGTGGGCTTGCCATACAGGCCAAAGCTGGCAGGGAAAGGCGGCTTGAAACGGGGTTGCCCTTTTTTGCCTTCCAGCGATTCGAGCAATGCAGTTTCTTCACCGCAAATGTAGGCACCAAAACCATGGGCTGCGTGCAGCTGAAAACTGAAACTGCTGCCCAGGATGTTGTCCCCCAGGTAACCCGCTGCCCGGGCTTCTTCCAGCGCGGCTTCAAACCGTTCGTAGGTTTGGAAGATCTCGCCGTGGATGTAGTTGTAGCCGACAGAGATGCCCATCGCATAGGCAGCGATGATCATGCCTTCGATGACGATGTGCGGGTTGAACTGCAGGATGTCACGGTCCTTGCAGGTACCAGGCTCGCCCTCGTCGGAGTTGCACACCAGATACTTCTGGCCAGGGAACGAGCGGGGCATGAAGCTCCACTTCAGGCCCGTAGGAAAGCCCGCGCCGCCGCGGCCACGCAGGCCGGATTCCTTGACAGTGGCAATGACCTGATCTTGCGTCAGGCCCTCGTTACCGTCTTTGCCCAGGATGCGACGCAGTGCCTGATAGCCGCCACGCGCTTCGTAGTCCTTGATGCTCCAGTTGCTGCCATTGAGTCCCGCATAGATCTGGGGGTTGATGTGGCGGTCGTGGAAACAGGTCTGAACACCTGTGGCCTGGAACTGGGAGAGTATTTGGGCTGCCGTGGTCATCACTGGCCCTCCGCGGCACGCAAGCCGTCCACGAGCTGGTCGAGCTTGTCGTTGTCCATGAAGCTGCACATCGTGCGATCGTTCACCAGCATCACCGGCGCGTCAGCGCAAGCACCCAGGCATTCGCATTGCTGCAGGGTGAACAGGCCGTCAGGCGTGGTTTCGCCCATCGAAACACCCAGCTTCTTTTCCAGGTGATGCAGCGCCTTCTGCCCGTCGCGCAACTGGCAAGGCAGATTGGTGCACACGTTGAGCTTGTACTTGCCCACCGGTTGCTGGTTGTACATGTTGTAAAAGGTCGTGACTTCGTGCACGGCAATTTGTGCCATGCCCAGATAGTCGGCAATCACCGCCTCACTCTCGGCGCTGACGTAGCCTTGCTCCTGCTGAACGATGGACAAGCACGCCATCACCGCAGACTGCTTCTGGTCTGCGGGGTACTTGGCCACTTCGCGCGCAAACCGCGCCTTGGTCGCTTCGGTAATCATCGGTCAATCTCTCCGAACACGATATCCATGGTGCCAATGATGGCGACGGCATCCGCGATCATGTGACCACGCGCCATTTCGTCGAGCGTGGCCAGATGTGCAAAACCCGGTGCCCGGATCTTGAGGCGATAAGGCTTGTTGGCACCATCGCTCACCAAATAGATACCGAACTCGCCCTTGGGGTGCTCCACAGCCGCATAAGCCTCTCCTTCGGGGACGTGGAAGCCTTCCGTGAAGAGCTTGAAATGGTGGATCAGCTCTTCCATGTTCGACTTCATGGATTCACGCGCGGGCGCGGCAACCTTGTGGTTGTCGGTAATCACCGGGCCGGGGTTGGCCTTGAGCCAGTCCACGCATTGCTTGATGATGCGATTGGACTCGCGCATCTCTTGCACACGCACCAGGTAGCGGTCGTAGCAGTCGCCGGTCTTGCCCACTGGCACATCGAAATCGACACGGTCGTATGCATCGTACGGCTGAGTCTTGCGCAGGTCCCAAGCGATGCCAGAGCCGCGGAGCATGGGGCCGGTCATGCCCAGATTCAACGCCCGCTCGGGCGGCACCACGCCGATGCCCACGGTGCGCTGCTTCCAGATGCGGTTGTCGGTGAGCAGCGTTTCGTACTCGTCCACGCAGCCGGGGAACCGCTGCGTGAAATCGTCGATGAAGTCCAGCAAAGAACCCTGACGATTCTGGTTCAGAGCCTCCAGCGCCTTGGCGTTCTTGATCTTGCTGACCTTGTACTGCGGCATGCTGTCGGGCAGATCGCGGTATACCCCGCCGGGACGGAAATAGGCCGCATGCATGCGCGCACCAGAAACCGCCTCGTACATGTCGAACAGGTCTTCACGCTCACGGAAGGTGTAGATCAGGATCGTGGAGCTGCCGCAGTCGTTACCGTGCGAACCGAGCCACATCAGGTGGTTCAGCAGGCGCGTGATTTCGGAGAACATCACGCGGATGTACTGCGCGCGCACCGGCACTTCCAGGCCCAGCAATTTTTCAATCGCCAGACAGTAGGCGTGCTCGTTGCACATCATCGACACGTAGTCCAGCCGGTCCATGTAAGGCAGCGACTGGATGTAGGTCTTGTGCTCGGCCAGCTTTTCGGTGGCGCGGTGCAGCAGACCGATGTGCGGGTCAGCGCGTTGCACGACCTCGCCGTCCAGCTCCAGCACCAGGCGCAACACACCGTGCGCCGCAGGGTGCTGCGGACCAAAGTTCAGGGAATAGTTCTTGATTTCAGCCATGATGGATCACATGAGGCGCGGGGCGGCTCAGTGCAGGCCTCCGTACTTGTCTTCGCGGATGATGCGTGGCGTGATTTCGCGCGGTTCGATGGACACGGGTTCGTACACCACCCGGCGCTGGTCGGCGTCGTAGCGCATTTCGACATGACCAGACAACGGGAAATCCTTGCGGAAGGGGTGCCCGATAAAGCCGTAGTCCGTGAGGATGCGGCGCAGGTCGTTATGGCCGTCGAAAACGATACCAAACAGGTCAAACGCTTCGCGTTCGTACCAATTGGCGGAGTTCCACAACTCAGCCACCGAGGGAACGACCGGGAAGTCATCGTCCTGGCAGAACACCTTCACGCGCACGCGCTGGTTGAGGCTGACCGACAACAGGTGCGACACCACACAGTAGCGGGCGCCTTCATGAACAGCATCCCCGTACGCGGAATAGTCCACACCGCACAAATCGATCAGCTGCTCAAAACGGCAACCTTCGGAGTCGCGCAGCAGGCGCATGGCGTCCAGATAGTCTGCAGCGGCGACCACCACGGTCACCTCATCCAGGGCCACCGAAATCTGGCGCACTTTGGCACCCAGAGCCGCAGCGATATTGTCCTTGAGCTTCTCAGGCCGAATGGCAACAGCTGTCATCATCAACCCTTCAGACGCGAGCAATGGTGTTGGTGCGGCGGATCTTCTGCTGCAACTGAATGATCCCGTAAATCAGCGCTTCTGCTGTCGGAGGGCAGCCGGGCACATAAACATCCACGGGCACGATGCGGTCACAACCGCGCACCACCGAGTAGCTGTAGTGGTAGTAGCCACCACCGTTGGCACACGAACCCATCGACAGAACCCAACGGGGCTCGGACATCTGGTCGTAGACCTTGCGCAAAGCCGGAGCCATCTTGTTGCACAGCGTGCCTGCCACGATCATCAGATCGGACTGGCGGGGGCTGGCACGGAACACTTCCGCACCAAAACGGCCGATGTCATACCGGGCCGCTGCCGCGTGCATCATCTCGACAGCACAGCAGGCCAGACCAAACGTCATCGGCCACAGGGAACCGGTCTTGGCCCAGTTCACCACGGAGTCGTAACTCGTGGTGATGAAGCCTTCCTTCATCACGCCTTCAATCATTGCATTGTCCTTGTTGAAGTCCGCTCATTCCCAATCGAGGGCACCCTTTTTCCACTCGTAGGCAAAGCCCACGACCAGGATGGCCAGGAAAATGACGACCGCCACGAAACCAGCAACACCCACCTCGTGCAGCGTGACCGCCCAAGGGAAAAGGAATGCGATTTCCAGGTCGAACAGAATGAAGAGAATGGCCACGAGGTAGTAACGCACATCGAATTTCATGCGCGCATCCTCGAAGGCTTCAAAGCCACATTCGTAGGGGGAGTTCTTTGCGGCATCTGGGCGGTTGGGGCCCAGTATGTAGCCGAGTACAAGGGGGACAACGCCTACGGCGATGCCGACCAAGATGAACAAAAGGACGGGGAGGTACTGATCGAGGTTCATCTTGAGGATGTGCTCACCGCTGTGGCCTTGCCCGTCAGGACCCAAGCCGGGTCATGCAGGCAGGCCTTTGTTTTGGTGCCGTCGGCGAGACTCGAACTCGCACAGCTTTCGCCACTACCCCCTCAAGATAGCGTGTCTACCAATTTCACCACGACGGCTGATTTTTGCATCTGGATGGCATGAGGAACCTTGCGGCTTTTGGCTTTCCAGACAATCCAGAATTCTACTCCGGAAAAACCCTGCTTCGGCCCAGAGGGCCGAAATTCAGTTCAATTATTTGGTCGGGATCTGCGCTGCGCCAGAGGCGGGAGTCGCAGGCGCCGCAGGCGCCTCAGAAGCCGGTGCGCTGGCGGGCACGGCAGCCGCAGGCGTTTCCAGAACGCTGCCCGAACTGGCAGGACGCGCATTGCCAAAGTAGGCCAATGCCAGCGTCGAGACAAAGAACACGGCCGCCAGCACAGCCGTCGTGCGGGACAGGAAGTTGGCGCTGCCGCTGGCACCGAAGAGGCTGCCCGAGCTGCCACTACCAAAGGCGGCACCCATGTCAGCCCCCTTCCCATGCTGGATCAGGATCAGGCCAATCATGGCCAAGGCCGCCAACATCTGCACCGCCAGAATCACATTCACGATCACGTTCATTCTCTGTTCACTCCTGATTGAATTGTTTGCCTCGCAGCCGCCTCAACGGGCCGCCGCAATGATTTGCAGAAAGTCGGGCGCCTTCAACGAAGCACCGCCGACCAGGCCGCCGTCGATATCGGGCTGGGCCAGCAGCTGGGCCGCATTGGCCGCGTTCATGCTGCCGCCGTACAGCAAGCGGATGCGGTCCGCATGCTCGCTCGCAGCCGCCAGCTGGGTGCGCAGCACCGCATGCACAGCCTGCGCCTGCTCCGGCGACGCAGTGCGACCCGTACCGATGGCCCATACGGGTTCGTAAGCCACCACGATCTCGCTGATGCAATGACCGTTCAGATGGATCACTGCGGCGAGCTGGCGCTTGACCACCGCCTCGGTCATGCCCGCTTCACGCTCTTGCAGAGTTTCACCCACGCAGACGACTGGAGTCACACCCGCCGCCAGTGCGCGCTGGGCTTTCTCCGCCACGATTGCATCGGTTTCACCATGGTACTGGCGACGCTCAGAGTGCCCCACCAGCGCATAGCGCACACCAAAATCCTTCAGCATGGCTACCGATACCTCACCGGTGTAGGCACCCGACTCGTGCGCAGACACATCCTGCGCCGCCACCGCAATGGTGGTGCCAGCCGTCAATGCCTGCACCTGCGCCAGATAGGGCGAAGGCACTGCGACAGCGATATCACAAGCCACCTCTGCGGTGCCCGCAATCAAGGCCTTCAACAAAGCCTCGTTGGCGGCCAGGCCGCCATTCATCTTCCAGTTACCGGCGATGAGTTTTTTCTTGTTGTTCATGATTTCCACGTCAAAACAATCTTGCCGATGTGCTGGTTGGACTCCATCAGCGCATGGGCTTGTGCGGCGTCCGCCGCGGCAAACGTGCTATGGATGACCGGACGGACCTTGCCCGCTGCCAGCAAAGGCCAGGCATGCTCGCGCAGCGAGCGTGCAATTGCACCCTTGAACGCCACGGGACGCGGACGCAATGTAGACCCCGTGATGGTGAGACGCTTGCGCAGCACCAGTCCCGCATTGAAGCCACTCTGCACGCCCCCTTGCACGGCGATGATGACGATCCGGCCATCCTCGGCCAGGCATTCGACTTCGCGGGCGACATAGTCACCCGCCACCATATCGAGCACCACGTCAACACCACGCGCTTCGGTGATTCGCCTCGCCTCGGCCACAAAGTCCTGGGACTTGTAGTTGATAGCGTGGTGTGCACCCAGTGAAAGGCAAGCCGCACACTTGTCATCGCTGCCCGCCGTGGCGATCACGGTGGCACCGAACGCACGGGCGAGCTGAATGGCGGTCACGCCAATGCCGCTCGTGCCGCCCTGCACCAGCAAGGTTTCCCCCGCTTGCAAACGCGCACGGTCAAAGATATTGCTCCACACCGTAAAGAACGTCTCCGGAAGTGAGGCAGCCTCTACGTCACTGAAGCCCTCAGGCACCGGCAGGCACTGCACCACCGGTGCGACGCACCACTGGGCATAACCACCACCTGCCACCAAGGCGCAAACGCGGTCACCCACACGAATGCCCGCCTCCGCCATCGCCGAAGCATCGCCCGACTCGACCACCCCCGCGACCTCCAGCCCCGGAAGGTCCGAGGTGCCAGGAGGCGGCGCATAGTGGCCCAGTCGCTGCAACACGTCGGGGCGGTTGATGCCGCTGGCCGCCACGCGGATCAGCAGCTCACCCGCACCCGCCACGGGAGCAGGACGCTCACCCAGACGCAGCACCTCAGGCCCACCAAAGGATGTGATCTCGACAGCTTGCATAACGGGGTTTACCGGATATGGATTGGAATGATTTGGGCCGCTAGCGCATGACTTACATGCCCTGGCAGCTACCAAATCAATAGCACATCAGCAATTTAGCCGTTCACCTGGGCAGAGGCACCATCTGCAGGCAGGGACTGCTGCTGTTGCTGCTCAGCGGGATGGCGTCCACCGTCACGGCCGTGGTCGCGGCGGGGTTCGCGGTCGCCACGCTCTGCGGGCGCAGGACGGTCGCTGCCGCCCGCGGGACGGTCGGCCAGCACCTTCATGGACAGCTTGATGCGGCCCTTTTCGTCAGTTTCCATGACCTTGACCTTCACGATCTGGCCTTCGGTCAGGTAGTCGGACACCTTCTCGACGCGTTCGTGGGCGATCTGGCTGATATGCAGCAGACCGTCCTTGCCGGGCAGCAGGTTGATCAGTGCGCCGAAGTCCAGGATCTTGGTCACAGGGCCTTCGTAGATCTTGCCGATCTCGACCTCGGCCGTGATCTGCTCGATGCGGCGCTTGGCTTCGTCAGCCTTGGCAGCGTCGGTGGCGGCGATGGTGATGGTGCCGTCTTCCTCGATGTTGATCTGGCAGTCGGTTTCTTCGGTCAGCGCACGGATCACGGCGCCGCCCTTGCCGATCACGTCACGGATCTTCTCGGGGTTGATCTTCATGGTGTACAGCTTGGGCGCGAAGTTTGACACTTCGGTCTTGGCCTCACCCATGGCTTCTTGCATCTTGCCCAGGATGTGCATGCGCGCTTCCTTGGCCTGGGCCAGTGCCACCTGCATGATTTCCTTGGTGATGCCCTGAATCTTGATGTCCATCTGCAGGGCCGTGATACCACCCGTGGTACCCGCCACCTTGAAGTCCATATCGCCCAGGTGATCTTCATCACCCAGGATGTCGGTCAGCACGGCGAAACGGTTGGCATCCTTGATCAGGCCCATGGCGATACCCGCCACGTGCGCCTTCATGGGCACGCCGGCGTCCATCAGCGACAGGCAGCCGCCGCACACCGAAGCCATGGACGAGGAGCCGTTGGACTCGGTGATTTCCGACACCACACGCATGGTGTAGGGGAATTCTTCCTTGGTCGGCAGCACAGCCACCAGAGCACGCTTGGCCAGACGGCCGTGGCCGATTTCGCGGCGCTTGGTCGAGCCCATGCGGCCCACTTCGCCGGTGGCGAAGGGAGGCATGTTGTAGTGCATCATGAAGCGGTCTTCGTACTCGCCGGCCAGCGCGTCGATGCGCTGTGCATCGCGCTCGGTGCCCAGCGTGGTCACCACCAGCGCCTGGGTTTCACCACGCGTGAACAGGGCCGAGCCGTGGGCACGGGGCAGCACGCTGTTGCGGATTTCGATGGGGCGCACGGTGCGGGTGTCGCGGCCGTCGATGCGGGGTTCGCCCGCCAGGATCTGGCTGCGCACGATGCCTGCTTCAATGTCGAACAGCATGCCTTCGACCTTGACGGAGTCGAACTCCACGCCATCGGCCTTCAGGCCAGCCATCACAGCAGCGTAGGCTTCACGGCAGGCTTGGGTACGGGCTTGCTTGTTGCGGATCTGGTAGGCAGCGCGCAGCTTGTCGTCAGCCAGAGCCACCACTTTGGCGATCAAGGCTTCGTCCTTGGCAGGCGCTTCCCATTGCCACACGGGCTTGCCCGCGTCGCGCACCAGTTCGTGGATGGCGTTGATGGCCACGTTGCCTTGCTCGTGACCGAACACCACGGCGCCCAGCATGATTTCTTCGGACAGTTGCTGGGCTTCGGACTCCACCATCAGCACAGCAGCTTCAGTGCCCGCCACCACCAAGTCCATCTGCGAGTTCTTGCGCGCAGTCTGGCCGGGGTTCAGCACGTATTCGCCGTTGATGTAACCCACGCGGGCGGCACCGATGGGGCCGTTGAACGGGATACCAGAGATGGCCAGGGCTGCGCTGGTGGCAATCAGGGCTGCAATGTCAGCGTCCACTTCGGGGTTCAACGAGATCGTGTGGACCACCACATGCACTTCATTGAAGAAACCTTCAGGGAACAGCGGGCGGATCGGACGGTCGATCAGGCGGCTGGTCAGGGTTTCGTGTTCGCTGGGCTTGGCTTCGCGCTTGAAAAAGCTGCCGGGGATCTTGCCTGCGGCGTACGTCTTCTCGATGTAATCCACCGTCAGCGGGAAAAAGTCCTGGCCGGGCTTGGCGGACTTGGAAGCCACCACAGTGGCCAGCACCACGGTGTCGTCAATGTTCACCAGCACGGCGCCGGAGGCCTGGCGGGCGATCTCGCCCGTTTCCATGATGACGGTCTTGTCGCCCCATTGGAAGGTCTTGGTGACTTTGTTGAAAATGCTCATGTTCAGCTCCTGTTTTAATAGCTGGTAGTGCCCTACCAGATTGGCTTGGAGAGCAATTCAGAACACGATGCCATTCCAGTGAAGTGCTACACAATGCAGCGGCAACAACTTCATTGGAATGACACAGCTTCGCTCTGTTTTGCGACTCCGAAGTAAAAAACGCCTGAGCTAGCGGACTAACCCAGGCGTTTTGGCATGCAATGAAAATTACTTGCGCAGACCCAACTTGGCGATCAGCGCGGTGTAACGGTCAGCGTCCTTGGCCTTCAGGTAGTCCAGCAGCTTGCGACGACGGCTCACCATGCGCAGCAGGCCACGGCGACCATGGTGGTCCTTGGCGTGTGTCTTGAAGTGAGGGGTCAGTTCGTTGATGCGAGCGGTCAGCAGGGCCACTTGCACTTCTGGACTACCAGTGTCGTTGGCAGCACGGGCGTTCGCCTTGACGACTTCGGCCTTGATGGAGGATGCAATCATGTTTTTTCCTTGAATGTGGCCTGCCGCAAGCGGAAAGCCATGGTTTTTACTTGCGCCAGCAGCTGGAACGGCCGCGGGCGTGCGTCTTGCACCATGCAAAACTCGTGGATTATAACCCGAGGCCCTGAATTCACCTCTGGCCGGTCTCTCGGCACACGCCCAGGCCGATGTCACCCGATCAGAACCAAAGGCCTGTTGCCGCCTGGGGCCGCCTGTGTAGTGCCGAGGATACGCCGCAGCTCCGGCGCCGGTGGCATAGGGCCACCCCGGCGAATTCCAGCCCAAGCCACGCTTAAGATCACTCGTGGGTCAGCTAAGCCCCGGCATTTCAACACTTCACTCCCGGACGATTCAACATGCCACCCACCCCGGCTCTCCACCCATCGACCCACCTGGCACTGCACAAGGCGACCGCTCTCCTGCTTTTGTGCATGCTGGCCCTGTGCCTCGGGCTGCATCCCGAGGCCAGCCACGCCACGACCAAGAACGCGGCCCAAGGCGCCCATGGCGAAGTGAGCAAGAAAAAGAAGTCCACCAAGGTGAAACAGGAGCGAAGCTCATCAGAGGAAAGCCGCTCGGACCGTGACCGCCGGCTGTACCGGGAATGCAAGGGGCGCGCCAATGCAGGTGCCTGCCTGGGATACACCAGCAAACCCTGACTCCACGCACCACGCCAGCAGAGGCACAGGCCCACCGCATCGCTGAGACGCCCTGGCACGGCGCAGGCGCTGCGCACCGGCCGCTGCTGGTTCAGGCGTTGGCCGCCGTGATGCCCCAGCGCGCGAGCGCAGCATCGTCACTCACCCGCGCATCCACCCAGCGGGCGCCCTGTGGGGTTTGTTCCTTTTTCCAGAAAGGCGCCTGGGTCTTGAGGTAGTCCATCAAAAACTCGCAGGCCTGAAAACTCTGGCCCCGGTGGGCGCTGGTCACCGCGACCAGCACGATCTGGTCCAGGGGCTGCAGCAGACCGACGCGATGTATCACGCGGGCACCAAAAATATCGAAGCGCCGAAAGGCCTCGTCCACCATGGCTTCGATGGATTTTTCGGTCATGCCGGGGTAGTGCTCCAGCTCCATGGACGACACCGGGTCGCCATCGTTGCGGTCACGTACGGTGCCCACAAAGCTGCACACAGCGCCCACCCCCTTGTTTTCGCGGCGCAGGTTTGCGATTTCAACGGACAGGTCAAAGTCCTCGGTCTGGATGGAAACACGGGGCAAGATCATGGCAATGGCTCTCAGCGGGGGAGGCGTAGGAAGTTCGGCCAGAAAGGCGCATCAAGGCGAGCGATGCAGCCGTGGTGCAGCCAGCAGTGCGCGCTCTTCTTCCACCACCTTGTTCAGCTGCACCAGTGCGGGCGACGAGGGCAACTGGGCCAGCAATGCTTGCAGGCGCGTGATGTCGCCCACGCTGGGCGCCACCTTGATCTGTGCGACGGCGGCAGGCAGGTTGCCGCCCCGGACCAGCGCCAGTACCTTGGCGGGCCATTCACTTTTGTTGCGTGCCATAACTTGGAAAAAACAATTGTCTGTACGATTCGCCCGCACTGTACCCGCATGCGATCGGGTGCGCGATCTTCTAGCCCTCCCCCGCCCATGGCCACACAAACGATTGAGACCGACCTCTACAAGCTCTATCCGTCCCCGCGCAATGCCGTCCGCGATGTGTTCGAGCACCAGGTCTTCGTGCCCCACCCTTACGCCATCATTGACCTCGATGTGATGGAACTGGCGGGCAAAACCACGCTGTTCGGCGCGTGCCGCCTGTCGGACATGAAAATGGGCCAGGTCGTGACTTTCGAGCTGGCATCCGACCAGGCCAAGTTCGAGCGGCTTTTTACTCCCGACTGAGCCCATGGACGACGACAACCAGATCCACGTGCCCCCGTCCTTCATGGCGGTGTACACCGACGCACGGGGTCGCCTGACCGAAAAGGCGGACGCCGTGCGCACCCGCTACGAGCTGTGCGAAGACCTGGCGGGCCACCTGGTGGAGCACGCACAGACGCTGTACCACGTGCAGGCGCCGTCAGAGACCGAGATCCTGCAGCGCATTCATGCAGGACTGTGCACGGCGGAATCTGGCGTGTCGGTGCCCGAGGCAACGTGGATCGTCACCCGGCTGGCCGAGCTGCTGGTGTGGCAATGCCCGATGCTGCAAGCCCCTCCACCCACGCCGGTGGACGACGCGCCGCCGGGACTACCCTCACACTGATGGGTCCGGGTCCATGCCCCCTTGCAAAGGCCTGGCTATACTGCGCCCCATGCCCACGCACGCACTCTTTGCCATGACCTCCGCACCCGCGGTGGCGTTGCAGTGCGTGGTCAAAGCCAAAAAACCCCAGCTCATCTGACCGGAGCTGTGTGGTTCCGTCCCGGATGAGCGACGGAACCTGTTGGCAAAAATCTCCCTTTTTTTGGCTCCTGGCGACTCGCGCACCTGTGACGGTTCTTCCCTTGGTCGAACCTTGAAAGGACGCTTCGCATGCCTGCAGTCTCTGCCTCCCCCACCCCGCTCCAGGGTCTCTGGATTCCCCTGGTCACCCCGTTCCATGACGGCGCTGTGGACCACCCCTCCCTCGCCCGTATGACAAAGAAGCTGGCCGGCCAGGGCATTGCGGGCTTTGTTGCCTGCGGGTCCACCGGCGAAGCCGCAGCGCTCGACAAGGCGGAGCAGTTGGCCGTGCTGGAGACGGTGCTGGACGCCTCACAAGGCCTGCCCGTGGTGATGGGACTGTCGGGCTACCACCTGGGCCAGACGCAGGAATGGGTGCAGGCCCTGGCGCGGTACCCCCTGGCCGGACTGCTGGTACCGTCACCGCACTACATCCGCCCGTCGCAAGACGGGTTGCTGCTGTGGTTCCGCGCCCTGGCCGACGCCAGCGCCGCGCCGCTGGTCATCTACGACATCCCCTACCGCACAGGCGCCACGCTGGCCACCGACACCCTGCTGGCACTGGCCGAACACCCGCGCATCTGCGCCATCAAGGACTGCGGCGGCAATGCTGCCAAGACCCAGGCACTGATCGCGGACGGGCGCCTGGCCGTGCTGGCGGGCGAAGATGCGCAGATGTTCACCACCCTGGCCCTGGGCGGCCACGGCGCGATCGCCGCCAGCGCGCACTGGCAGGCACCGCGTTTTGTGGCCTTGATGGAGTTGCTGCGCGCGGGTGACCTGCCGGAGGCCCGCAGGGTGTGGCAGGCCTTGTTGCCTTGGGTAGAGGTGTGCTTTGCAGAACCCAACCCGGCGCCGCTGAAGGCCGTGCTGGCCCACGCGGGCTGGATGCGCAATGAACTGCGCGCTCCAATGACAGCGGCCTCCGCCGCGCTGGAGCAGCGCCTGCAGGCCCTGCCCGGGCTCAGCCCCCGGTAACCGGGGGGAAGAAAGCCACCTCGGCCCCATCGGCCAGGGTGGCGGATTCGTCGCTCAAGGTCTGGTTAAGCGCCATGCGCACGGCGCGGCCCCGCGCCAGGCTGCTGGCGTGGGCACCGCCGCGAGCGATGAGTTCGTCGCGCAGGGCGCCCAGCGTGGTGGCGGCGGTTTCGACCGCTTCACTGCCTTGCCCAATGGCTTCGCGGATCGATGCGAAGTAGCGCACAGTGATCTTCATCCCAGCAACTCCGAAAACGCGATGAATTGCACCGTGTCGCCCGGCGCAATCGTCTGGCCCGCCGGGTTGTCCACCACGCCGTCGCCCCAGGCCGCCGAGGTAAGCACGCCCGAGCTCTGGTTGCTGAACAGGTCCAGCCCGCCCGCCGCGTTGAGCCGCACGCGCAGAAACTCGCGGCGTTTGTCGGCCTTGGGCCAGTGGAAATCGGCACGGACTGCCACGGCTTGCGGCGCCACGTCCTGCACGCCCTGCAGCCGCAGCACAAAGGGCCGCACCAGCAGCGCAAAGGTGAGAAAGCTCGACACCGGGTTGCCGGGCAGGCCCATGAAGTGGGCCGCACCGCCTTCTCGCGGGATCTGGCCGTAGGCAAACGGCTTGCCGGGCTTCATGGCGATCTGCCACAGGTCCAGCGTGCCCAGAGTCTCTACAGCCGGCTTGATGTGGTCTTCCTCTCCCACGCTCACGCCGCCGCTGGTCAGGATCAGGTCGTGTGCGCTGCTGGCCTGGCGCAGGGCGTCGATGGTGGCGTCGCGCCGGTCAGGCACGATGCCAAAGTCGGTGACCTCGCAGCCCAGGCGCAGCAGCATGGCGCGCAGAAAAAAGCGGTTGCTGTTGTAGATGGCGCCGGGGCGCATCTGCTCGGGCGGCACCTCGCCGGGCATGACCAGTTCATCGCCCGTGGAGAACAGTGCCACGCGCGGACGGCGCGCCACCTGCAGCTGGTGCAGGCCAATGCTGGCCGCCAGCCCCAGTTCGGCCGGAGTGAGGCGCGTGCCCGCTGACAGCACCACCGCACCCTGGGTGATGTCCTCGCCCGCACTGCGAATCCACTGACGCGCTTGGGGCACAGCGTTGATCCGCACCGAACCCAGGCCATCGGCCGCCGCCAGGGCCTCGCAGTCCTCCTGCATCAGGATGGCATCGGCGCCTGCAGGCACCGGCGCGCCGGTGAAGATGCGCGCCGCCGTGCCAGGCAGCAGCGGGTCGCCCGCACTGCCCGCAGGAATGCGCTGCGACACGGGCAACACCACACCGGCCGCCGCCACATCGGCGCAACGCACGGCATAGCCGTCCATCGAGCTGTTGTCCTGCGGGGGCACTTGCAAGGCCGACACGCAGCTCTGCGCCAGCACGCGGCCGTCCGCGTCAAAGGTGGTGACCGTGTCGGTGGCAGGCAGCGGCTGGGCTTGTGCCAACAGATCCGCCAGCGCCTCGTCCAGCGGCTTGAGGGGCTTCATTGCGGGGCGCATGGCAGCAGCCCCCCGTGCAGTTCCCAGTTGTATTCAAAGCGGTGTTCGTACCGGATAAGCCAGTCCACCACCTTGTCGGGCGCGTTGAGATCCAGCAGCGGCAGTTGCGTGGGCACCGGCAGGCTCTCGGGCGCATCGGTGGCCACGGCCACCACAAAGTCATCCTCTGGGTAGCGCACGGGCTTGGCCAGTTGCCCGGGCTCGGGCGCGCGCCAGACCTCGATCTTGAGCAGGTCGCTGTCCTTGAAGCCCTCCACCAGCACCCAGTCCACGCCTTGATAAAGCTCGGCCAGCAGGTGATGCACGCTGAGCGTGGCGGGCTGCTCGAACTCGCGCACCAGCATCAGGCGCTTGTCCGATGCGGCGACCACTTCGAAAGCCCCCGCCTCACGGTGGCGGTAGGTGTCCTTGCCCGGGTGGTCCACATCAAAACTGTGGTGGGCATGCTTGACCACCGATACGCGCAGCCCCCGCAGCCGCAGTGCGGGGATCAACTGCTCGACCAGCGTGGTCTTGCCACTGCCGGAGAACCCGGCAAAACCGACAACCTTCATCCACTGCTCCTTGATTAGCTATGCTATTTATAGCTTGCAGCGCATATCTGACTAGCGCTTGGGGCGATTTTGATCAGAAACCCGGGTTATCCCGACCCGCAAAGCGCCTACCGGCACCTGCCGCCGAACCGCCCGGCCTGAGCCTGCACCCCGCCCAGTTCAGGCGCAATGGCGCTCGATGTAGGCCTTGACCAAGTCCACGTCGGCAGGCATGACCTGCACCCGCTTGGGCAGGTCTTCGATGCCGGCGAACTTGGCAGGCCGCTCGGGCGCATGGCCCAGGGCTTCGACGATGGTCTCGGCAAACTTGATGGGCAGCGCCGTCTCCAGCACGATCATCGGCACGTTGGGGTCCTGATGGTGCTCCAGGGCCACCTTCACCCCGTCGGCGGTGTGGGTGTCAATGGTCACTCCATGGCGCTGGTAGTTGTCGCGGATGGTGGCCAGGCGGTCGGCATGGGTGCTCTTGCCGCTTTCAAAGCCGTACTTGGCAGCGGCATCGGCAAAACATGGGTCCTGGCTCAGATCAAACCGACCGTCCCTGGACAGGGCATCGCCAAACAGAGCCTTGGTGCGCGCGCCGTCGCGGCCCAGCAGGTCGAACACAAAGCGCTCGAAATTGCTGGCCTTGCTGATGTCCATGGACGGGCTGGAGGTTTCGTGCGTGTCCGCACTGCCGCGCACGCGGTACACGCCGGTGCGGAAGAACTCGTCGAGCACGTCGTTCTCGTTGGTGGCCACCACCAGCTTGGCAATGGGCAGGCCCATCATGCGCGCCACATGGCCCGCGCACACGTTGCCGAAGTTGCCCGAGGGCACCGTGAAGCTGACCTTCTGGTCGTTGGTCTCGGTGGCCTGGATATAGCCCGCAAAGTAGTACACCACCTGCGCCAGCAGGCGCGCCCAGTTGATGGAGTTGACCGTGCCAATCTTGTACTTGTGCTTGAAGGTGTGGTCGTTGGAGACGGCCTTGACGATGTCCTGGCAGTCGTCGAACACGCCTTCGATGGCGATGTTGTGGATGTTCTCGTCCTGCAGGCTGAACATTTGCGCCTGCTGGAAAGCGCTCATGCGACCGTGCGGGCTGGTCATGAACACACGCACACCCGCCTTGCCGCGCATGGCGTATTCGGCCGCGCTGCCAGTGTCGCCACTGGTGGCGCCCAGGATGTTGAGCTGCTCGCCACGACGGCCCAGTTCGTACTCGAACAGGTTGCCCAGCAACTGCATGGCCATGTCCTTGAAGGCCAGCGTGGGGCCGTTGGACAGGGCTTCGAGCCAGAGGCTGTTTTCGAGGTGGCGCAGGGGCACGATCTCGCCCGTGCCGAACACTTCAGCGGTGTACGTCTTGGCGCACAGGGCCTTCAGGTCGGCAGCGGGGATGTCGTCGATATAGAGCGACAGGATCTGGAACGCCAGCTCGGCATAACCTTGCTCGTGGTAGGCCTTGCGCAAGCGCGCGAGCATGGCGTCATCCACCTGCGGGTAATGCTCGGGCAGGTACAGGCCACCATCGGGCGCGAGGCCTTCGAGGAGGATGTCGCAAAACTGCTTGCGGTCTGCATGGCCGCGGGTGCTGAGGTACTTCATGAGGGGTTCCCGTCGGTATCGGTGAATGGGGTGAACTGGCTAAAAGCTGATGCCGTACACACGGATGTCAATGTAGAGACGCGAGGCGATCAGCAGGAAGAACCCGCCGATCAGGATGAGCCAGTGCAGTGCCCGGTCCTGGCGGTTGTCGGTGCGCTCCAGCAGCACAAAGTAGAGCCACGCGGCCAGAAAGCTGCCCGCCCCGTTGAGGACGGCCTGCGTGCGCGGCATGGACCCGAACAGGGCCAGTGCGACCAGCAGGCCGAACCAGAACGCCAGATGCCAGCGCGGCAGATCGACATGCGCCATCTTGAGCAGCGCCGACAGCGTGAGGGCGGCAACCAGCGTGGGCATGGCGGGGCAGCATCATGGCGCGGCGTGGTCCATCATCATTTGAGCTCTTCCTTGCGAATGCGCGTGATGGGCGCCAGCACGGTAGGCAGAGCCTGCATTTGTGCAATGACGGCATCCATCGTGCCTTCGCGGGTGTCGTGGGTCAGGATGATCAGGTCGGTCTGGGTCGAGCCCTCGCCGCCCACTTCGTCCGCCTCGCGCTGCAGCACGGCGTCGATGCTCACACCGGCCTCGGCCAGCAGGCCTGTGACCTTGGCGAGCACGCCAGCCTGGTCGGCCACGCGCAGGCGCAGGTAGTAGCTGGTGACCACTTCGCTCATCGGCAGCACGGGCAGCTGGTCCATGGCACCTTGCAGCGTGTTGGCCTGGAAGGCCAGGTGGGGCACGCGGTGTTCGGGGTCGGCCGTGTGCAGGCGGGCAATGTCCACCAGGTCGGCAATCACGGCGCTGGCGGTGGGCTCGGAGCCCGCGCCCTTGCCGTAGTACAGCGTGGTGCCCACGGCATCGCCCTGCACCACCACGGCGTTCATGGCACCTTCCACATTGGCGATCAGGCGCTTGGAGGGCACGAGGCTCGGGTGCACGCGCAGCTCGATACCCTTTTCGGCGCGCTTGGTGATACCCAGCAGCTTGATGCGATAACCCAGCTGCTCGGCGTACTTGATGTCAGCCGCGGAGAGCTTGGTGATGCCTTCCACATAGGCCTTGTCGAACTGCACGGGGATGCCGAAGGCGATGGCCGACATGATGGTGGCCTTGTGCGCGGCGTCCACGCCTTCGATGTCAAAGGTCGGGTCGGCCTCGGCGTAGCCCAGGCGTTGCGCTTCCTTGAGCACCACATCAAAGTCCAGGCCCTTGCTGCGCATCTCGGACAGGATGAAGTTGGTGGTGCCGTTGATGATGCCGGCGATCCACTGGATGCGGTTGGCCGTGAGGCCTTCGCGCAGCGCCTTGATGATGGGGATGCCCCCGGCCACGGCGGCCTCGAAGGCCACCATCACGCCCTTGGCAGATGCGGCCGCAAAAATCTCGGTGCCGTGCACGGCCAGTAGCGCCTTGTTGGCAGTGACCACATGCTTGCCCGCCGCGATAGCTTCGAGCACCAGGGCGCGAGCGATGCCGTAGCCCCCAATCAGTTCGATCACGATGTCGATGTCGGGGTTGGCGATGATGGCGCGGGCGTCGTTGACGACCTGGATGCCGTCACCCACCACGGCCTTGGCGCGCGCTACGTCCAGGTCTGCCACCATGGTGATCTCGATGCCACGGCCAGCACGGCGGCTGATTTCGTCCTGGTTGCGTGCGAGCACGTTGAACACGCCGCTGCCGACGGTGCCGATGCCCAGAAGGCCTACTTGGATGGGTTTCATAGCAATGGAGAGAGAAAGAAAAACAATGATTCGGGAAGGATGTATGGGGCGAGGGGTCGAGCAGCAGATCCGTCAACGGGTGACATAGGTCGGCAACTGCCAGGCGCCGCCCGCAAAGCCACGGCACATGCCGTCGCCAGACTCGCTGCTCAGCACAAAACCCTGGCCGTCGAACTGCCACTCACGCACCCACCAGCAGTCGCCAATGCCACGGCCCTTCATCGCCGAATGCACCATGCCCGAGGCGGGATCGAAATCGCCGTCCACGTCCTGCAAAGGCTCTGGCTTGTAGGGCGGGCGGTCGTTGGCGACCCACAGCAGGCTGCTGAAGTTGTAGGCCCCCATGCCGCAAGGCACGGACAGCAGCACCTTGCGATCCGTGAGCCGGTAGACCTGCACGTTGGCGGGGTTGAACGCATCGTCGCCATTGCACTGGCCCTCGGTGCTGGCGCGATCCAGCGCAGCCACCAGCGGCTTGGCCAGCGCGGCATCGCCCTTGCGCGCAGGCAGCGGGGTCACCGCCTTGATCACGGGAGCTGGCAAAGGGGGCAACACGGAAGCCTCTGGCTTCGTGCCCTTGCGCACTAGGGCGCCCGGTGTGCCCACCCGGCCCTGGGCCTCGTCCATCTTGAGCAGAACTGCGGTGACACCCGCCAGCGACAGTACCCAACGGTCCTTGCCAGCGGCCACCATGGCCTCTTCATTCTTGAGCAACTCCTGCAGCAGGCGGGGCACCTGGGCCGCAGGCACGTTGGGGGTGTCGCCCTTGAGCCCCGGCAACGAGAGTGCACCTACCTTGAGGTGCAGCGACGCTGGAGAAGCCTTCTCGGTGGACACCTGCAGATCCACCAACACTGGAGTGTCAGGCCCTGCCGCGCGGGTCAGGCGCATGGAGACCGGCTCCGACTCGCCACTCTCCGACTGATACCCCACGGCCCTGCAGGTGCGGGTGTTGTCGCACTGCAAGGCCCAGTCCTTGTGCTGGAAGCTTACGGGCTCCTTGCCCTTGTCGGCAGCGTGCACGGCACCGAGCAAGCCCGCCGCCACCAGCACGCACGCGGCAACATGCCGGGCAAGGTCTAGAGCGGAGGGGCTGCGCATGGAGCGTATCGCCTTGTTGTCTGGGCAACGCGACGGATCAGGCCGCGACCGCTGCCGCAGTGGTCTGCTTGCGCTTTCGGTATTGCTCCAGGAAGCGCGCCACGCGGCCAATGGCATCGCGCAAGTCGTCTTCATGGGGCAGGAACACGATGCGGAAATGGTCGGGCGCAGGCCAGTTGAACCCCGTGCCCTGCACCAGCATGACCTTGGTTTCCTGCAGCAGCTCCAGGAAAAACTGCTGGTCGTCCTCAATGGGATACACGGCCGGATCCAGGCGCGGGAACATGTAGAGCGCAGCCTGAGGCTTCACACAGGTCACACCCGGAATGGCGGTGATCAGTTCATACGCCAGGTCACGCTGCTTGCGCAGGCGGCCGCCTTCGCACACCAGTTCGTTGATGCTCTGGTAGCCGCCCAGCGCCGTCTGCACGGCCCACTGGCCGGGCACGTTGGCACACAGGCGCATGTTCGAGAGCATGTTCAGGCCCTCGATGTAGTCCTTGGCAGGCTTCTTGTCACCCGACACCACCAGCCAGCCAGCGCGGTAACCGCAGGACCGGTAGCTCTTGGACAGCGAGTTGAAGGTGAGTGTGAGCACATCCTCGCTCAGCGAGCCAATGGCCGTGTGCTTGGCGCCGTCGTACAGCACCTTGTCGTACACCTCGTCCGCAAAGATCACCAGGCCATGTTCGCGGGCGATAGCCACGATGCCCTTGAGCAACTCGACCGAGTACAGCGCCCCTGTGGGGTTGTTGGGGTTGATGACCACGATGCCTTTGGTGCGCGGCGTGATCTTGGAGCGGATGTCGTCCAAGTCGGGCATCCATCCATTGGCTTCGTCACACAGGTAGTGCACCGGGGTGCCGCCCGACAGGCTCGCCGCAGCGGTCCACAACGGGTAATCCGGCGACGGCAGCAGCAATTCGTCGCCCGTGTCCAGCAGCGCATTGGTGGCCATCACGATCAGTTCGCTGGCGCCGTTGCCTAGGTAGATGTCGTCCAGCGCCACGCCCTTGATGCCCTGCTTCTGGGTTTCATGCATCACGGCCTTGCGGGCTGCGAAGATGCCCTTGCTGTCCGAATAGCCCGCCGAGTTGGGCAGGTTGCGGATCATGTCCTGCTGGATTTCCTCGGGGGCATCAAAACCGAACACGGCCAGATTGCCGATGTTGAGCTTGATGATCTTGTGCCCGTCTTCCTCCATCTGCTTGGCCGCGTCCATGATCGGGCCCCGGATGTCGTAGCAAACATTGGCGAGCTTGGCGGATTTTTGGACGGTTTTCATGCGCTGACAGTAGTGCGGTGGGGTCAGGAGGCCGCCGGGGCCGGCGCCCTCAGGCGAAACCTATAATTTGACCACAGAACCGTTGCCATCCCCCGGCGGCAGACGCCGCTGCCATGCCCCGCAGTCCCCGGGCTCACCCATTCCCGACATGAAATTCCAGCCCGACCGCTCCAACGCACAGACTATCAGCGGCTACGGCCCCGGCTGGATCGGCATCGACGCCGACAAGATCACCCACAGCGTCATCATCGGCTCTGGGGGCCTGCGCCAGCCCTGGCCCTGCGCCCGCTTTGAGGACCTGACCCCGGAGCATTTCGCCCAGCTGGCCGGACTAGAGACAGAGCTAGTCATACTTGGCAGCGGCCTGCGCAACCGCTTTCCACCTCCCGCCTGGCTCGCCCCCCTGATCGCGCGGCGACTCGGGCTGGAGACCATGGACACCCAGGCAGCCTGCCGCACCTACAACATCCTGGCGAGCGAAGGGCGCAATGTGGTCGCCGCGCTGATTCTCGAAGTCTGAGCGCAAGGCGAGCTACCGCCCCAGGGCCTGCAGCGGGCGGCATGGCGACCTATGCACAGGCATACCAAAGTACCCGCCCACCCGCGCCGGACACACTGTCTTACATTTGGCCGGGAACCGATTTCAGGGTAAAATTACGGGTTGCGGTCGGGGGCACCACCAAGAGCAATAACACACCCACTCCCCCGGCTTACCAACGACTACATCCTGAGAGATTGAAGTGATATGGCGATCGTTGTCAACAAACCCCTCCCTGAATTTGAAGCCAACGCAACCGGTGGTATCAAGGTCTCCAACACCTCCCACCTTGGCCAAATTCTGGTTCTCTACTTCTATCCCAAGGACAACACGCCGGGCTGCACCACGGAGGCCATGCAGTTTCGCGACAAGTACAAGGATTTCGTGAAGGCAGGTGCCGCCGTGTTCGGCGTCTCGCGCGACAACATGAAGTCGCACGACGACTTCAAGGAAAAGCTGGAACTGCCCTTCGAGCTGATCGCCGACACCGAAGAGAAGATGTGCCACATGTTCGGCGTGGTCAAGAACAAAATCATGTACGGCAAGAAGGTCAAGGGCATCGAGCGCAGCACCTTCCTGATCGGCCCTGACGGCCTGCTGGTGCAAGAATGGCGCGGCCTCAAGGTGCCCGGCCATGTGGACGAAGTCCTCAAGACCGTCAAATCCCTCAAGGCCCTGAAGAAGGCCGCCTGAGCCCAGCACGGATTGCAAAGGGTTCGATTGCGCTATTTCAGTCCATCAGGGGTCATTGGAGCATCCACGCGACACACCGCCCGTTTTGCCTCGGCAAGACACATGGAGTGGGCATAATGGATCAATGCCCCTGGTTACTGCACCGCTAGCACCCACCCAAAAAGCCGCCTTGGCCTCCAGGCGGCTTTTTGCTTTCTGACCCATCCGTTACCCCTTTACCGACCGAGGCCCTGCCACCATGCCCCTGCCCCCCGCCCCCAGCCGGCGCGCTGCACTCCTCGCGCCAGAAGCCTTTGAAGTCACGGCCCGCCCTCGCGTAGCGACCACCTCCGCCAACGAACCGGTGGCCGCGCCCCTGCGCACTGCAGCAGCCCCGGCCCGCGCCGGCCGCAAGGCAGACAGTGTGGCCTCTGCGCTGGCAGCACCCGAAGCCGCTCCGCTGGTCCAGGTCGAGACCCGCGCCCGCACAACCGAACCCGTCATCGCCCCCGCGGCTCGCAGCACCGGGACTCGCAAGGCACGGAGCACCAGCGCTGCGCCGACCGTTACCGCCAGCACCGCACCAGCCACCGCAACCACCACCCGAGCCCGCAAATCCGCGTCACAAGGCCCGACCAAGCTCTTCGTGCTGGACACGAATGTACTGCTGCACGACCCGACTAGCCTGTTCCGCTTTGAAGAGCACGACATCTTCCTGCCGATGATCGTGCTGGAGGAACTGGATGGCCACAAGAAGGGCATGACCGAAGTCGCCCGCAATGGGCGCCAGGCCAGCCGCACGCTGGACGCGCTGGCGGCCGCCCAGGGCGCCGACATGGACAAGGGCCTCAAGCTCGACTCCACCGGCCAGCGCGCCGCAGGCGGCCACCTGTTCTTCCAGACCGTACCGCTGGACTACAGCCTGCCCACTAGCCTGCCCCCCGGCAAGGCCGACAACCAGATCCTGGGCGTGGTGGAAGCGCTCCGCAAACTGCATGCCCCGCGCGAGGTCGTGCTGGTGTCCAAGGACATCAACATGCGCGTCAAGGCGCGCGCCCTGGGCCTGAACGCCGAGGACTACCAGAACGACAAGACGCTGGAAGACGGCGACCTGCTGTACGCTGGCGTGCTGGCCCTGCCACCGGACTTCTGGACCAAGAGCGGCAAGAACGTGGAAAGCTGGCAGAGCGGCGCCCACACCTACTACCGCATTGGTGGACCGATCGTGCCGCAGCTGATGATCAATCAGTTCGTGTACTTCGAGGCGCCCGGCGAGCCCAGCCTGTTCGCACGGGTGAGCGAAATCCGCGAAAAGACAGCCGTGCTGCAGACGCTCAAGGACTATGGCTCTGCCAAGAACGCGGTGTGGGGTGTGACCACCCGCAACCGCGAGCAGAACTACGCCATGAACTTGCTCATGGACCCGGAAATTGACTTCGTGACGCTGACCGGCACGGCGGGCACCGGCAAGACCCTGCTGGCCCTGGCTGCGGGCCTCACCCAGGTGCTGGACGACCGCCGCTATACCGAGATCATCATGACCCGAGCCACCGTGAGCGTGGGCGAGGACATCGGCTTTTTGCCCGGCACCGAGGAAGAAAAGATGGGCCCCTGGATGGGCGCGCTGGACGACAACCTGGAGTTCCTGGCCAAGGGCGACGGCGGCAACGCCGGCGAGTGGGGCCGTGCGGCCACCAACGAGCTGATCCGCAGCCGCATCAAGATCAAGAGCATGAACTTCATGCGCGGGCGCACCTTCCTGAACAAGTACGTGATCATCGATGAGGCGCAGAACCTGACGCCCAAGCAGATGAAGACGCTGATCACCCGCGCAGGCCCTGGTACCAAGATCATCTGCATGGGCAACCTGGCGCAGATCGATACACCGTATCTGACCGAAGGCTCGTCCGGCCTGACCTACGCGGTAGACCGCTTCAAGGGCTGGCCACACAGCGGCCACATCACGCTGGCGCGGGGCGAACGCTCACGCCTGGCGGACTTCGCCAGCGAGGTGCTCTGAGTTGGCGGCAGGCTGGGTTGCCGCACTGAAGCTGGTGCCCTGGGGCGACGTCATCGAGGCGACGCCCCAGATCCTGCAGGCCGCCAAAAAGCTGCTGGGCACTACGCAGAAAGGGAATGCCGACGCTGCAGCGGAAGCACTGGAAGGCGGGGCTGGTGGCGAACCCGCCATGCCGGTCGCCTTGCAGCTCCAGCATCTGCGCGACCGGGTGGCGCAGTTGGAGTTGGAGCAGCAAGAGTCGGCCGTGCTGATCCAGTCGCTGGCCGAACAGAATGCCCAGGTAGTGCGAGCGGTGGAGGTGCTACGGCAGCGCCAGCAACGGCTCACAGTAGCCACAGGCATCCTGGCCGCGGCATGCACGGGGTTGCTGGTGTGGGTGCTGCGGCAGTAGTGCCAATGTGCATACTGCGCGACTGGAGCCACAGACGCTGGACTACATAGCGTCCGCCCTCAGTCGCTATAAATTCAATAGCTGCTAGCGCATATGAATCATGCGCTAGCAGCTATTTTGCTAGAAATCGTCGCCCGAACCCATCGCCAGGTTCTCAAAGCGCGTCTGGTTCTTCTGGAAGAACAGCTTTACCGTACCCGTAGGGCCATTACGCTGTTTGCCGATGATGACCTCGGCCACGTTGGGCTCCTTGGAGTCCTTGTTGTAGTAGTCGTCGCGGTAGATGAACATGATGATGTCCGCGTCCTGCTCGATGGCGCCGGATTCGCGCAGGTCGGACATCATGGGGCGCTTGTCGGTGCGCTGCTCTACCGAACGGTTGAGCTGCGACAGCGCAATCACCGGGCACTGCAGCTCCTTGGCCAGCATCTTGAGGCCCCGGGAGATTTCGCCCAGCTCTGTCGCCCGGTTGTCGGCACTGCCTGCGCCCGAGCCGCTCATGAGCTGCAAATAGTCCACTACGATCAAGCCCAGCTTGCCACACTGGCGCGCCAGGCGCCGTGCATTGGCGCGCAGCTCGCTGGGCGTGAGCCCCGGGGTTTCGTCGATGTGCAGCGACACCGTGCGCAGCTTTTCGATGGCCTCAGTCAGGCGTGGCCACTCGTCGTCGGTGAGCTGGCCGGTACGCAAATGCCCTTGGTTCACGCGGCCGATGGAGCCCACGATACGCACCGCGAGCTGGGCGGCGCCCATTTCCATGGAGAAGATGGCGACGGGAAGGCCTTCGTTCAGCGCGACGTGCTCGGCAATGTTCACCGCAAACGAGGTCTTGCCCATGGAGGGGCGCGCCGCCAGCACGATCATGTCCCCCGCCTGCAGCCCCGAGGTCATGCGGTCCAGGTCGGCAAAGCCGGTGGGAATGCCGGTCACGTCCACCGGGTTGTCGGCCATCTCCTGCACCTTGTCGAGCAGGTCGATCACCAGTGTGTCGAGCGACTGGAAGCCCTGTTTGGTCCGCGATCCCTCTTCGCCAATGGCAAAGATCTTGGCCTCGGCCTCGTCCAGAATGCGCTCCACGGTCTTGCCTTGCGGGTTGAAGGCATTGGTGGAGATTTCATCGCTTGCCGTGACCAGTTTGCGCAGGATGGCACGCTCGCGAACGATCTCGGCATAGCGCCGGATGTTGCTGGCGCTGGGCACGTATTGCGCCAGGTTGTTGAGGTAGGCGAGCCCCCCCATCTCCTGTGCCTTGCCCTGGTTCTGCAGGTGCTCGAACACCGTGATCACATCGGCTGGCTTGCTGGCATTGATCAGCGCGCCGATGGCGGTGTAGATCATCTGGTGTTCATGGCGATAGAAATGGCTCTCCACCAGCAAGTCACCCACGCGGTCCCAGGCGTTGTTGTCCAGCAGCAGCCCCCCCAGCACGCTGGACTCCGCCTCGATGGAGTGCGGTGGCACACGCAACTGGGCAATCTCACGGTCCGGCACGGGCGTGAATCCATCATCAAGGGGTGGGAAAACGGCAGACATGGAATCCTCGGAGTCAACCCGGCATGCTATCGCCCGCACGGCGCGTCGTCATGGCACAAGTCTGTGGATAAGGCGGGGGTAACCCGTGGGCAACCGTGTACAAACCACGGTCACACAAAGACAAAAGCCGCCCGAGGGCGGCTTTGTCGAAAAGTCCGAACGGACGATCAGGCGGTTTCGCCGTAGACCGACACGTTGACTTCCACCACCACATCGGTGTGCAGAGCCACGCTCACAGCGCTGTCGCTCACGACCTTGATCGGGCCGTTGGGCAGGCGGATTTGCGACTTGGCAACCTTGTAGCCTTGCTTGTTCAGCTCTTCGGCGATGTCGTGGTTGGTCACGGAACCAAACAGACGGCCATCCACGCCAGCCTTTTGGGTCAGCTTGACGGTGGTACCGGCCAGCTTTTCGCCTTGGGCTTGGGCTTCTGCCAGCTTGACAGCAGCAGCCTTTTCGAGTTCAGCGCGCTTGGCTTCGAACTCTGCCTTGGCGGCTTCGGTGGCGCGGCGGGCGCGGCCAGCAGGAATCAGAAAGTTGCGGGCGTAGCCGTCTTTGACCTTGACGATTTCACCGAGGTTGCCGAGGTTCACAACCTTGTCGAGCAGAATGATTTGCATGGGTTGTGCTCCTTAGATCTTGTGCTGGTCGCTGTAAGGCACCAGGGCCAGGAAGCGGGCGCGCTTGATGGCAGTGTTCAGCTGACGCTGGAAGATGGCGCGCGTGCCGGTCAGGCGTGCGGGGATGATCTTGCCGTTTTCGGCGATGAAATCGCGCAGCGTGTCGACATCCTTGTAGTCGATTTCTTCAACACCGGTCACCGTGAAGCGGCAGAAGCGCTTGCGCTTGAACAGCAGGGACTGTGTGTTGCGCTTTGGGCGCTTGTCTTTGTTGAACTTCTTGAACGTGGCCATTGCGGACCCCTTGAAAATTAATTTTGTTGAATATCCTGGATGTGCAGCACTGCGGTCTTGCCGTTGCGCGGCGTGGCCAGAAATCCAGAGAAAGTCCAGAGACTTCCGATGTTTTGCCTTGCCAGTCGCTCGGCCATCGCTCCAAACGCGGTGGCCTTCATGGCGGCCTTGACTTCGCGGGGGTGGCCTGCCTCGGTTTGCTGGGACTCGTGTTCGAGGCGCAGCGAGATGGCAGGCAATCCGGCAGGCGTGTAGCGCAGGGGTTCAGCCTCTGCGATACAGGCGGTCAAGACGACGCGGTTCTCCACTCCAAAGAGAGAAGAGGATCAGCGCTCGCCGGCCGCTGCGTATTCAGCTTGGCTGGCCTTGCGGGCTTCTTCGCGCTCCACGGTCTTCATCATGGAGGAAGGACCGGTTTCAGCCTTCTTCTTTTGCACGGTCAGGTGGCGCAGCACGGCGTCGTTGAACTTGAAGGCGTGCTCCAGTTCAGCCATCACAGCCTGGTCGGCTTCAATGTTCACGCACAGGTAGTGGGCCTTGGCCAGCTTGTTGATCAGGTACGCCAGTTGACGACGGCCCCAGTCTTCCACGCGGTGCACCTTGCCACCGCCAGCGGTGATCATGCCCTTGTAGCGCTCCAGCATGGCTGGCACTTGTTCGCTTTGATCCGGATGGATCAACAAAATGATTTCGTAATGACGCATGCAGACTCCTTTTGGGTGAGACCACCCACCGCGTCTAGAAGTGGTGTGGCAAGGGAAAGCCTGCGATTGTAACCCGACCGCTCGCGCTTGTACACTCAGCACCTCCGCCACCGCATCGCCCACGTCCCATTTGTTCAGCCCTGGGAGATCCGGCCCTTGCAAAAACGGCGGTTGGGCCGACATGCCTTACAACCACTTGCGCCAGTCCGGGCCGTCACAACGACAAATCCCTGGCGCAGACCTTGATATTGCCCGGCGAGCCCCCAGATGCCGCGCGTACCGCTTTTTTACCTCTTCACTTACTGACATGTCAGACCACAGCCAAACCAACCCCGCCCAGAGCGCCCCCGCCCCCGAAGAAGTCGAAGCTGCCATGGCTGCCCACGCCTCCGATGAGCTGGCTCGCCTGCAGGGCGAGCTGGCCGAGCTGAAGGCCAAGAGCGCCGATCTGGCCGACCAGTTCCTGCGTGCCAAGGCGGAGGCGGAGAACGCCCGCCGCCGCGCTGAAGAGGAAGTGTCCAAGGCCCGCAAGTTCGGCATCGAGAGTTTTGCCGAGAGCCTGTTGCCCGTGGCCGACAGCCTGGATGCCGCCCTGGCCATCAAGGAAGCCACCCCCCAGCAGCTGCGCGAGGGCGCCGACGCTACGCTGCGCCAGCTGACCTCGGCCCTCGAGCGCAACAAGGTGGTGGCCATCAACCCCGCTGCAGGCGCCAAGTTCGACCCCCACCAGCACCAGGCCATCAGCGTGGTACCCGCTGAACAAGAAGCCAACACGGTGGTCGCCGTGCTGCAAAAGGGCTATGTGATCGCCGAGCGCGTGCTGCGCCCCGCCCTGGTCACCGTGGCGGCCCCCAAATAAAAGCCGCAAAAAATCGCCCCGGAAGACTTGAACCCCACCAAGTTATCCACAAGTTACTAGCCATCTAAACCATTCAAGCATTCGGAGAAAAATCATGGGAAAAATCATCGGCATTGACCTGGGCACCACCAACAGCTGCGTCTCCATCATGGAGGGCAACACCACCCGCGTGATCGAAAACAGCGAAGGCGCGCGCACCACGCCGTCCATCGTGGCTTACCAGGAAGACGGCGAGATCCTCGTCGGCGCATCCGCCAAGCGCCAGGCCGTGACCAACCCCAAGAACACGCTGTTCGCGATCAAGCGCCTGATCGGCCGCAAGTTCACCGAAAAGGAAGTGCAAAAGGACATCGACCTGATGCCCTACTCCATCGTGGCCGCCGACAACGGTGACGCCTGGGTGGAAGTGCGCGGCAAGAAGCTGTCGGCCCAGCAAGTGTCGGCCGACATTCTGCGCAAGATGAAGAAGACCGCCGAGGACTACCTGGGCGAGCCCGTGACCGAGGCCGTGATCACCGTGCCCGCGTACTTCAACGACGCGCAGCGCCAGGCCACCAAGGACGCTGGCCGCATCGCAGGCCTGGACGTCAAGCGCATCATCAACGAACCCACGGCTGCGGCCCTGGCCTTCGGCCTGGACAAGCAGGAAAAGGGCGACCGCAAGATCGCCGTGTATGACCTGGGTGGCGGCACGTTCGACGTGTCCATCATCGAAATCGCCGACGTGGACGGCGAAAAGCAGTTCGAAGTGCTGTCGACCAACGGCGACACCTTCCTGGGCGGCGAAGACTTCGACCAGCGCATCATTGACTACATCATCAGCGAGTTCAAGAAAGAGCAAGGCGTGGACCTGTCCAAGGACGTCCTGGCCCTGCAACGCCTGAAGGAAGCCGCTGAAAAGGCCAAGATCGAGCTGTCCAACTCCGCCTCCACCGACATCAACCTGCCCTACATCACGGCCGACGCTTCGGGCCCCAAGCACCTGAACATCAAGCTGACCCGCGCCAAGCTGGAAGCCCTGGTGGAAGAGCTGATCGAGCGCACCATCGCTCCCTGCCGCATGGCCATCAAGGATGCTGGCGTGTCCGTGTCCGACATCCATGACGTGATCCTGGTCGGCGGCATGACCCGCATGCCCAAGGTGCAGGAGAAGGTCAAGGAGTTCTTCGGCAAGGACCCCCGCAAGGACGTGAACCCTGACGAAGCCGTGGCCGTGGGCGCCGCCATTCAGGGCCAGGTGCTGTCGGGCGACCGCAAGGACGTGCTGCTGCTGGACGTGACTCCCCTGTCCCTGGGTATCGAAACCCTGGGCGGTGTGATGACCAAGATGATCACCAAGAACACGACCATCCCGACGAAGTTCGCGCAGACCTTCTCGACGGCCGATGACAACCAGCCTGCCGTGACCATCAAGGTCTACCAGGGCGAACGCGAAATGGCTTCGGGCAACAAGCTGCTGGGCGAATTCAATCTGGAAGGCATTCCACCAGCAGCCCGTGGTGTTCCACAGATCGAAGTGTCGTTCGACATCGACGCCAACGGCATCTTGCACGTGGGCGCCAAGGACAAGGGCACCGGCAAGGAAAACAAGATCACCATCAAGGCCAACTCGGGCCTGTCGGAAGAAGAAATCCAGAAGATGGTGAAGGACGCCGAGCTGAACGCCGCCGACGACAAGAAGAAGCTGGAGCTGGTGCAGGCCCGCAACCAGGGTGAAGCTGCCGTACACAGCGTGAACAAGAGCCTCGCCGAGCATGGCGACAAGCTCGAAGCCGGCGAAAAGGACGCCATCACCGCCGCCGTGAAGGCCCTGGAAGAAGCCCTGAAGGGTGAAGACAAGGCTGCCATCGACGAAAAGACGACCGCGCTGATGGCCGCCAGCCAGAAGCTGGGCGAGAAGATGTACGCCGAATCGCAGGCAGCGCAAGCCGCCCAGGCGGCCGGTGGTGCAGACGCCGCAGGCGCCTCGGCCGGTGCAGCCAACAAGCCCACCGATGACGATAACGTCGTCGATGCCGAGGTGAAGGAAGTCAAGAAGGGCTGAACGAGCCCCCGTTGACCCGAGCCGCCGCGCATTGCTCTGAGGGGCTGCGCGGCGTTCCTGTTCCAACTGGGTTCTGAATCACTATGTCCAAACGAGACTTTTATGAAATCCTGGGCGTTCCGAAAAACGCCTCGGACGAAGAAATCAAGAAGGCCTATCGCAAGCTGGCGATGAAGCACCACCCTGACCGCAACCAGGGTGATGCCGCCAAGCCTGCCGAAGAGAAATTCAAGGAAGCCAAAGAGGCTTACGAAATGCTCTCCGACCCGCAAAAGCGGGCCGCCTACGACCAGTACGGCCACGCCGGCGTGGACCCAAACATGCGCGGCCCCGGCGGTGCAGGTACCGAAGGGTTTGGCGGTTTTGCCGAGGCGTTTGGCGACATCTTTGGCGACATGTTCGGCCAGCAAGGCCGTGGCCGGGGCGCCGGCGGGCGCCAGGTGTACCGAGGCTCCGACCTCAGCTATGCCATGGAGATCACGCTGGAAGAAGCCGCGCGCGGCAAGGATGCGCAGATCCGCATCCCCTCGTGGGACACCTGCGACACCTGCCATGGCAGCGGCGCCAAGCCTGGCACCAGCGCCAAGACCTGCGGAACCTGCCAGGGCGCAGGCACGGTGCAGATGCGCCAGGGCTTCTTCAGCGTGCAGCAGACCTGCCCCCACTGCCGCGGCACGGGCAAGATCATTCCTGAGCCCTGCACCACCTGCCACGGCCAGGGCAAGCTCAAGAAGCAAAAGACGCTGGAAGTGAAGATCCCTGCGGGCATCGACGACGGCATGCGCATCCGCAGCACGGGCAACGGCGAACCGGGCACCAACGGCGGCCCACCGGGCGACCTGTACATCGAGATCCGCCTGAAGAAACACGACATCTTCGAGCGCGACGGTGACGACCTGCACTGCCAGGTGCCCGTGAGCTTCATCACGGCCGCCCTCGGCGGCGAGATCGAAGTGCCCACGCTGGCGGGCAAGGCAGCCATCGACATCCCCGAAGGCACCCAGGCCGGCAAGCAGTTCCGCCTGCGCGGCAAGGGCATCAAGGGTGTGCGCGCCAGCTACCCCGGCGACCTGTACTGCCACATCGCGGTCGAGACGCCCGTGAAGCTCACCGAGCACCAGCGCAAACTGCTGCGCGAGCTGGAAGACTCCCTCAAGAAGGGCGGCGCGCGCCATTCTCCCAGTGGCGAGAGCTGGACGGACCGCTTGAAGAACTTCTTCAGCTGACCCCTCACGCACGGGTTTCCTCGCCCCAAACCGCCTGCAGCCCCAAGGCTGCAGGCGGTTTTTTCTTGATGCAAGGCAAGAAACTCCCTGGCAATGTCCACGGGCGCGATCCGATCAGTAGGATGGGCACCATCGATGATCAGTCAGGAGCCTGGACACATGAACGTCAACATCACCTTCCTGGGCGGCTCCGGCACCGTCACCGGCTCCAAATACCTGGTGCGCTACAACGGCAAAAGCCTGCTGGTCGATTGCGGTCTGTTCCAGGGCTACAAGCAGCTGCGCCTGCGCAACTGGCAGCCCCTGCCCGTCACGCCGCACCAGATCGACGCCGTGGTGCTGACCCACGCCCACCTGGACCACAGCGGCTACCTGCCCATGCTGGCGCGCGACGGCTACACCCGCGCCATCCATTGCACGCCGGGCACGCGCGACCTGTGCACCATCCTGCTGCCCGACAGCGGACACCTGCAGGAAGAAGACGCCGCCTTCCTCAACCGCCACCAGCTAAGCAGCCACAGCCCAGCCCTGCCCCTGTATACGCGGCTGGATGCACTGCACTGCCTCAAGCAGTTCCAGATCCATCCGTTCCACAAAGCCTTCGAGCCCTTGCCCGGCTGGCGCGTGACCTTTTCGCCTGCGGGCCACATCCTGGGGGCGGCCAGCGTGCTGCTGGAGGTGGGAGGCAGGCGCATCCTGTTCTCCGGTGACCTGGGCCGGCCAGACGACTTGCTGATGAACCCACCGGACGCGCCGCCCCAAGCGGACACGGTGCTCATCGAATCCACCTACGGCGACCGCGAGCACCCGCCTGAGGGTCTGCTCGACGAACTGGGCCCCGCCCTGCAGCGGCTGGCTGCGCGCGGGGGCATCGCCGTGGTGCCTGTGTTCGCCGTGGGCCGTGCACAGGTCGTGCTGCACGCCATCGGGTTGCTGAAGGCGCAGGGCGTGGTACCCGCATCGCTCAAGGTGTTCCTGGACAGCCCCATGGCTGTGAGCACCACGGGGCTGTTCCAGCACCACATGCAGGAACACCGCCTGAGCGGGCGCGAAGTGCAGGCGCTGGAACATGGCGCCACCATGGTCCAGACGACGGAACAGTCCAAAGGCCTGGCCCGGCTGCATGGCCCCATGGTCATCCTGTCGGCCAGCGGCATGGCCACCGGGGGCCGCGTGCTGCACCACCTGGCGCTGCACGCGGGCGACCACCGCAACATGATCATCCTGACCGGGCACCAGGCGCCGGGCACGCGCGGCGCCCGCTTGGCCGAGGGCGAGAAAAACATCCGCATCCACGGCCAGGACGTGGCCGTTCGGGCCGAAGTGGTCAAGCTGTCTTCTGCATCGGCCCATGCGGACGGCAACCAGCTCATCGCCTGGCTGCGCAGCATGGGTCACGCGCCCGACCAGGTGTATGTGGTGCATGGCGAAATGGACGCCGCCGACCGGCTGCGCCAACGTATTGAGCACGAGTTGCGCTGGCGGGCCTCGGTGCCAGAACACGGCAGCACCTGCGCGGCCTGAGCCCGGTTTCATTCTGCATTCCAGCAAAGCAGTTCTCGCGCAGAAGAGCATCTCAGCCATCGCATATCGCGATGGCAAACCGCCAATAATGGGGAGAAAATAAGAAACCTTCTCTTTTTGAGAAGTCAAAACCCCCATGAAAAGCTCCGAGCGCAGTTTTGCGCGCCGTATTGACCTGACCTCGCTGCAATTGTTTGTGGCGGTGTGCGAGCTTGGCAGCATCGGCCGCGCGGCCGAGCGCGAGTTCATCGCGGCGTCGGCCGTGAGCAAGCGTCTCTCGGACCTGGAAACGGCCGTGGACACGGCCCTGCTCTACCGCCACAGCCGGGGCGTAACGCTTACGCCCGCTGGCGAGAGCCTGCTGCACCATGCGCGCACCGTGCTGTTCGGCCTGGAGCGCATGCAGGGCGAACTGAGTGAATACGCCGACGGCGTGCGCGGCCATGTGCGCATGCACGCCAACATTTCGGCGATCTTCCAGTTTCTGCCCGAAGACCTGGGCGCCTTTGCGCGCGAGCACAGCCAGATCAAAATCGATCTGCAGGAGCACCTCTCCAGCGACGTGCTGCACGCGGTGCAAGAAGGCGCCGCCGACCTGGGCATCTGCAACGTCGGCATGGCGAACGGCGGGGGCGCCCTGGCGCTGCAATCCCGCCCCTACCGCGCTGACAATCTGGTGCTGGTTGTGCCCCGAGCGCATGAATTGTCTGCGCTGGATGCTATCAATTTTGAAGAAGTCCTGGACTGGGACATCGTGGGCCTGCACGCCAACAGCAGCATCAGCCTGGCCATGCGCGCTGCTGCTGCCGCGGCCGGGCGCCCTCTGCGCCAGCGCATCCAGGTCACGGGGCTCGATGCCATGTGCCGCATGATCGACAACGGCCTGGGCGTGGGCCTGCTGCCCGACCGGGCGTTTGCACTGATGCGCGGCGTGGGCAACCTGCAGGCCATCCCGCTGACCGATGCCTGGGCGCACCGCGAACTGCGTGTGGTGGCCCGCGACTTTGACGCCCTGCCTGTCACGGCGCGTTTGCTGGTGGAACACCTGTCGCCGCGCCCGGAGCCGGACTCGGCGCAACCCGCCCCCGACACTAAAATCCAATCCCCCACCTGAAGCCCGAAAGCAGAAAGAAAGCCACGCCATGGGACGCACCCTGTACGACAAGATCTGGGACGAGCATGTTGTCCACACCGAAGAGGACGGCACCTCCATCCTCTATATCGACCGCCATCTGGTGCACGAAGTCACCAGCCCCCAGGCGTTTGAAGGCCTGCGCGAGGCGGGCCGCAAGGTCTGGCGCATGAGCTCCATCGTGGCCACCGCCGACCACAACACGCCCACCACCGGCTGGGAAAACGGCTACGACGGCATCACCGACCCGATCAGCAAGGAACAGATCACCACGCTGAACGACAACATCGCGCAGATCACGCCGGCTGCGTTCTTCCCCTTCATGCACAAGCGCCAAGGCATCGTGCACGTGATCGGCCCCGAAAACGGCGCCACCCTGCCCGGCATGACCGTGGTCTGCGGCGACAGTCACACCAGCACACACGGCGCGTTTGGCGCACTGGCGCACGGCATCGGCACCTCCGAAGTCGAGCACGTGATGGCTACCCAGACCCTGCTGGCCAAGAAGGCCAAGAACATGCTGGTGCAGGTGGACGGTACGTTGGCTAAGGGCGTGACGCCCAAGGACGTGGTGCTGGCCATCATCGGCAAGATCGGCACCGCCGGTGGCACGGGCTACACCATTGAATTTGCAGGCTCTGTCTTCCGCGCCATGAGCATGGAAGGCCGCATGACCGTGTGCAACATGGCCATCGAGGCCGGTGCCCGCGCCGGCTTGGTGGCGGTGGATGACAAGACCATTGAATACGTCAAGGGCCGCCCGCTCTCTCCCACGGGCGTGGAGTGGGACCAGGCTGTGGCGTACTGGAAGACGCTGCATTCCGACCCCGACGCGAAGTTCGACACCGTGGTCAAGCTCGACGCGGCGGAGATCGTGCCGCAGGTCACCTGGGGCACCAGCCCCGAGATGGTGCTGGGCGTGGACGCCCGCGTGCCGGACCCCGACAAGGAGAAAGACGCCAACAAGCGTGGCGCCATCGAGCGCGCCTTGACCTACATGGGCCTCACGCCGGGCAAGCCGATCAACGACATCACCATCGACAAGGTGTTCATCGGCAGCTGCACCAACAGCCGCATCGAAGACATGCGCGAAGCCGCCGCCGTGGTGAAGAACCTGGGCCGCAAGGTGGCCAGCAATGTGAAGCTGGCCATGGTGGTGCCCGGCTCCGGCCTCGTCAAAGAGCAGGCCGAGCGCGAGGGCCTGGACCAGATCTTCAAGGCCGCAGGCTTTGAGTGGCGCGAGCCCGGCTGCAGCATGTGCCTGGCCATGAACGCCGACCGCCTGGAGCCCGGCGAGCGTTGTGCATCAACCAGCAACCGCAACTTTGAAGGCCGCCAGGGCGCTGGGGGCCGCACCCATCTCGTGAGCCCCGCCATGGCCGCTGCGGCTGCCGTGCATGGGCATTTCGTAGACATCCGCCAATTTGCCTGAAGGAGCTTTGCCATGAAAACCACCGCTACCCTCATCGCTTTGACCCTCACGTTCCTGCTGGCCGGTTGCAATACCGTCAAGGGTGTGGGCCAGGACATCGGCAAGGCCGGATCGGCCATCGAGCGCGCAGCCAAATAAGGCCCCCTGACATGCAGAAATTCACCCTTCACAAAGGCCTCGTGGCTCCCATGGACCGCGAGAACGTCGATACCGACGCCATCATCCCCAAGCAGTTCCTCAAGTCGATCAAGAAGACGGGCTTTGGCCCCAACCTGTTTGACGAATGGCGCTACCTGGACAAGGGCGAGCCGGGCATCCCCGAAAGCCAGCGCAAGCCCAACCCCGACTTTGTGCTGAACCAGCCACGTTACAAAGGCGCGAGCATCCTGATCGCGCGCAAGAACTTTGGCTGCGGCTCCAGCCGCGAACACGCGCCCTGGGCGCTGGACCAGTTCGGCTTTCGCGCCGTGATCGCGCCCAGCTTTGCCGATATCTTCTTCAACAACTGCTTCAAAAACGGCCTGCTGCCCATCGTGCTGCCTGAGGCCACCGTCGCCCAGCTGTTCGACGAAGTGGCGGCCTTCCCCGGCTACCAGCTCACCATCGACCTGGAGCGCCAGGTCATCGTGCGCCCCCAGGGCGAGGAGATCCCGTTCGAGGTGCAGGCCTTCCGCAAGTACTGCCTGCTCAACGGTTTTGACGACATCGGCCTGACCCTGCGCCAGTCGGACAAGATCAAGGCCTTTGAAGCCCAGCGCCTGGCTACCAAGCCCTGGCTGGCACACACCATGGTGTCGTAACCCAAATATTCAGCCCAATTGGCCGCAAGCGCTACATCCATATGCGCTGACAGCTATCAAAAACAAAGCAAAACCAATGAAAATCGCAGTTCTGCCGGGTGACGGCATCGGTACCGAAATCGTGGCCGAGGCCGTTAAGGTCCTCAACGCACTCGACCTGAAGTTCGAGATGGAATCGGCCCTGGTCGGCGGCGCCGCCTACGAGGCCCACGGCCACCCGCTGCCCGAGTCCACCCTCAAGCTCGCCAAGGAGGCAGACGCCATCCTGTTTGGCGCCGTGGGCGACTGGAAATACGACAAGCTCGACCGCCCCCTGCGTCCCGAGCAAGCCATCCTGGGCCTGCGCAAGAACCTGGGTCTGTTTGCGAACTTCCGTCCCGCCATCTGCTACGAGCAGCTGGTGGGCGCATCGAGCCTCAAGCCCGAGCTGATCGCGGGCCTGGACATTCTCATCATCCGTGAACTGACCGGTGACATCTACTTTGGCCAGCCGCGCGGCCGCCGCACGGCGGTGGACGGGCACTTCCCCGGCGCCGAAGAAGCGTTCGACACCATGCGCTACTCGCGCCCCGAGATCGAGCGCATCGCCCATGTCGCCTTCCAGGCTGCCCGCAAGCGCAACAAGAAGGTCACCAGCGTGGACAAGGCCAACGTGCTGGAAACCTTCCAGTTCTGGAAAGACGTGATGACCGAAGTGGGCCAGCAGTATCCCGACGTGGAACTGCAGCACATGTACGTGGACAACGCGGCCATGCAACTGGTCAAGGCCCCCAAGGCGTTTGACGTGGTGGTGACCGGCAACATGTTCGGCGACATCTTGAGCGACGAAGCGTCCATGTTGACTGGCTCCATCGGCATGCTGCCCTCGGCCAGCCTGAACAGCAGCAACCAGGGCCTGTACGAGCCCAGCCACGGCAGCGCCCCCGACATCGCTGGCAAGGGCGTGGCCAACCCGCTGGCCACCATCCTGTCGGCTGCGATGATGCTGCGCTTCAGCCTGAACCAGGAAGCCGCCGCCCAGAGCATCGAAGCGGCCGTGCAAAAAGTGCTGGCCCAAGGCCTGCGCACGCCCGACATCTACAGCGAAGGCACGACCAAGGTCGGCACAGCACAGATGGGCGACGCCGTGGTGAAGGCACTGCAAGCGTAAACCGCGACAGCCACGCGAGCTGCTCGTAGCGGCGGCAAGCGGCATCCATCACAGGCGACCCTCAGTGGTCGCCTTTTTCATGGGCAGGCACCGGCTCGCAGATCCACCCAGCCCTCTAGGTGGCGTTGCACAACGCTTCATGGCGTTCGCGCAACGCTGCAAGCCCCGTGCAAGCCGCGATCCATTACAATCACGCCCATGTTTGCCGCCCGCCCGTTCGCCCTGAACACCGCTACTGCCGCCCTGGCAGGCGTGGCTGTGCGCGCAATCACCACCAAAACCACGACCATTATTAAGGGCTGATCCAGCTCCGGTACCGTCGTGCGCCCTCTCCCGGCCAGACGAGCCGGGGCAAACAGTCTGGTCTGGCACTGTTTCTTAATCTGAAAGGGGCGTTGAAATGAGCAAGTTGGTAGGTTTGGTCGGCTGGCGCGGCATGGTCGGCTCGGTGTTGATGGACCGCATGGTCGAGGAAAAAGACTTCGACCTGATTGAGCCATTGTTCTTCTCCACCTCCAACGCCGGTGGCAAGGCCCCTGCGCAGGCCAAGAACGAAACCACCCTGCAAGACGCCTTCAACATCGACGCCCTGAAGCGCTGCGACATCATCATCACCGCACAAGGCGGCGACTACACCACCGAAGTCTTCCCCAAGCTGCGCGCTGCGGGCTGGAACGGCCACTGGATCGACGCCGCCTCCACCCTGCGCATGGAAAAGGACGCGGTCATCATCCTCGACCCCGTGAACATGCCCGTCATCAAGGACGCGCTGGTCAACGGTGGCAAGAACTGGGTGGGCGGCAACTGCACCGTGAGCTGCATGCTGATGGGCGTGGGCGCCCTGTACAAGGCGGGTCTGGTCGAGTGGATGAGCACCCAGACCTACCAGGCCGCGTCGGGCGGCGGCGCGCAGCACATGCGCGAACTGCTCACGCAATATGGCACGCTCAACGCCGAAGTGAAGGCACTGCTCGACGACCCGAAGAGCGCCATCCTGGAAATCGACCGCAAGGTCATCGCCAAGCAGCGCGCACTGACCGGCGCAGAAACCGCCAACTTCGGCGTGCCCCTGGGCGGCTCGCTGATCCCCTGGATCGACAAGGACCTGGGCAACGGCCAGTCCAAGGAAGAATGGAAGGGCATGGCCGAGACCAACAAGATTTTGGGCCTGGGCGAGGGCTTTGGCTCTGCAGCCATTCCCGTGGACGGCTTCTGCGTGCGCGTGGGTGCCATGCGTTGCCACAGCCAGGCGCTGACCTTCAAGCTCAAGAAGGATATGCCCGTGGCCGACCTCGAAGCCATGATCGCCGTCGACAACGAGTGGGTGAAGGTGGTTCCCAATACCCGCGAAGCAACCATCAAGGACCTGACCCCCGTGGCCGTGACCGGCACCATGACCATCCCCGTGGGCCGCATCCGCAAGCTGGCCATGGGCCCTGAGTATGTGGGTGCCTTCACCATTGGCGACCAGTTGCTGTGGGGTGCCGCAGAGCCCCTGCGCCGCATGCTGCGCATCTTGCTCAACGCCTGATAACCCCCTGTGTAAAGCGCGCGCAACCCCCATTGCGCGCGCTTTTTTGCGCCAGGACCATCGACACACTCGGTTACGCGGCGTTGGCAATTGGCAACAACTGCACGCCCCAATTTGGGGCGCCGGGACCCCTCTCAAAGCTTCGGAGCCACCTCAGCTTGTCAGTGCAAAACATTGATGCTATGGTGCTTTTTACATATTTTCACGCGCCGGGGCGGGACCAGACCATGACAAAAAAAGCACCGCTCGTCCGAGCCGCACAAAATCCTCATCAGTTGTTGGCAAACATGCATCGTTGGAAATTTTCTGTCCTGGCGGCCGCGGCCGTGGCTTGCGCTGGCTTCTACACCAGCGACGCGTCTGCGCTGGCACTGGGCCGCATCACCGTGCAGTCTGCCCTGGGCGAACCCCTGCGCGCTGAAATCGACCTGCCACAAATCACCCCCGCAGAAGCCGACTCGCTGCGTGCCACAACAGCTGCGCCAGAAGTCTTCCGTGCCCAGGGCATGGAATACACGCAGACCATGAACAACCTGCAGATCCAGCTGCAGCGCCGCGCTGACGGCACCGCCGTGTTGCGCTTGTCCAGCGACCGGCCTGTGAATGAGCCCTTCCTGGACTTGGTGCTGGATGCCAACTGGGGATCGGGCCGTATCGTTCGCAGCTACACCATGCTGTTCGACCCGCCCAGCATGCGCCGCGCAGCGCCTGCGGTCACAGCAGCACCCCAGATTTCTGCACCTGCTGCGCCCCAGGTGCCAGCAACCCGCCCAGCAGCAACGGCCCGCGCCAGCGAGCCGGCGGCAGCTCCGGCCACGCCGCGCGCGGCTGCGCCCCGCCCCGCACCGGCAGACGGTGTGACGGTGCAAGCAGGGGATACCGCAGGCCGCCTTGCCAACGCGTACAAGCCTGCCGGCGTGTCGCTCGACCAGATGCTGGTCGCCATGATGCGCGCCAACCCCGATGCATTCATCCAGGGCAACGTCAACCGCCTGAGGGCTGGCGCCGTGCTGCAGATGCCTGACCAGGCCGCAGCACAATCCACCCCAGCCCCCGAAGCACGACAGATTCTGGCGGCCCAGGCCCGGGACTTCAATGACTTCCGCCGCAAGCTGGCGGGGGCAGCCCCTTCGACCGAAGTGGCAGCGGCCCAGCGCTCTGCCTCCGGCAGCGTCCAGACGCGCGTCGAAGACAAAAAGCCCACGACAGCAGCACCTGACAAGCTCACTCTATCCAAAGGCTCCGTGAAGGGCCAAAAGGCAGCCGAAGAGCAAGTCGCCAAGGACAAACAGGCCAGCGAAGCCGCCACGCGGATGGCGGAGTTGTCCAAGAACATTACCGATCTGAACAAGCTGAGCGCGGCGTCCGCAGCCGCCGGCAGCAGTGCCGCGCCGGCCGCCGCAGGTGCCGCCAGCGCGCCAGCAGGAGTGGCAGTGCAGACCCCGGCTGCGCCGGCCACACCGACCGCGCCCGCTGCACCTGCAGCCCCCGCTTCTGCCCCCGAGGCGGCAGCCAGCACGCCGGCAGACACCGCAGTGGCAGCAGAAGCGGCTGCGTCGGCTCCCGCCGCAGAGGCATCCGCCCCCGCACCTGCCCCCAAGCCAGCGCCTACTCCCAAGCCTGCCCCCGTGCCGGTGGAAGAGCCTGGCTTCTTGTCCACCCTCATGGACGACCCGCTGCTGCCCATCGGCGGCGGCATCCTGGTCGCGGGTCTGCTCGGGTTTGGCGCCTACCGGCTGGTCCAGCGCCGTCGCCAGAATGGCGGGGTGGACAGCTCCTTCCTCGAAAGCCGCATTCAGCCCGACTCGTTCTTTGGCGCCAGCGGCGGCCAGCGCGTAGACACCGCCAACAGCGACATGACCACGGGCTCGTCCATGGCCTACTCGCCCAGCCAGCTGGATGCAGGCGGTGACGTAGACCCCGTGGCAGAAGCCGATGTGTATCTGGCCTATGGACGCGATCTCCAGGCCGAAGAAATCCTGAAAGAGGCCGTGCGCCACAACCCCGGCCGCGTCTCGGTGCACGTCAAACTGGGCGAAATCTACGCCAAGCGCCAGGACCGCAAAGCCCTGGAGGCTGTCGCGGGCGAAGTGTTCAAGCTGACCCAGGGCGAAGGGCCCGACTGGAACCGCATTGCCGAACTCGGACGTGACCTGGAGCCCGAAAACCGCCTGTACCAACCCGGAGGCCGCCCCGGCATGGCCGAAGATGAATCGCCCTCGGTGCCACCGGGCGGCTTCCCCAGCACCTTCACGGGCGCAGGCAGCCCTGCCGCTGCCCTGCCACCGGACCTGGACCTCGACCTGGATCTGGACCTGCCCGATGACGCGCTGACAGATGCGCCGCCAGCAGCAGCCGGTGGGTTTGCAGCGGCCGCCGCGGCCGCGACGGTAGCCAATAATCGCAGCGAAGCCAGCGAACCACAGACGCTGCGCCCCGAACTGGACTTGCCCAGCATCCCCGAAGAACCCAGCGCCTCGTGGAACAGCCAGGAAACCGCACCCAGCCCCATGATGGCGCCCCCGCCCGTGGCCAATCTGGACTTCCCCAGCGGTGACGACCTGAGCATGGCTCCGTCGGGCCCTATGCCTCTGAGCGGCGAGCCCCAGGATTCTGGCCCGATGGAGTTTGACCTGGGCGACCTGTCTCTGGACCTGAACGCCCCCTCCAAACCCATGGTAGCGCCTGCCGCCAAAGCACCTGCCGCCCCAGCGCCAGAATTTGCCGACGACGGATCGGCCGCAGCACAAGACGACCCTCTGGCCACCAAGCTGGCGCTGGCCGAGGAGTTCAACGCCATTGGTGACACGGATGGTGCACGCACGCTGATTGAAGAAGTGGTGGCAGAGTCCAGCGGTGCCCTCAAGACCCGTGCGCAGCGCATGCTGGCTGAACTGGGCTAATGCCGGCCGGCCCATCCGCTGATCTAGCACCCAGCACTTCCCCAGGCCCCCCCATGACCCGGGTGGCGCTGGGCGTCAGCTACAACGGCCAGGCCTACAACGGCTGGCAAAGCCAGCTTTCTGGCAACACCGTACAGGACAAACTCGAAGCGGCCCTGGGCCGCTTTGCTACACATTCGGTCAGCACGCTCTGCGCAGGCCGCACGGATGCCGGCGTGCACGGGCTGATGCAGGTGGTGCACTTTGATACTCCCCTCAACCGCCCTGCCGCATCTTGGGTGCGGGGCACCAACACCTTCCTGCCGCCTGACATTGCGGTGCAATGGGCACAGGCAGTGCCTGACCAATTTCACGCACGCGCCAGTGCGGTGGCACGGCGGTATGCCTACGTGTTGCTGCAGTCGCCGGTACGGCCCAGCGTAGATGCCGGTCGGGTGGGCTGGGTGTTTCACCCGCTGGACCATGGCGCCATGCGGCAGGCAGCCGACTACCTGATCGGCGAGCATGACTTCACCTCGTTCCGGGCGTCCGCCTGCCAGGCCAAGACCCCCGTCAAAACCTTGCATCGCATCGACATCGTGCGACGGGGCGCGAGCGTACCGCACCCTGAGCTGGGCTGGAGCCCCTGTTACTGGCGTTTTGAATTTGAAGCCAACGCCTTTCTGCACCACATGATCCGTAACATCATGGGCTGCCTGATTGCCGTGGGCCAAGGCACGCAGCCCCCCGAATGGATGGCCGAGGTGCTGGCAGCCCGGTCCCGCAAGGTGGCTGCGCCGACATTCTCGCCAGACGGGTTGTACTTTCAAGGGCCCGTCTACGACGCCGCCTGGGGGCTACCCCAGCGCACGGCTGCGTATGATTGGCTTCCATGAACCAGGCCACCCCACCGACCACAACGGCCCCCGCCGCCAGTCAACGCTTCCACGCCCCTTTCCAGGCGTCTGCCAACGTACGCACCCGCATCAAGATTTGCGGGTTGACCCGCGAGGAAGATGTGGATGCAGCTGTGGCTGCGGGCACCGATGCGGTGGGTTTTGTGCTCTACGCCCCCAGCCCACGGTCGGTCACCCTCCAGCGGGCCGCGCAGTTGGCCCGGCGCCTGCCGCCGTTTGTCACGCCCGTGCTGCTGTTTGTGAACGAATCCACTCCTAACGTGATAGCAGCCAGTGCAATGATTGCTGGCGCTACGGTGCAATTTCATGGTGATGAGACGCCGCAGGACTGCCTGGACGCCACCCACCAGGGGGCCCGCCCCTATCTGCGAGCCGCCCGAATTCCCCTCGGCGATGGAGCGGCGCAGTTTGACCTCGTAAAATACGCGCACGATTACTCTCACGCCCAAGCAATCCTGCTCGACGCCCACGTCGAAGGTTTTGGCGGCGGCGGCAAGGCATTCAATTGGTCACTCCTTCCACCAAGCGTCAGCTCTCACCTCGTTTTGTCTGGTGGACTCACGCCTGCAAACGTGACCGATGGCATTTTGCAAGTCCGCCCGCGGGGTCTCTCGCTGGCGGTTGATGTCAGCTCCGGCGTTGAAGCCGATGGCCCCGATGGCAAACCCATCAAAGGCATCAAGGACGCCGTGAAGATCCAACGCTTCGTTGCCGCCGTGCGTGCGGCCGATGCACAACTTGCAAAGAACCCCCATGAATTCCTATCAGCAACCTGATGCTTCCGGCCATTTCGGCCCCTACGGCGGCAGCTTCGTCAGCGAAACGCTGACCCACGCCATCCAGGAACTGCGCGAGGCTTACGCCCGCTACCAGAACGACCCGGAGTTTCTGGCCGAGTTCCAGTATGAACTCAAGCACTTCGTTGGCCGTCCCTCTCCGATCTACCATGCGGCGCGCACCAGCCGTGAAATGGGCGGCGCGCAGATCTACCTCAAGCGCGAAGACCTGAACCACACTGGCGCCCACAAGATCAACAACGTGATCGGCCAGGCCATGCTGGCCAAGCGCATGGGCAAGCCCCGTGTGATTGCAGAAACCGGCGCGGGCCAGCACGGCGTGGCCACGGCCACCATCTGCGCCCGCTACGGCCTGGAATGCGTGGTGTACATGGGTGCCGAAGACGTGAAGCGCCAAAGCCCCAACGTGTACCGCATGAAGCTGCTGGGCGCCACCGTGGTGCCCGTGGAGTCCGGCAGCAAGACCCTGAAAGACGCACTGAACGACGCCATGCGCGACTGGGTAGCGAATGTGGACAACACCTTCTACATCATCGGCACCGTGGCGGGCCCACACCCCTACCCCATGATGGTGCGCGACTTCCAGAGCGTGATTGGCAAGGAATGCATTGAGCAGATGCCCGCCATGCTGGCCGAGCAAAAGGTGCTGGGCCAGCAACCCGATGCCGTCATCGCCTGCGTGGGCGGCGGCAGCAATGCCATGGGCATCTTCCACCCCTATATCCCGTTCGAGAAAACGCGCCTGATTGGCGTGGAAGCTGCGGGTGAAGGCCTGGAGTCGGGCAAGCACTCCGCATCGCTGCAAAATGGCAGCGCGGGCGTGCTGCACGGCAACCGCACCTTCATCTTGCAGGATGACAACGGCCAGATCACCGAAACCCACAGCATCAGCGCGGGCCTGGACTACCCCGGCGTGGGCCCCGAGCACGCCTGGTTGCAGGAGATTGGCCGCGCGGAGTACGTCGGTATCACCGATAAGGAAGCGCTGGACGCCTTCCACTACCTGTGCCGCACCGAAGGCATCATCCCCGCGCTCGAATCCAGCCACGCCGTGGCGTATGCCATGAAGCTGGCCAAAACCATGCGCCCAGACCAGTCGATACTGGTCAACCTCTCAGGCCGGGGCGACAAGGACATCGGCACCGTGGCCGACCTGAGCGGTGCCGACTTTTACTGCCGACCCAGCTGCCAGGGGCAGTCCGTCAAGGGCGGCGAGCAACCCATCAAGGTGGTGAAATAAATGAGCCGTATCGCATCCACCTTCTCTGCCCTGCAAGCGCAGGGCCGCAAGGCGCTGATTCCTTATGTGACCGCCGGCTTCCCGTTCGCTGACATCACCCCCGCACTCATGCACGGCATGGTCGAGGCAGGTGCCGACGTGATTGAGCTGGGAGTGCCTTTCTCCGACCCCATGGCCGATGGCCCAGTGATCCAGAAGGCGGGCGAAAAGGCCCTCAGCCTGGGCATTGGCATGGTGCAGGTGCTCGACCATGTGCGTGAGTTCCGCAAGCGCAACAGCACCACGCCCGTGGTGCTGATGGGCTATGCGAACCCCGTGGAACGCTACGACCAGAAGCACGGTGACGGCGCGTTTGTGCGCGACTCTGCGGCAGCGCGTGTGGATGGCGTGCTCATCGTGGACTATCCACCCGAAGAATGCGAAGCCTTCGCCGCCAGCCTGCGCGCGCACGGCATGGACCTGATCTTCCTGCTGGCTCCCACCAGCACGGACGAACGCATGGCGCAAGTGGCGCGCGTAGCCAGCGGCTATGTGTACTACGTGTCGCTCAAGGGCGTGACCGGCTCCGGCGCGCTGGACACGGCCGCCGTGGAGCAGATGCTGCCCCGTATCCGCCAGCATGTGACCATTCCGGTGGGTGTGGGCTTCGGCATCCGCGACGCGGCCACCGCCCAGGCTATCGGAAAGGTGGCCGATGCCGTGGTCATCGGTAGCCGCATCATCCAGTTGATTGAAGACCAGGAGCACGCCAAGGTGGTGCCCCTGACCATCGACTTCCTGCGCGGCATCCGCAAGGCCCTGGACGCCTAGTCGCATAATGCAGCCCGGCGCATCCTGTGGGGTGCGCCGACAGATTCACACCCGACCTGACCCGCAAACGCCTACGGGCTTTGCAGCAGGTCGCGCCACTGAAGAGGAGAACACCATGTCCTGGCTCGAAAAACTTCTGCCCGCCAAAATCCAGCAAACCGACCCCACCGAGCGCCGCCAGGTGCCCGAAGGCCTCTGGATCAAGTGCCCGAGCTGCGAAACGGTGCTCTACAAGGCGGATCTGGAACACAACCAGAATGTCTGCCCCCATTGCAGCCACCACCACCGCATTGGCGCACGCGCCCGCCTGGACGCCTTTCTGGACGCCGAAGGCCGCTACGAAATCGGCCAGGAAGTGCTACCTGTGGACGCCCTCAAGTTCAAGGACAGCCGCAAGTACCCCGAGCGCCTGAAGGAAGCGCTGGAGAACACCGGCGAGACCGACGCCCTCATCGTCATGGGCGGCGCGGTCAAGAGCATCAACGTGGTGGCCGCCTGCTTCGAGTTCGACTTCATGGGCGGCTCCATGGGGTCCGTGGTGGGCGAGCGCTTTGTGCGCGGCGTGGAAACCGCCATTGAGCAGAAGGTGCCCTTCATCTGCTTCACCGCCACCGGCGGCGCGCGCATGCAGGAAGGCCTGCTGTCACTGATGCAGATGGCCAAGACCAACGCGGCCCTCACCCGCTTGGCCAAGAAGGGCCTGCCCTACATCAGCGTGCTGACCGACCCGACCATGGGCGGCGTGAGCGCTGGCTTTGCCTTCGTGGGCGACATCGTGATCGCCGAGCCCAAGGCGCTGATCGGCTTTGCCGGCCCGCGCGTGATCGAATCCACCGTGCGCGTCACCCTGCCCGAGGGCTTTCAGCGTGCCGAATTCCTGCAGACCAAGGGCGCCGTGGACTTCATCTGCGACCGCCGCGAGCTGCGCAACACCGTCGCCAGCAGCCTGGCCATGCTGCAACGACTGCCCGCCGACGCGGTGATGTGAATAACACCCAGTCCCTAGGAAGGGACTGGGCCGGGCCTATCTCCCACCATCAACGCTATATTTTCAATAGCAATTAAGGCATATGCGCCTCGCGCATCGGGCCGTTTTGGTGCCTCAACGCATCACACTGGCCTGCAAATGGCCCAAAACGATCATCGCGACCTGCAGCACCACCAGCGCCACCAAGGGTGACAGATCAAAGCCGCCCATCAGCGGAATCACCCGGCGAAATGGTCGCAACACGGGCTCGCACAGCCGTGCAATCACATCGGCCAGCGGCGAACGACCGCCTTGTATCCAGGACAGGACCGCATAGACGATCAGCAGGCCGATCAGCCCCGAGACCGCCACGCGCAGCAGACCGAACAAGGCAAGCCAGGGCAACCATGCCCACGCCGAACCAGCCCCCAACAGCAACGTCAACAACGCGTACTGCACCAGTTGCAAGAGCATCGCTGCCACCAGGCTGGACACATCCCAACGCCCCACCGGTGGTATCACCCGGCGCAGCGGCATGATCAGCCAATCGGTCAATGCAAACACCAACCCACCAACGGGGTTGGAAAACGACACCCGCTGCCACTGCATGTACAGCCGCAAGAGGCAGGCCCCGGTCAGCAAGCCGCCAATAACATCAAGCAGGAAAGAGGCGATCTGATAGAGCATGGATGAGACAAAAGCAGTGGTGCGCAGCAAAAGCCGACAGTGTCATGGGATGATAGCGGGCCAAGGCACCCGCGCGCCCATGACCCCACCCCTCACCTTGTCGTCCCTGCCGCTTTTCCCCCTGGGCTCCGTCCTGTTCCCGGACGGGGTGCTGGCGCTGCGGGTGTTTGAGGTGCGCTACCTTGACATGGTGCGCAAGTGCCACCAGGCAGGCGCACCATTTGGCGTCGTCTCTCTCACCCAGGGACAGGAGGTACGCCAAGCTGGCGCACCGGAGGAACGCTTCAACGACATCGGCACCCTCGCCGTCATCGAGCAACTGGAAACGCCACAGCCTGGACTGATCACTGTGCTATGCCGTGGTAGCCAGCGTTTTCGGATCACCCAGCGCCGCCACTTGCCACACGGTTTGTGGACGGCAGACGTAGGCCATATTGAACGGGATCTGACTGTGCCGGTCCCAGAGGATCTCAAAAAGGCGTCAACGGCATTGGCGCAGGTCTTAAACACTCTCCAGGTACGCGACCCGGACCTGCCTCACTTAGTCAAGCCTACCGCAGCGCAACTGGATGATTGCGGCTGGGTAGCCAACAGGTGGTGCGAACTGCTGCCTGTCCCCCTCGAGCTGAAACAGCGGTTGATGGAGCTGGATAATCCGCTGGTGCGTCTGGAACTGGTGGGAGATGTGCTTGAGCGCATGGGGATAGCGCCGTCTTGATGAACGTGCGCCATTTGCTTACGCGTCAGCAACGCCATCGGCCATGACATTAAGTACCCCTACTATGTTGAGCACCATACTCTCGTGGCCGCGTTCCACCAAACGGCTTGTTGTGGTGAGCTTGGACCTGTGCATGAGCCTTGTTGCCATGTGGCTGGCTTTTAGTCTGCGGCTCGATACACCACATTCGCCCACGGGACTGCAATGGTTGGTTTATGGCTTGGGGCCAACATTGGCGCTGCCTATATTCATCCACGCTGGCTTGTATCGAGCCATTTTTCGTTATACCGGAATTGCAGCGCTTATCACCACAGGACAAGCCGTCGCGCTCTACGGAACCCTACTTTTCTGCATTTTGCTGATAGCTCAATGGGAGGGAGTACCGCGCAGTGTAGGCGTACTACAACCAATAATTTTGCTCCTGATGGTGGGCTCCAGCCGTGCCTTGGGCTGGTTCTGGCTTGCTGGCAAGCCCCGCAATACGACTCATCGGTTGCTGATTTATGGGGCCGGCAGCGCAGGCGCGCAAACTGCAGCCGCCATGCAAAACATGCGGCAGTATCAGCTGATGGGCTTCTTGGACGATGACCCCAAAAAGACGGGCAGCACCATCAACGGCGTACGCGTGAGCAGTCCCAACAACCTGCCTGAGCTGATCGAACAGCTCAACATCACTGACGTGCTACTCGCGGTTCCCAGCACCACACGCCAGCGAAGGCATCAAATCATTCAGAACCTTGGTCGTGCAGCTGTGCGCGTCCGCACACTACCAGGCCTGTCAGACTTAGCCAGTGGTCGCGTGAGCGTGACAGATTTCCAAGAGCTGGACGTTGAAGATCTGCTGGGGCGCGAGCCCGTCGCCGCCCAACATGGCCTGCTTGGGAACGGTCTTACAGGTCAGGTGGTGCTTGTCACGGGAGCAGGAGGCAGCATCGGGAGCGAATTGTGCCGTCAGATCGTTAACGAAGGTCCTGCGAAGCTGTTACTCGTAGACCATAGCGAGTATGCGCTGTATGCGGTCCACCACGAGCTGCAGGCGCTACGGGATCAGGGCGCTCACACCTGCGAACTGGTGCCGCTGCTGACCAGCGTGGTCAACCCACATCGCATTGCCGACATCTGCCGCAAACACCGGCCTGATTCAATCTACCACGCGGCTGCCTACAAGCACGTTCCCATGGTGGAGGCCAACGCCGGGGAAGGTGTGATCAACAATGTCTTTGGAACGCTCAACATGGTGCGAATAGCCCTTGAATACGGAGCGCAAAACTTTGTGCTTGTATCTACTGATAAGGCTGTGCGTCCCACCAACATAATGGGAGCCAGCAAGCGCGTGGCAGAGCAAGTGTTGCAAGCCATTGCCGCCAGCAGAGTATCCCCGTTCGAGGATGTATTACCAGAACGAGCCGTCCCATGGTCCTGCCCCACACGCCTTTCCATGGTGCGCTTTGGAAATGTACTGGGCTCTAGTGGTAGCGTGATTCCCCTGTTCCGGGGTCAGATCACGTCAGGTGGCCCACTGACGGTCACCCATCCCGAAGTGACACGCTATTTCATGACCATTCCCGAGGCAGCACAGCTTGTGCTACAGGCGGGAGCCATGGCGGAAGGCGGTGATCTGTTCCTTCTGGATATGGGAGAACCCGTTCGTATCCTTGATGTGGCGCGGCGCATGGTAGCTCTTTCAGGCTTGACAGTGCGCGATGCAGAGCACCCACAGGGCGACATAGCCATAGAGTTCACTGGACTGCGCCCCGGTGAAAAGCTCTATGAAGAACTGCTGATTGGTGATAACCCCCTTGCCACAGCGCATCCACGCATCAGGCGAGCGCGTGAGGAGTTCTGCCCGTGGTCAAAGTTACAAGCGACCTTGCAGCCGCTGCAAGAAGCCGCCAATGCGAATGACGAAGCAGCACTCAAGCGCTCGCTCTCTTTACTGGTGAGTGGCTATCAACCAGATCCAATGCAAACACCATGCTGACCTCCATCGCAACAAAACCCCGAATTGCCATCATCGGTCTTGGTTATGTTGGCTTGCCACTGGCCGTCGAGTTTGGCAAGCATTTTCCCGTTGTCGGTTTCGACATACACCAACCACGCATCCTTGAATTGCAATCAGGTTACGACCGAACGCAAGAAACAAGCGCGCAGCAGATACAGGCTGCCACGCAGTTGCAATACAGCTCAAACCCCAAAGACATAGAAAATTGCAATATCTACATCGTGACGGTCCCTACGCCTGTGGATGATGCCAAGCGCCCCGATTTGTCGATGTTGGTCACAGCGAGTCAGACCGTAGGGCGCGCCATGCGCCCGGGTGCCCTGGTGATCTATGAGTCCACAGTCTACCCGGGCGTCACTGAAGAAGTCTGCGTGCCTGTGCTGGAGGATTTCTCCGGACTGCGCTTCAATAAGAGTTTTTTTTGTGGCTACAGTCCGGAGCGTGTGAACCCGGGGGACAAGGTCAACACACTCACGCGCATCCGCAAGATCACTAGTGGCAGCACCCCAGAAACCGCAGAGGCTGTTGATCAACTCTACCGTTGCATCATCACGGCAGGCACTTACAAGGCACGCAGCATCAAGGTGGCAGAAGCCGCCAAAGTCATCGAGAACACACAGCGTGACTTGAACATCGCTCTAATGAACGAACTTTCGATATTGTTCGACCGCCTGGAGATTGACACTCTCGAAGTGCTTGAAGCTGCAGGCAGCAAATGGAATTTCGTCCCCTTTCGACCTGGCCTCGTTGGCGGGCATTGCATCGGTGTCGATCCTTACTATCTGACCTATAAAGCTGAACAGGTGGGGTATCACCCACAAATCATTCTGGCGGGCCGCCGCATCAACGACAACATGGCTGGGTATGCTGCGCACAACATCATCAAAATGATGCTGCGCGCAGGTATGGATGCTCCGCGCTGCAAGATTGGTGTACTCGGCATCACCTTCAAAGAAAACTGTCCAGATATCCGCAACAGCAAGGTGGTAGACCTAGTCCACGAATTGAAAACTTGGGGTGTGGAGGTGGTCATCTCTGACCCTATTGCCGATGCAGCGGAAGTACAGCTTGAATACCAACTGACGCTGGGCGTAGTGGATGAAGACCATCTAGTGGACGTCCTTGTCGTTGCGGTCGGACACAACAGCTACCGCGCATTGAGCGCGAAGCAGCTCCGCTCTTACTGCAGGCATCCCAAACCATTTCTTGCTGACATCAAGTCACTGTATGACCGCGAGGAGCTGATGCAAGCAGGATTTACCGTCTACCGACTTTGAGCCCATGAAAAACTTTGCACTAATTGGTGCCGCTGGCTATATCGCTCCGCGCCACATGCGCGCCATCAAAGAAACCGGCAACTGTTTAACTACAGCCTTTGATGTCAACGACTCGGTCGGCATTATCGACAGCCTAGCCCCTAAGGCAGACTTTTTCACCGACTTCGAGTGTTTTTACGAGCACGCACAAACGTTGCGCCGCCAACCCCATCAAGCGTTGGACTATGTGGCTGTGTGCTCCCCCAATCATCTACACCACGCTCACATTGCAGCTGGCATGCGCTTAGGCTGCGACGTGATTTGCGAAAAGCCACTGGTACCCACACCCGCGCTGGTAGACGAATTAGCGCGGGTGGAAAGCGAGACCGGCCAGCGCGTTTTCAACATCCTGCAACTGCGTCACCATGAGGCGATTGTTCAGCTGCGCAACAAGGTGTCAGCAGCCCCACAAAACACCAAGTTCGATGTGGACCTCACTTACATCACCTCACGCGGTACGTGGTACGCCGCGAGTTGGAAGGGTGATCCGCGCAAATCGTTTGGCGTTGCCACCAACATCGGGGTGCATTTCTTCGACATGCTGCACTTCATTTTCGGTCCACTCCAACACAACCGTGTGCACTTCCTCAGCGAATCAAAAGCCGGTGGATATCTTGAATACCAAGGTGCTCGGGTGCGCTGGTTTCTCTCCGTGGATGCAAGCGATCTACCCGCCAGCGTTCAAGGACAAAAAACCACCTACCGCAATATTGATGTCAGCGGCGAGCCGCTGGAATTCTCAGAAGGGTTTACCGATCTGCATACGATCAGCTACCAAGAAATTTTGGCAGGCAATGGCTATGGACTTGAAGACGCACGCCATTGCATAGAGACTGTGCACAGCATCCGCACATCCACACCACAGGCTGGCAGCCTCGGTGAAGTGCATCCGTTTGTGCTCAAGTTATCCCGATGAGAATGCCGAAATGAACGCCCCAACCATCCATCCCAGCGCCATCGTGGATGAAGGCGCATTCATTGGAGAGGGCTCTCGCATCTGGCACTGGGTGCACGTCTGCGGTGGTGCGCGCATCGGTAAAGGCGTTTCGCTGGGCCAGAACGTTTTTGTGGGCAACCGGGTGGTGATTGGCGACCACTGCAAGATCCAGAACAACGTCAGCGTGTACGACAACGTCACACTCGAAGATGGGGTTTTTTGCGGCCCCAGCATGGTGTTCACCAACGTCCACAACCCACGCGCGCTCATCGAACGCAAAGACGAGTACCGCAGCACAAGAGTCAAAAAAGGCGCCACCTTGGGTGCCAACTGCACCATTGTGTGCGGTACCACCATTGGCGAATACGCTTTTGTGGGCGCGGGTGCAGTAGTCAACAAGGACGTGCCCGCCTATGCACTGGTAGTGGGCGTACCCGCGCGGCACATTGGCTGGATGAGTGAATTTGGCGAGCAACTCGCGCTCCCGCTGCAAGGCCACGGCGAAGTCACCTGCCTGCACACAGGTGTCCGCTATGTGCTTAACGACCGAGTGGTTACCAAGCTAGCCGCATCAGACCATGATTGACTTCATCGACCTCAAGACCCAGCAGGCACGCATCAAAAGCCAGATCGACGCAGCCATTGCCCGGGTATTGGCCCACGGCCAATACATCCTTGGGCCGGAAGTTGCTGAACTGGAAGAACAACTGGCCGCCTACACCGGCGCCAAGCACTGCATTACCGTAGCCAACGGTACAGACGCGCTGCAAATCGCCCAGATGGCCCTGGGCATAGGCCCGGGCGACGAAGTCATCACGCCTGGGTTTACCTATATTGCCACCGCAGAAACCGCGGCACTACTGCGCGCCAAGCCCGTGTATGTGGACATTGACCCGCGCACCTACAACCTCAACCCGGCCTTGCTGGAAGCCGCCATCACCCCCGCTACCCGCGCCATCATCCCCGTCAGCCTGTACGGTCAGTGTGCGGACTTTGACGCGATCAATACCATTGCAGCCAGGCACGGCATCCAGGTGATTGAAGACGCCGCGCAAAGCTTTGGCGCCACCTACAAAGGCCGCAAAAGCTGCAACCTCACCACCATCGCCTGCACCAGTTTCTTCCCCAGCAAACCCCTGGGTTGCTATGGCGACGGCGGCGCCATCTTCACGCACGACGACGAGTTGGCCAAAGTCATGCGCCAGATCGCCCGCCACGGCCAAGACCGCCGCTACCACCATATCCGCGTGGGCGTGAACAGCCGACTGGACACCCTGCAAGCCGCCATCCTGTTGCCCAAACTGGCCATACTGGACGAAGAAATCAGCGCGCGCCAACAAGTGGCCGAGCGCTACACACAGTTGCTGAACCAGGCGGGCATCACCAGCACCCCGCACGTCGAGGCGCACAACCAAAGCGCCTGGGCGCAATACACCGTACAAGTGCCCCACCGCGAACAAATACAAGAACACCTGAGGCAAGCGGGCATACCCACAGCGGTGCATTACCCCGCCCCGCTGAACCAGCAGCCCGCCGTGGCGGACGCCCATGCCCAGTTGCCCGTGGGCGATGCCATGGCACAAAAAGTGATCAGCCTGCCCATGCACGCGTATCTGGATGAAGAAAGCATGGGCCGCATCGTTCAAGCGGTGCTGGCGACCGCGCACCAACCCACCCTGTAACCATGCACCCGCCACCCACCGCACCCCTGCTGGCCGACGTGCGCCAACTCATCACCGCCGCCCACCAGCGGGTCGCCAGCGCGGTCAACGCCGAGCTGACTCTGCTTTACTGGCACATTGGCCAGCGCATAGGCACGGTTTTGCGGCGAGTCCAACGCGCCGAATACGGTAAATAAGTGGTGGCCGATCTGACGCGGCAGTTGACAGCGGAGCTTAGGCTCGGCTGGGGAGTGCGCCAATTGCATTACGGTGTGCGCCTGGCCGAAGTGCTGCCCCAACTTGGAACAGTGCACACGCTGTGTGCTGAATTAAGCTGGTCGCACTTGCGTTTAGCCTTGGCGCGCAAAAAATTGACCGGGGATATGCCATGAACCCGCAAGCCAGTTGGGAGCAGGTGCAACTGCAGGATGACCCGCGCGACCAGCACATCAAGGCCATCGTCCGACGAGCGGCCAAAAACCAACACCCCATTGAAGGAGTAATTGAGGGAGTAGATGGTGCAATCATTGGTGGACTAATTACACTGCAACAAATGATTGCCCTGCAACTTGGCCTGCGCGCGCCCGCGCTGGCACAAGCGCTGAAAACCTCGCCCAAGAACGTCGAACGCTGGCTGAGCCAGCTCAAGCAAGCAGGCACTATCCACTATCGAGTTCCGAGGTGCACCCAAAACGGGTAGTTACTACGAGGCAGACACGCCAGGGCATCAACCATGACCCCGCAAGCCCTAGCCACACTCACCGCCAACGGCGAAGAAACGCTCCACCCGCCACGCACCAGCCTGTCCATACAACCGATGCTGAATGCAGCCAGCCAGCAACACATCGTATCCAGCTATCAAATTTGATAATGCATTGTGCTTCGAATGAGTCTCACGCTCAGGCGTTTGCGCTGAAATCAGCATGATTTATTACGAAAGATCAAAAACAGATTCAACCGAAGCGGCGCATCGTGCGATGTCACCATGCCCACCCTTGACACCAGCATACCCCGTGCAACTGGGGCAAGGCGGAGTATCGAGTTCCACGACAAACGGACCACTAACTGCGTCGAGTCCATGCTTGCACAAACAGGCTAACGCATCCTTTAAGAAAGACGCAATTTGCGCACTTTAAAGCATACTTTGCGAACTTGGAAAACGTGGTTTCAACGGCGCTCCAGATTCGCTCGCAACGTTATGACAGTCATTGGCGCAAATGTGGTGGCTCAAGCACTTCCGATAATTGCGGCGCCATTGCTAACACGGATTTACTCTCCAGATGACTTTGGTGCGATTACCATTTTCACTTCTGCATTAAGCATGGCTCTGGCTGTGGCTACTGCGCGCTTCGACTGGTCTATACCCAACGCACGCGCAACTTCACTGGCTGCAGCACTACTCCTCTTGGGCATGATTGCACTCGCCTTGTCCAGCTTTACGCTTGCCTTATTCTGGTTTTTTGCCCCCAACTTCTGGGGAAGTCTCAACACTTTTGGTTGGCTTCTACCTCTGACCGTCCTAGGTGCAGGGGCGCAGCAACTACTGCAAGCATGGCATGTGCGCAATGCAACGCTACCCGGAGTCGGAAAAGCAAAAATTGTACAAAGCATCGTCAACGTTGGTGTGAGCATTGCTTCCGCCGGAGCGGGTTTCTGGGGCCTTGTAGCCGGCATTCTCCTCGGCTCTTGGGCTGGCCTCTGGACACTGTGGCGTAGCGCCACCGGTTTAACTGCTGCACTACGGCGACTGACACTTCAGCGCATCTGCGTCGCAGCTTGTCATTTCCAGCGCGAAGCCACATGGTCCACACTTGCATCTGCCGCAAACACAGCCAGCTTCGCAGTGGTGCCGCTGATGCTTGCGAGGCACTACAGCATCGCCGAAGTTGGCTATTACGCTCTGATGCAACGGGTGGCGCTCGGACCTATCAGCCTTGTAGGCTCAGCAGTGAGTCAAAGCTTCTGGGCCGAGGCTGCACGGCTGGTACGGCAAGACCCCACAGCTCTTGCGCAACTGTACCGCCGCAATACGGTGCGTCTCGGATGGGTATCGCTGCCGCTGGCGCTGATTGCATTGGCCGGCCCGTTCTACATTGGGCCCATCTTCGGAGCCCCGCAGTGGGACGCCGCAGGGTGCGTCTTAGCGGCCAGCGTGCCCATGCTACTCGGACAGACCGCTATTTCCCCCTTGTCCCACTTGATAATTCACGGTAAACAGCACTGGCAAGCCGGGTGGGATCTCATCCGGGTGCTGTTGCTGGTCGCCACAATAGAGTGCACTGCACACTTGGGCGCTACCTTTACCTTAGCAGTGCTGTGCCTGTCTACCGTGATGGCCGTAATGTACGCAATACTGATGTTGATGAATTTTCGGGCGCTGCACATGATCCGAAGGACTTGAAATGAGCCACGGCCAAGACTATTACGCTAATTACGGCAACCTCACTATCGCAGAGTATGTAGAGCAGCATATCCGAAATTCCGATACAGAGATGGCACGCATTCGACGTACCGTCGATTTAGTTCCCGAAAATGCCACAACTCTGTTGGATGTCGGAGCCGGTCACGGCGTATTCCTCGAAGAACTGATGGCGGCACGCGGCATAGCAGGCGTTGGCATTGAGATTACACCAGCTAAAGTAGACTACGCTCAATCGCGAGGCATTGATATGCATCTTGGGGACGCCAGCGCACTGGCATTCCCCGACGGCCAGTTCGATGTAGTGATCTCCTGCGAAGTCCTGGAACACCTGCCTTATGGAACATACGAAGCAGCGATTCGGGAATTCTCAAGGGTATCTCGAGAATGGATCATCATCACCGTTCCGTTTAACGAAAATCGTCGGTTCGTGCGTTGCCCCTATTGCAACGCGCACGTCAACCCGGACTACCATTTCCGCTCTTTTTCCGAACAATCGATGCAAAATCTTATGCCAGGATTTCGATTGCATCAGACTCTAAAGCTAGGATGGCGACGGCGTTCTACCTTAGTCGAATGGGGAAGACAATTTATAGAACCATGGCCTAGGTTTTTGATATGCCCGAGCTGCAGGTTTCAAACTGAACCAGTCGAAGGCAAGGGCATTTCAGAAGGCTCTGGTCACCGCCAGATCAGCTCCCTCGCGAGACGCACGGCAAGCCTCATTCCCGCTTTTGGCAAGCCAGTATGGTTGGTAGGCGTGTTCCGCAAGGAAGCGAACCATGAATGAGCAAATTCAAAAGATATCGTTTTGGGAAGATGCCTGGATTAGGCACATAGAAAAGTATTTACAGACCCCTCCCAGGGCAGGGTTGTGGCTGAAATCCCGCTTTCCGGTGATGGGCTGGCGTGTACTGGAAATCGCGGGAGGATCGTGTCGCGACTCGCGCTATCTTGCAGAAAAGGGTATCAACGCCATAGGATCAGATTTTGACGAGAAAACACTTGATTACTTACGCCAGCGTTTTCCTAAATCTCCGCTCAAACTTGCCCGCGAAGACGCATCGGCTTTGTCCTTTCAAGACAAGGATGTCGATCTGTCCATTCACAATGGTTTTTGGGTCTTGTTTTCCGATAACGCCAAGATCACTGCATTACTACGCGAACAGGCGCGGGTGACCCGTCATGTATTGGTGGCGCTTGTGCACAATGCAGACAACCCACGGATTGTGGCCGCGTTTGCACACAAGGCAAAAAGCGATCCGCTATACGACATCCGTTTTTTCCGTCGGTCCGAACTGACCTCAATAGTAAAAGCTGCGGATTTGGGTTGCTGCCACATACGTCTGGAAAAGTTCGGGGGGCCAATTGATCGCTTATTATCCCTACCTGCTGGGCTGGGCTCTACCGCAAAAACCTTCGTCCCGCGCATTTATCGTTTTCTGCCTTGGCGGTACGTAGAACGCATCGCACTCATTGTTGAGTTTCACCCGTGATCGCTTTTACCAACTCGTCATGGATCAATGCCTGGACACTATTGCATGCATGTTCAGCGCTAGGTATCACTATGCGCGTGCCGCCCGGCGATCGATTATTACCATTACCGCAGCGCCATGAGGGTGATCGTGCCCAGTGGCTTCTCTTCACCGAGGAGGCATCGCTGTCTCAGGCATTGCAAAGCAATGACTCGCGCAGCTTTCTCCCCAAAAATTTTCCGATCGAATTGCTGGATGACAAGTGGGCATTTGCCGAATTTCTCAAACATGACAGTGATGGCCCACACGGACTAGCACACTGGCCTCTTGCGCACGCCAGCCATGCCCGCTACCCATTTCTTTTAAAGAGTCGCCACTCATGGCAGAACGGACGCAAGTTACCACGCGGCTGGGTCTGTAACAACTCGACAGAGTTAACCGCCTTACGTAAGCGCATTGCCGCAGATGGCTTTGACGAATCCTCGTTTTTCCTCCAGGAATGGCTTGGTAACAAACCTATGCAGCTGATGAGCGTAGGGGGATTTTTCGACGCAACGAACGAAAAGCGCAATCTGTCCGTTGTCACTGAGCGAGTGGCCGGATACGAGGATGGGCTGAGTTCGTCCGCCATGTTGATCACCGTTCCCGATGCATTGGGACTCGTGGAGCAAACAGCGCGGATACTGCGACGCCTGAACTACTGCGGTCCGTACGAACTTGAATTCATTGTGATTAAAAATCAAGTGCTCGTCTTGGAACTTAACCCTCGATTCTGGATGCAACACGGGTTATTTCTTCATTCAGGAAACGGTCTCGTAAAACGATATTTCGGCTGTGAAACACCCGACGATCTATCAATACCTTCTCCCAAAAATTTGCTTTGGGTAGATGGTATCTGGTTGTTACGCCGGATGCTGAGGTTGGACCGCCGAGTATTAAAATTATGGTATGAATTGGTATACCGTCGTGATTTCCGCCCTGTGATATGCCCAACGATCAGTGACTCGGTACGTGCAGGACTGTGGAGAGCATTTAGGCGGAGGCAAAAGTGACCACACTTTTTATCCGAACACCAGAACACCGTATCAGGGAATTTTCTTGGGTATGTTCAGTAATTTTCGGCCATTGGCTAGGTTTGAAATATTGCATTGAAATACATGACAAACGGAAAATCGAGGTATCCATCGGCAATTACAGCGTGCAGTGGAGCGACACATTTTTTTCCAAATCTCATGCAAACTGGCTGCAACCCCAAAGTTTACCAACGACTGCACCAACTACATGGCCAATACCGGATGACGATTTACGCACTCGTATTGGGGAATCTCACGTAGCCCAATTTTTCGGAGACGGCCATTTCGAAATGCACCGCGAAATGGTGCACCTACCGATCGATATAACCGGAAGTATTTTCTTTTTTTTAACCCGCTATGAGGAAGCTGTAATTAACGCAGAAGTTGATCAACATGGCCGCTTTCCTGGACGCAAGTCAGTGGCGCACTGTGCAGGCATGGCACTGCGTCCGGTGGTGGATGAATGGGTTGAACTACTTTGGTGGTCACTAAAAAAATTGGTTCCGGAGTTGACACGCAAACCGCGTAATCCGACCGTATGGGTTAGCTGCGATGTAGATGCACCCTACTCCCCCGGTTCGAAAAGCATAGCTCTAGCCATGCACCAAACGGCATCGGCTCTCTGGAATCATCACAGCCTGCAGCTAGCAGGACGCACGCTTCTCAACGCTGCAGCCAGTCGCATCGGCGTTACGCGATTCGATCCTTATGACACATTTGACTGGATGCTCGACGTCAATGAATGCGTCGGCAACCGAGTCACCTTTTTTTTCTTGAACATCAAAAACCCAGCTCGCATTGACGGATTTTATGAGTTAAATGAACCGCGAGTATCCATACTCACAAAACGCATTATTGAAAGAGGGCATGAAATAGGTTTACACGGCAGCTACTACAGCATTGACGACCGGGAAAAAATATCCAACGAATTGCTTGGACTACGTCTAGCAGTCGCCAGCGCAGGTGGAAACTCAACCCAAATGGGTGGTCGCCAGCATTACCTGCGTTGGCATATGAACGGTACCGCGCATATTTTAAACCAGCTCGGACTCATTTACGATTCAACCTTGGGCTTCCCTGACATCGCCGGATTTAGGTGCGGAACCTCCCATGCATTTCCTATTTTCGATCTGTTTCAGCGAGAAGAACTGACTCTCATGGAACGCCCCTTGGTATTGATGGAAGTCACTGTGACATCACCTACCTACCTGAACCTTGGCTATGGGTTGGAGGCGCGCAAACTCATGATGAGTTTGCGAGAAAGCTGCCGCCGTTTTGGGGGTGAATTCTCCTTACTTTGGCACAACAGCAACCTTGTAAATCCTGACGCAAGAGAGCTTTACAAGTCCCTGATTCAACCATTTTGATGCGCATTCTCCTCATCAACCACTACGCAGGCACACCCGCGCTAGGCATGGAATACCGCCCCTACTACCTCGCCCGCGAATGGGTGCGCTCCGGGCATGAGGTGGTAGTGCTTTCGGCCGATTTCTCTCACGTGCGCGCACGTCAGCCTGCAGGTGGCCATGAGACAGTGGACGGTATCACCTACCACTGGCTACCCACCCCAGCCTACCAAGGCAACGGACTGGGCCGGGTGAAGAACATCTGGAGTTTTTTGCGCCAGGCTTGGCAACTGGCGCCTGCGCTAGCAGCCGAGAGCAAGCCCGACGTGGTGATTGCATCCAGCACCTACCCCTTGGATATTTGGATTGCCAGGCGCATTGCCCGTCTGGCGAACGCAAAGCTGATTTATGAGGTGCACGACCTCTGGCCAGCCTCGCCCATGGAGCTCTCAGGCTTGCCCTGGTGGCACCCTTTCATCCTGCTGTGCCAAAAGGCCGAGAACGACGCCTACCGTGATGCCGACTGTGTGGTATCCATGCTGCCCAAGGTGGCAGAGCACATGTCCCAACATGGGCTGGATCTGCGCAAACTGCACATCGTGCCCAATGGAATATCGCCAGAGGAATGGCCTGACATGCCAGAGCCGTTGGCAGGCCCTCTGGCAGATCACCTAAATACACTTAAGAACGCCGAAAAAATCATCGTCGGCTATGCCGGTTCGCACGGAATTCCAAATGCGCTGGATGTGCTTTTAAACGCTGCCGCGCTGCTGCGCAACTCGCCGCTTTCATTCGTACTGGTGGGCAACGGTCATGAAAAGGCGCAGTTGGCACAACGGGTGCGCGATGAAGGTCTGAATAACGTTGCACTGTTTGACCCGGTTCCCAAGCCACAGATACCTGCGCTGTTGGCGCACTTCGACATTGCCTATATTGGCTGGAAACGCACGCCGATTTATCGGTTCGGCATAGCACCCAACAAACTCATGGACTACATGATGGCGGGCTGCGCGGTTCTGCACTCGGTCGAGGCAGGCAATGATCCCGTGGCAGAGGCAGGCTGCGGATTAACCGTAGTGCCCGAATCACCCCATGTCGTGGCCCAGGGCTTGCTTCAACTGGCCGCCACCACGCCGCAGCAACGCCACGATATGGGTCAGCGGGGGCGGGCTTTTGTTTTGGCAAATCACACCTACCCAGTTCTGGCGCAGCAGTTTCTTGAGGCCATGGCATGACCCCTTCGAACGAGCCCAACGCAGTCACTAGCAGATATGCCAGTCGCTCACCCAGTGACGGGCGTTACAGTTTCTTGCGCCCCGAAGTCTATTTGGGCATACAGGAGCGACAGCGCGCCATAGTGCACATGTTCAGTCTGAATGGTTCAGCCGACTTGGCGGCGTTGCGCCTTCTGGAGGTGGGCTGCGGCACCGGCGTCAACTTGCTGGAGTTCTTGCGTATGGGGTTCGCACCCCAGCACCTGAGCGGCATTGAGTTGTTGCCCGACCGTTACCGTCGGGCGCGCCACACTCTGCCACTGGCGCTGGAATTACTGGAGGGCGATGCATCGCAAGCACCCATTGCTGCCGAATCTCAGGACATCGTTCTGGTTTCCACGGTTTTTTCTTCGCTGCTGGATGATCAGTTTCAGCAACAACTAGCCGCTACTTTGTGGCAGTGGATCAAGCCAGGCGGTGCTGTCCTCTGGTATGACTTCACATTCAACAACCCACAAAATCCTGACGTTCGTGGTGTGCCACTTAGCCGCGTGAAAGCACTCTTCCCCCACGCCAAGATTAGCGCTCGGCGCATCACACTGGCCCCGCCGATAGCTCGCCGCGTAGCGCCCGTTCATCCCATGCTTTACACCTTGTTCAACAGCCTTCCATGGCTGCGCACACACATCCTCTGCTGGATAGCCAAGCCATGATCCAGCCTTCCCTTCCCTTCGCTCGCCCCGACATTGGCGATGCCGAAATCGCCGCGGTGACCGAGGCCATGCGCTCCGGCTGGGTCACCACCGGCCCCGTCACGCGCCAGTTTGAGCAGAACTTTGTGGACTACCTGGGCGGTGGGCTGCAAGGTGTAGCGGTGAATTCGGCCACGGCCGGACTGCACCTGGCACTGGAAGCACTGGGCATCGGCCCGGGGGACGAAGTAATTGCGCCTACGCTCACCTTCACCGCCACGGTGGAGGTCGTGCGCTACCTAGGGGCCGATGCCGTGCTGGTGGATGTGGACCCGGTCACGCTGAACATTGACCCGGAAAAGATCCGCGCCGCCATCACGCCCCGCACCAAGGCCATCATGCCGGTGCATTACGGCGGCCTGGCATGCGACATGGACGCGATCCTGTCCATTGCCCAAGAGCATGGCCTGAAGGTGGTGGAAGACGCAGCCCATGCGCTGCCTACCACCTGGCGCGGCGCGCTGGTAGGGCAGTTGCAGTCTGACGTGACGGTGTTCAGCTTCTACGCCAACAAGACAATCACCACCGGAGAAGGCGGCATGGCCGTAACGCGCGACGCAGCCCTGGCCCAGCGCATGCGCGTGATGCGCCTGCACGGTATGAACCGCGATGCGTTTGACCGCTTCACGTCCAAAACCCCGGCGTGGTACTACGAGGTCGTAGCCCCGGGCTTCAAATACAACCTGACGGACGTAGCCGCCGCCATGGGCGTCAAGCAACTGGAGAGGTTGCCGCAATTTGTACAACGGCGTCAAAACCTCGCCCACCGGTATCACGAACAGCTCGCGCAACTGCCGCTGACCTTGCCCGCCCGCGCGCCACACGGCGACACCCATGCCTGGCACCTGTATGTCATCCGGCTGAGAGCCGATGCACCGCTGGGGCGTGACGAGGTCATCCAGGCACTGTCGGATCGGGGTATCGGTACCAGTGTGCACTATGTCCCCCTGCACCGGCACCCATACTGGCGCGACCGGTATCAGCTGACCCCCACGATGTTTCCTGTGGCCGATGCAGCCTACCAAGCCATGATCAGCATCCCCCTGTACACCGCCATGAGCGATAACGACCAGGAGCGTGTGATTGCAGCGTTGCACGAGGTGCTGGGCTGACCATGCCCAAACGGTTGTTCGACCTGGTATTTGCTGCGCTTGGGCTGGTATTGCTCACGCCTTTGCTGCTGGCCGTGGCGCTGTGGGTGGTATGCGACTCACCTGGCCCTGCGCTCTTTCGCCAGCAGCGCATAGGACGCGCAGGCCAGCTGTTCCACATCTACAAGTTCCGCACCATGCACCAGCGTACAGAGGCACATGGCCCCGCCATTACGATCGGTGCAGACGCCCGCATTACGCGCGCTGGTTACTGGCTGCGGCGTACCAAAGCAGATGAACTGCCGCAGCTGGTGAACGTATTGCTCGGCCAGATGAGCCTCGTCGGCCCCCGGCCTGAAGTGCCTCACTACGTCGCGCTATACCCCAGTGACCTTCGGGAGCTGATACTCAGTGTGCGGCCGGGCATCACAGACCACGCATCCATCGAATTCCGCGACGAAAGCACCTTGCTGGGCCAAAGCAGCGACCCCGAGCGCACGTATATTGAGGAGATTCTCCCCGTCAAGTTGCGCTACGCGGCGCAGTACGCCCGCTCGCACACGCTGTGGGCGGATCTGAAAATCATCGCCAGAACCATATCCGCGCTTTGGGGCTACCACCCGTCCGGGGGCCGAGGACCTTCAGGCAGTGCGTAACCGATAAAATCAACGGTTCGGCTGAACGCAGCCCTCCACTCCACGCTCCGCACCGACGGCACCTATGTCAGACCAAATTCACGCCCCCACCCCCCAGGACGACAACCAGCTCATCGCCGAGCGTCGCGAAAAGCTCCGCGCTCTGCGCGAAGCCCAGGCCAACGGCGGTAGCGTTGCTTTCCCCAACAACTTCAAGCCCGCCCACAAGGCGGCGCAGTTGCACCTGGAACACAGCGCAGCCACCAACGAGTCTCTGGAAGCCACGCCGGTAAGCGTTTCCGTGGCTGGCCGCATGATGCTGAAGCGCGTGATGGGCAAGGCCAGTTTCGCCACCATCCAGGACGGCTCGCTGGGTGAAGTGGGCGGCCGCATCCAGCTGTATGTGACCCGCGACGCCGTGGGCGAGGATCTGTATGCGGCCTTCAAGCACTGGGACCTGGGTGACATCCTGGGCGCTGAGGGCACGCTGATGAAGACCAAGACCGGCGAGCTGTCGGTCAAGGTGACCAGCCTGCGCCTACTCACCAAGAGCCTGCGTCCGTTGCCCGACAAGTTCCACGGAATGGCCGACCAGGAGCAGAAATACCGCCAGCGCTATGTGGACCTGATCACCGACGAGCAGGCTCGCAAGCGCTTCGTGGCCCGTAGCAAGGCCGTGAGCGGCCTGCGCGAGTTCATGGTGAGCCATGGCTTCCTCGAGGTCGAGACGCCCATGCTGCACCCCATTCCGGGCGGCGCCAATGCGAAGCCGTTTGTCACGCACCACAACGCGCTGGAGCAGGAGATGTACCTGCGCATTGCGCCTGAGCTGTATCTCAAGCGCCTGATCGTGGGCGGTTTTGAACGTGTGTTTGAGATCAACCGCAGCTACCGCAACGAAGGCATCTCGGTACGCCACAACCCTGAGTTCACCATGATGGAGTTCTACGCGGCGTACTGGAATTACCTGGACCTGATGGACTTCACGGAGACGCTGATCCGCGAGGTAGCGCTCAAGGCCACGGGCTCGCTGCAGATGACGTACCAGGGCCGCGCGGTGGACCTGTCCCAGCCGTTTGCCCACCTGACCATCCGCGAAGCGATCTTCCAGTACACCGAAGCCGGCGCCCATGTGGACGATGCAGCATGGCTCATCAGCGCGCTCAAGAAGCTGGGCATGACGGAAGAGAAGGACAAGCTCTCCACCCGAACCCTGGCCAGCCTGCAAGTGCTGTACTTTGAAGAAACGGTGGAAGACAAGCTGTGGCAGCCCACCTTCATCATGGAGCACCCGACCGAGATCTCGCCGCTGGCCCGTGCCAACGACAACCGCCCCGAGGTGACCGAGCGCTTTGAGCTTTACATCACCGGGCGCGAGTTCGGCAATGGCTTCAGCGAGCTGAACGACGCCGAAGACCAGGCCGCACGCTTCCACGCCCAGGTGGCGGCCAAGGACAGCGGCGACGACGAGGCCATGTTCTACGACCACGACTTCGTGCGCGCACTGGAGTACGGCATGCCACCGACGGGGGGTTGCGGCATCGGCATTGACCGCCTCATGATGCTGCTGACAGACAGCCCCAGCATTCGCGACGTGATCCTGTTCCCGGCGCTGCGCCGCGAGTCCTGAGGCCCGATTGATGCTGGCCGGCGGTCTTTGGCCACCGCCCCGTCCGGCCCACAGGCACCAAGGAGACACATCGTGCCCTTCAGCTCCAGCAACGCCCCCTACCCTGCCAGCGAGCCCCTGCCCTCGGGCAATGCTTTTTCGGTGCTGGTGGTCGAGGACCAGGGCTCCGTGCGCGCGGCGCTGGTGGCCGAACTGCGGCGGGCGGGTGTGTCCGACATCTTCGAAGCGCCTGAAGGCCAGGCTGCCCTGCATCTGTTCAAGACACACCGGCCAGACCTGGTGTTGCTGGACATCAAGCTGCCAGGCCAGGACGGCTACTGGGTGGCGCAGCAGATGCGCGAGAGCGAGGCCGGCGACTGGACACCCATCATCTTTCTTTCGGGCCTGGACAACGAACTGGACGTGTGGCGTGGCATCGAGGTGGGCGGCGACGATTACCTCGTCAAGCCGGTCAAACCCATCGTGCTGATGGCCAAGCTGCGTGCCATGCGGCGCCTGCTGGACATGCGTCGACGGCTGGTGTCGATGTCGGCCGAGCTGCATGCTGCCAACCAGCGGCTCAATGAGATGGTGGAAATCGATGCCCTCACCGGCCTCGTCAACCGCCGCGGGTTTGATCGCATCCTGCACAACGAGATCCTGGCCGCACGACGCGACGGAACGCCGCTCACGTTGATGCTGTGCGATCTGGACCACTTCAAGCTGTTCAACGACGCCAGCGGCCACGTGCAAGGCGATGCCTGCCTGAAGGAAGTGGGCCGCCTGCTGCGCGAAGTCTGCGTACGCCCCCGGGACGTGGCCTCGCGCTATGGCGGCGAGGAATTCGCCCTCATCCTGCCCAACACGCCCCGCTCCGGCGCGATGACGTTTGCGCGCGCGCTGGGGCAGTTGCTCAAGGTGCGCGCCATTGCGCACGCTGGCTCCCCGCTGGGCGACACGCTGACCCTGTCGGGCGGCATCACCACCTGCGTGCCCGATGACAGCACCAACGCCGAAAGCATGATCATGCGGGCCGACCAGGCGCTGTATGCCGCCAAGGCGCAGGGCCGCAACCGCTTCTTCAGTTTTGAAATGCAGATGGACACCCTGGAGCAATTACGCCATTGAGTTTCTTCCACTTTTTCTCGTTTGACGCGACCGAACGCAACGCCCGTACCGCCGTCTCCCGCATGCAAGTTCTGAAAACCCGACTGCCCGAGTGGATGCAGGACTGGCTCGAAGTCATCATCCCCGGTTCGCAAATCCTGCTGATCCTGTTCGCAGCCTGGTTGCTGCAGCGCACGCTGCGCCGTTTGGTACGCCGCGCCAGTGCGCACTACCAACTGCCCAATGAACTGGTGGTGCCCATCAACGGCCTCATCCGGTGGATCATCATTGCCAGCGCGCTGCTGCTGGTGCTGGAGCGCATGGGGGTGTCCGCCACGGTGCTCTGGACTGCATTCACCGGGTTTGCCACGGTGGGGGCGGTGGCGTTCTTCGCGGCCTGGAGCGTGCTGTCCAACCTGTTTTGTGCGCTGCTGATCTTCACCGTGCGGCCCTTCAAGATCGGCGACTACATCGAGGTGTTGGACACCGCAGAGAAGCCTGGCGCCAAGGGGCGCGTGGTGGACATCAACCTGCTTTACACCACGCTGGAAGACCACGGCGCAGCCACCGGTCACACGGCCTGGCTGCAGATTCCGAATGCGCTGGTGTTCCAGCGCGTGGTGCGCAGGTTTCAGGGGGTACCGCCGCCCCCTGCCCCGCCCACACCACCGGCTACCGCCGCGGATGCTGTAGCCAACGCCTCCCCGGCCGCACCGACGCCGGTGACGCCAGGGCCTTTCAACACGCCCTAGGAGCCTGTCGGACTTGGAAGTCGTCGGCTGCAAATCGGCCGCAGCGGTCCATTTTTTACCGTCTTTTTGCCCCATAGCTGGACTATGGGTCTGCAAATCCGGCAAAAACTGTCCTCGCTGGGGCCGATTCTCGCTATCGACGCTCCAAGTCCGACACGCTCCTAGCGCTGAAGGGGCAGCGCCGCGCGGGACGGCGCCGCACCCAACGCCTCATTACCAACCAGGTCAGGGCAACAGGTCGAGCGCCTGCAGGTAAGCGGGCTGGTACATGAGTTCGTCCCAGGCCTGCGGCAGGGTTTCGGGCAGCAGCGCCAGGCGGCGGGATTCGCTGTCCACACTCGGCTGCCAGCGGCCTTGCTGCTGGGCCTTTTCCAGGCCTTCGATGAGTTCGTCCACCGCCTTGCCATCGCCCACGCTCTGGTTGCACAACAGCACCAAGTCGCAACCTGCCTCCAGCGCCGCCACGGCGGCGTCGGTGTAGCTGACCACCTGGCCGTCCAGTCGGCGGGCCCCTTCCATGCTGAGGTCGTCGCTGAAGATGGCGCCGTCAAAGCGCATCTGGCGGCGCAGGATGTCTTGCAGCCAGCGCTGCGAAAAACCGGCGGGGCGGCTGTCGACCTTGGGATAGATCACGTGAGCCGGCATCACGCTGGTGAGCGTGCTGCTGAGCCAGGGGTACGGCGCTGCATCATCGGCCAGGATGGCCTTGAGGCTGCGCTTGTCCACGGGTACTTCGGTGTGTGAATCGGCCTTGACGAAACCGTGGCCCGGAAAGTGTTTGCCGCAGTTGGCCATGCCGGCCTGCAGCAGACCGTGCATGAGGCTCTTGGCGAGCAGCGCCACTACGCGAGGGTCGCGGTGGAAGGAGCGGTCGCCGATCACACCACTTTCGCCCCAATCGAGGTCCAGCACCGGTGTAAAGCTGAAGTCCACGCCGCAGGCGCGCAGTTCCGCCCCAAGCACATAGCCCGCCGCCGTGGCTGCGTTGGTGGCGCGCAGGGCGCCGCTACCGGGCACGGCCTTGGCGCCCTTGCCATCGTCCATCCACATCTCGCCCAGCGCGCGCATGGGCGGCAGGTGGGTGAAGCCATCGGTGCGAAAGCGCTGCACGCGGCCGCCTTCGTGGTCCACGCAGATCAGCAGGTCGTCGCGCACGGCCTTGATGCTGCTGGTGAGCTGCAGCAGCTGCGCGCGGTTTTCCCAGTTGCGGGCAAACAGGATGACGCCGCCCGTGAGCGGGTGCACCAGGCGACGGCGGTCATCGGCGCTGAGGGTGGTACCAGCGACGTCGAGGATCAGGGGAGCGTGTTCAGTCATGGAAGGTTTCAAAGGGCAATTGCTACTCAATGGATAGCTATCAGCGCATATCAATCCAGCGCTTCAAGGTGATTTGGTTTGAATTTTCTCCACCACACAGAAGCTGGCGGCGTAATCGGTTTCGTCAGTCACGCTCAGGTGCGCCTGCAGGCCCTGGGCCTCAAACCACTCCTTGAGCGCGCCGTGCAGAACGATGACAGGTTGGCCGCTGCGCAGCTTGGCGACCTCGCAGTGGCGCCAGGTCATCGGCATGCGCATGCCCAGACCAATCGCCTTGCTAAAAGCCTCCTTGGCGGAGAACCGGGTGGCCAGGTAGCGCAAGCCCCGGTCGGGCCAGCGCGCGCTGCGTTCGCGCCAGGTGGCCAGTTCGCCATCGGCCAGCACCTTTTCTGCAAAACGGTCGCCGTGGCGGGCCAAGCTGGCCGCGATGCGGCGCACGTCGCAGATGTCGGTACCTATGCCGTAGATCATGGAATTTCAACAAAAATGGCTGCAAGCGCTAGTGCAATATGCGGTTGCAGCTATCAAATCAGGAGTCTCCAGCAATCGCAAACCCCTGTGCAATGCAATCCAGGTAGGCCTGTACGGTGGCTGTGTAGCCCAGCTCCAGCGCATCGGCGATCAGCGCATGGCCGATCGAGACCTCGAGCACGCCCGGCACTTCGCGCACAAAGGCCGCCAGGTTGTCCCGATTGAGGTCATGACCCGCATTCACGCCCAAGCCTGCATCCAGCGCCGCCTGGGCGGCTGCAGCGTAGCGTTTCAGCTCCACCGCCTGCTGCGGCGAGCCCCAGGCGGCTGCATAGGGCTCGGTGTACAGCTCCACCCGGTCAGCGCCCACCGCCTTGGCGGCGGCCATCTGCTCGGGCACGGGGTCCATGAAGAGACTCACACGCACGCCCAGCGCCTTGCATTCGGCCACCAGAGGCGCCAGACACTCGGCATCTTGCGGAAAGCTCCAGCCGTGGTCGCTGGTGAACTGGTCCTCGCTGTCGGGGACAAAGGTCGCTTGGTGGGGGCGCACCTGGCGGATGAAGTCCATCAGGTTCTGCGAAGGGTTGCCCTCGATGTTGTATTCGCGCTCGGGCCAGGCCTTCATCAGCGTTGCCAGCTCAAACACGTCCTGGCTGCGGATATGGCGTTCGTCAGGGCGGGGGTGCACGGTGATGCCCTGGCCCCCCGCCTTCAGGCACAGCTCAGCCGCGCGGATGACGCTGGGAATGCCCAGATGGCGCGTGTTGCGCAGCAGGGCCACCTTGTTGACGTTGACGGACAAGGCGGTGCGCTGGAGGGAACGGGAGGATGGGTTCATAGGGCCTGCAAGTCGATCATGAGCTGGCGGGTGCGCAGCGTCGGGCTACCGCAATGGTATTGCAGCAGGGCACGCAGCTGCGGCTTGAGTTCAGCTGCAACGGGAGCGCAAGCGCGCAAGGTGGCGGTGTAGCTGGCCACATCATCCAGGCCACGCTGCAAGGCCTGCCATTGGCTGCCTGTCAGGCCTGCACGGTCTGCGGCGGACGCAGCGCGCAAGCCGCCTTCGGGCACCAGCGTGTAGCGGGCGTTGGGCTCAAGGGGGTCGAAGGTCATGGTCTGCACATCCAGGCCGGGCAAAAGGCCGATCTCGCGCAGAAGCAGCAGCTCAAAGCTGCGCAGCACCGCCTCCAGCGCATCGCCATGTTCGCTGGCCAGCACGCGCACCACGCCCGCATAGGCATCAAACAAGGCTGGGTGCGGGTCTGCACGCGCCAGCAGGCGCAGCAGCAGTTCGTTGAGGTACATGCCCGACAGCAGAGCATCCCCTGTGGGCATCACATGCCCGCCTACCCATTCCGCGCCCTTGAGCGTATGGATGTCCGCATGGCCATCGCCCGTGAGCGTGTAGGTCACCAGCAAGGGCTGTAGCGGCAACAGCACCGGGCGGAAGTTGGAGCTGGGCTTCTTGGCCCCTTTGGCCACCAGAGCAGTTCGCCCTTGCTGGCGGCAGAAGACCTCCAGGATCAGACTGGACTCGCTCCAGTCGTAGCTGTGCAGCACGAACGCAGGCTCATCGGAAACGCGCTTGGCTACGGCCACGGTACTGCAGGGATGGAGGGAGAGAAAGGATCGCCTGTGACGCCTGCTGCGGTGTGCGCGAGCAGCAGGAAGGGAGCGTTAGCGTTCGGGATTCACTCGTAGCCGAAGGAGCGCACCCGGGCTTCGTCATCGGCCCAGCCGGAGCGGACCTTGACCCACAGCTCCAGGAACACCTTGGCGTCCATGAGTTTTTCCAACTCCTGGCGGGCCTCGGTGCCAATGCGCTTGAGGCGCTCGCCCTTGTCGCCGATGACCATCATCTTGTGGTTCTCGCGCTCCACCACGATGGTGGCGGCGATCTTGACCAGGCGCTTGTGCTGCTTGCTCTTTTCCTCGTCGAACTTGTCGATCACCACGGTCGACGTGTAGGGCAGCTCGTCGCCGGTAAAGCGGAACAGCTTCTCGCGCACGGTTTCGGACGCCAGAAACTTCTCGCTGCGGTCGGTCAGCTCATCCTCGCCATACCACCAGGGCTGCTCGGGCAGGTATTTGGCGCAAATGCCGAACAAGCGCTCGATGTCACCCTTGTTCTTGGCCGACATGGGCACAAATTCAGCGAACGGATGGCGCTCCTGCATGCTCTTGAGCCAGGGGGCCAGCTCGGCACGGCGGTGCACCATGTCCAGCTTGTTGGCCACCAGCAGCGTGGGAATGCCGGGCTTGAACAGCGACAGCACCTTGGCGTCGGCCAGGGTGAAATTGCCAGCCTCGACCACGAAGAGGATCAGGTCCACGTCCCCAATCGCGCCCATCACGGTCTTGTTGAGCGACTTGTTGAGGGCGGTGGCGTGCCGGGTCTGGAAGCCCGGGGTGTCCACAAAAATGAACTGCGTCTGCTCCAGCGTACGAATGCCCGTGATGCGGTGGCGCGTAGTCTGCGCCTTGCGCGAGGTGATGCTGATCTTCTGCCCCACCAGGGCATTGAGCAGGGTGGACTTGCCCACGTTGGGTTTGCCCACAATGGCGATCACACCGCAGCGTTGGCCAGGCACTGCAGCGGGAGCTCCGGCCGCAGCCAGCATGGCCTCCAGATCGTCTTGCCCCGAGGAGCTTTCAGCGCCGTCGTCAGCAGCTACATCTTTGGTAGCGTCATTCATAAATTCTTTGCTTTCAATGTGGCCAGCATGGCCGCAGCAGCGGCTTGCTCGCCCGCCCTGCGCGAGCCGCCGATGCCACGCTCGGTCAGGCCCAGTTCGGGAATATCGCACTCGACGTCGAAGGTCTGGCGGTGGGCCGCTCCCACCGTCGCCACCACCTTGTACTGCGGCAGCTTCATTTTGCGGCCCTGGAGCCACTCCTGCAACGCGGTTTTCGCGTCCTTGGACGCTGCCTGCATCTGCGGATTGATCTCCACGCCCTGGAAAAGGCGGTGCACCAGGGCTTCTGCGCTGGCATAGCCAGCGTCCAGATACACCGCACCGATCAGTGCTTCCAGTGCATCGGCCAGGATGGAGGGCCGCTGCTGCCCGCCTGACTTAGCCTCGCCTTCGCCCAGACGCAACACCTCGGACACTTTGAGCCGCACAGCCAACTGGTGCAGCGTGTCTTGCTTGACCAGATTGGCCCGAACACGCGAGAGATCACCCTCCGGCAAGGCCGACAGCCGCTGGTACAACAAACTGGCCACCGCCAGGTTCAAGACGGAATCGCCCAAGAATTCAAGCCGCTCGTTGTGGTCGGCCGAGAAACTGCGGTGCGTGGTGGCACGCTGGAGCAGCGAGGGATCAGAAAATACATGCTGCAGGCGACCCTGCAGCGCTAAGAGACCGGTCTGCACCTAGTTGGTCTGCGCTTCAAGGCGGTAGACCAGATAGGCTGGACCTGCCAGGGGGATCTCGCGCGAATATTTGAAAGACACGATCACCTTATCGCCGCGCTTAGTCACTTCGAGGTCAGAGCCTTTGATGGATGTGATGTCGTCAATAGCCGCCGCGCGGTCGAAAGCAGCGCGCACACCGGGCACCGTCGTCTCCACTTTGGCTTTCTCGATGGCCTTCTTAGCTGCGCTGTACTCCAGAAAGATAGGCACGGACTGCCCGCCGATAGCAAACGCGGCCACGGCGATCAACCCCACAAAAATCAGTCCAAAAAACGACAACCCGCGTTGGCGCGAGCGGCTAGCGATGCGATGTGTCTTCATTAATGATCCCCTCAATATTGTTGGCAATCGCCCGTGCTCAATGGAACGAGCCGATGCGCTTGAGATTACCGAAATTCATCCAGACAAAAAAGGCCTTACCCACAATGTTGCCCTCTGGCACGAACCCCCAGTAACGGGAATCCAGTGAGTTGTCTCGGTTGTCACCCATCATGAAGTAATGCCCCTCCGGCACCTTGCACGTAACACCTTCCACACTGTAGCGGCAGTTTTCACGATAGGCAAAATTGCTGGCGCCTTGTACAAAAGCGGGCACATCGGGGTTGTTCAACAACCGGTGTGGCTTGTCGCCCAGTTGCTCTTCGAACTGCTTGAAGTACCGCATGGAGTCTTCTTCAAAGAAGTCGGACAAGGCTTTTGTATCCACCGCTTTGCCATTGATAGTGAGGCGCTTGTTGATGTAAGCCACCTCGTCGCCCGGCACACCCACCACCCGCTTGATGTAGTCCATGCTCGGTTGTGGCGGGTAGCGAAACACCAGCACATCGCCACGCACGGGCCGGGTGCCTTCCGTCAGCCGCGTGTTGATGACCGGCAGCCGGATACCGTATGTGAATTTGTTCACCAGAATCAGATCACCGACCAGCAGGGTCGGGATCATGGAACCCGACGGGATCTTGAAGGGCTCGAACAGAAACGAGCGCAAAAAGAAAACGGCCGCAATCACGGGGAACAAGCCCGCCGTCCAGTCCAGCCACCACGGCTGCATGAGGATGCGACCCTTGGCTTCCTGCACATCCACGTCCACCTTCTGGATCCCCATGCGATCCAGTTCTGCGCGCCGCTCGGCGGCTGCATCCTCAATGGCCTGGGCTGCACGCCGCCGGCGAGGGAGAAAATAAATACGCTCCGCCAGCCAGTAAACACCAGTGACGACCGTCGCAAGGAACAGGAGCAACGCAAAATTACCCTCGATCGCCCCGGTATACCAAGCGCCGATGTACCCCACAAAGGCCGCCAGCACCAGCGACGTCAAAATTTGCATGAACTGCATCAGTCTTCCACCTGCAAAATGGCCAAGAACGCCTCCTGAGGCACCTCGACCGATCCAATCTGCTTCATGCGCTTTTTGCCTGCTTTCTGCTTCTCAAGCAGCTTGCGCTTGCGGGTAATGTCGCCCCCATAGCACTTGGCCAGCACGTTCTTGCGCAGGGCCTTGATGGTCTCGCGGGCGATGATGTTGGCGCCGATGGCGGCCTGAATCGCTACATCGAACATCTGGCGACTGATGATCTCGCGCATCTTGGCCGCCACCGCGCGGCCACGGTAGGCCGACTGGCTGCGGTGGACGATGATGGACAGCGCATCGACCTTTTCGCCATTGAGCAGGATGTCCACCTTCACCACATCGGAGGCGCGGTACTCCTTGAACTCGTAGTCCATGGAGGCGTAGCCGCGCGACACGGACTTGAGCTTGTCGAAGAAGTCCAGCACGATCTCGCCCAACGGCAACTCGTAGGTCAACATCACTTGGCGGCCATGGTAGGCCATGTTGAGCTGCACGCCGCGCTTCTGGTTGGCCAGCGTCATCACTGGGCCCACGTATTCCTGCGGCATGTACAGATGCACCGTGACGATGGGCTCGCGGATCTCCTGGATACGCCCCTGCTCCGGCATCTTGGAGGGGTTCTCCACCATGATGACTTCGCCGTCACCCTTGACCACTTCGTACACCACGCTGGGCGCGGTGGTGATCAGGTCCTGGTCGAACTCGCGCTCCAGACGCTCCTGAACGATCTCCATGTGCAAAAGGCCCAGGAAGCCGCAGCGGAAGCCGAAGCCCAACGCTTGCGACACCTCGGGCTCAAAGTGCAGCGAGGCGTCATTGAGCTGAAGCTTTTCCAGCGCGTCGCGCAGCTGGTCGTATTCGCTGGCTTCGGTCGGGTAGAGACCGGCGAACACCTGGGGCTGGATTTCCTTGAAGCCGGGCAGCGCCTGCTCGGCCGGGCCCAGGTTGTTGGGTAGCTTCTTTTCCAGCGTGATGGTGTCGCCCACCTTCGCAGCCTTCAGCTCCTTGATACCCGCAATGATGTAGCCCACCTCGCCCGCATTGAGCGCGTCGCGCGGTGAGTTGGCGGGCGTGAACACACCCAGGTTGTCAGCGTTGTAGGCCGCACCAGATGCCATCATCTTGATGCGCTCGCCTTTGAGCAGGCGACCATCCACCACGCGCACCAACATCACCACGCCGACGTATGGGTCGAACCAGCTGTCAATGATCATCGCACGCAGTGGGGCATCGGGATTGCCACGAGGTGCTGGCACCTTCGCGACGATCAGCTCCAGGATTTCATCGATGCCCATGCCCGTCTTGGCCGAGCATGGGATGGCATCCGTGGCATCGATGCCGATGACATCCTCAATCTCGGCCTTGGCGTTGTCGGGGTCGGCCTGTGGCAGGTCCATCTTGTTGAGCACGGGCAGCACTTCGACACCGAGATCCAGCGCGGTGTAGCAGTTGGCCACAGTCTGTGCCTCCACCCCTTGCGATGCATCCACGACCAGCAGTGCGCCCTCGCACGCAGACAACGAACGGCTGACCTCGTACGAGAAGTCCACATGGCCCGGTGTGTCGATCAGATTGAGGTTGTAGACCTGCCCATCGCGCGCCTTGTAATGCAGCGCAGCGGTCTGCGCCTTGATGGTTATCCCACGCTCTTTTTCGATGTCCATCGAGTCCAGGACCTGGGCCTCCATCTCACGGTCTGCAAGACCTCCACACCGCTGGATCAAGCGGTCGGCCAGCGTCGACTTGCCATGGTCGATGTGCGCAATGATGGAAAAATTTCTGATGTGATTCATCAACGGAAAGCGTCAAGTGATTGAATTAAAACAGCGCGCACAAGAAAAAAGGGCGCGTCGAGTGGCGACGCGCCCTGAACCAACAATCATTGGCAACTGCGATAGTTGGAGCTTCATTGTAGGCAAAAAGGCCAACTGAAAAAGCCCACCCTCCGGTATCTGAGGGAAGTTGCCATGGTGCAACAGGTATTTTATACACAGTTTATGCACAACCCACACACAAACAACGCTGAACAACTTGTGGGCGAGCTGTGGATCAACTGTGCATTGCACAAAAACATCCCACATCGTGAACACAGAGCCGGTCGATATGCAGATAAGCGTTGAACGCCAGCCTCTATTCTATCGAAAGTGGTTGATGACCCTTTAAAAAGTTAGCAAAAGCTAACATCTAGACTCATTGCGGCGCCAGCGGTCGACCTGTCAAAAATTCAGCGATCACAGCAAAGCCCCCCACTCTGAGTAGGGAATCGCCCCGGACGGCGCGATTCCCCTCACGCCTCTGCCCCGCTCACTTGCCAGGACGAATCAGCGCGTACTGCGCCCACTCGCCGCGGCGATAGAGCACATTGATAGGCTTGCTCTTGTCGGCCTTGGACAACACAGACTCGAACTCCTTCACGCCCGAGACTTCCGTGTTCGCCACCGACAAGATGATGTCCCCTTCGCGCAGGCCCGCGCGTGCGGCAGCATCCGTAGCGGCAGCCACCACCACACCGCCCTTGAGCTTGAGCTCTTTCTTCTGGGCATCCGTCAGGTCGGTCACAGACAAACCCATCTGCTGCGCAGCGGCCGAGGCCTTGGGCTTCTCTTCGCGCTCAGCCACTTTGGTCGCTGGCTTGTCTGGCTCGATCTCCGCAATGGTGATCGCCAGATCACGCGAGGCACCGCGACGGAACACCGTGACGGAGCTGCGGTTACCCGGCTTGGTGTTACCAACCAAGCGCGGCAGGTCTGCCACTTTCTCAATCGGCTTGCCATCAAACCGCGTGATGATGTCGCCCGCCTCCACGCCGGCCTTGTCGGCAGGCGATCCAGCCTCCACTCCCGTTACCAAGGCTCCTTGCGCCTTGCCCAGACCAATCGATTCGGCGACGTCCTTGGTGACTGGCCCGATCTGCACGCCGATGCGGCCACGCGTCACACGGCCCGACGCGCGCAGTTGATCACTCACGCGGATGGCTTCATCCATAGGAATTGCGAATGAGATCCCCATGAACCCCCCCGAGCGGGAATAGATCTGGCTGTTGATGCCTACCACCTCCCCCCGCATGTTGATGAGCGGTCCGCCAGAGTTTCCGGGGTTGATGGCCACATCTGTCTGGATGAAGGGGAGGTAGTCGCCCGTGTCCCGCTGCTTGGCGCTGACGATGCCTGCCGTCACTGTGTTCTCCAGCCCAAAGGGTGAGCCAATCGCCATCACCCATTCACCCACGCGGAGCCGGCTCACGTCGCCCACCTTGACCGCAGGCAGCCCGGACGCCTCGATCTTCACCACCGCTACATCGGTGCGCTTGTCGGCACCCACGATACGCGCCTTGAACTCGCGCTTGTCGGTCAAAGTCACGATGACTTCATCGGCACCATCGACCACATGCGCGTTGGTCATCACGAACCCGTCCGAGGTCAAGATAAACCCCGACCCCACACCGCGTGGCTGAGCGTCTTCCTCCTGCTGAGGTCGTTGGGGCCGCTGCTGCCGCGGGACGTTGGGAATCGGAACACCAAACCGGCGGAAGAATTCGAGCATCTCTTCGTCCATACCGTTGGCATTGGAGCGACTGGACACTTTCTCGACAGTGCGGATATTGACCACCGAAGGCCCCACCTGATCCACCAGATCGGTGAAATCAGGCAAGCCTCGAACCAGTGGTGCAGGCTGTGCCAACGCCGCATGGGGCGCTAATGACACGGTGGCCAAACCACCCATCAGGCATGCCACTGCCACCGAACGCAACATACTTCCATCAAACTTCGGCATCTTCGACCTTTCTTGATTCTTGGCGAATGCTGTTCACGAATTGTGTGTGACTGTGAAGAGTGTGACGCCAAATGGTTCCCGGGACGCGTGACCCCCACCATGACCCCACGACGATCTACAGGTCCGCGAGCGATGGGCACACCGTTTCGGTCCCACAGCACCGGTCAGCGCAGGCGCTCCAGTTGGCCGACAAAGAGGCGCAGCGTCTGCAGTGGCACCTCGCCCACCGCAGTCAGCCACATGTCTGACGGCCCGCGTTGGGCCAGCAACTGGGTAGCTCCCATGCTGGAAACCTGGGGCTGCGCAGGATGGCGCTGGGGGTCAAACGGCTCGACGAAAAGCGAGACCGAAGCCAACCCATCGGAGTAAAGGCACTGCAATACATTGGGGGCGTCTGGCGCGTCGGATACCGCCCTGCGATGGCAACTGACAGGCACAAAACCTGCCACCGGCTGGCGCAAGGTCCAACCTTCGGCCTTGGCCGTGGTCTTGACGACGGAAGGTGCGACCACCTTGTAACCCGAGGTCGCATCCATCAGACGCGACAGCTGCTCGACCTTCACCGGCGCGTTGAGGTCCAGTTCGGAAAAAGCCGCCTGCTCCAGCACCCGACCGTCCGCCGCTACAGTCTGCAGCTTCACCACCAGCCCGGTCTCCCGCTCGCTCCAGAGCCGGTAACCAAAGCGCAGAGTGTCCGCAGGCTGAAACGCAACCACATCCGACATGAAGCCCGCCACCCGCTCCTGGCCCAGCAGGCGGGGTGTGTAGAACTGGGCAATCGATGTTCCACTGACGACAGGTACGCGTGGAAAGAGCCCGGACGCATCGCGACGGTCCGAGCGCACGACGCGCACCTGGGGCAGAAAAGTGCGAACTTCATCATTGCGCCGATAGACGGTGCGAGGGGTGCCACTGAGCGACTCCACCCGCTCCAGCTGCTGCTGGGCGTCGCATGCATGCCAGATGCGTGAGCTGGACATGGCGCCGTTGGCTGACAACACCACGAACGTACCGGCATAAGGGCGGCTGCAGGGCGCGCTGTGCATGCGCTCGATCCACTGCGCCATATCGCGCTCAGCCGGTGCACTGGCAGATGATTCAGCGGGGCCAGCCACCGCAGGAAGTACGCTCAGTCCGCAAAGTGCCGCCGCGATCAGCGAGCCAAACCAACGAACCCGGGAAATTCCAAAGACCTTCACTACTCCAGAGGGGTTCATCACACGATCTCAGCGCCAGAAATTGCCATCCACGGTTCAGCGGCCAGGGGTCTCAAACGTCGCGTTGCGCAAAAAGCCCGCCGGCATCTGCAGGGCCGATGTACTGCCAAACTGCTTGTGGGCGGCCAGCAACTCGTCCAAACGGGGGTCGCGGATCATCACTTGCTGACCGTCTGCGTCTGCAACGGCCACCACAGGCGCGCCTTGCGCCGTCGCGCGCTCGGTGGAAGATGCGGCCAGTTGCGCCCCCGGCCCGCCGGCACCCTGGAGTTGGGAGAACGAGGTCCAGCCTATGGCCGCCACGGCGGCCAGCGATGCAAAACCCGCCACCATCTTCCAGCGGAACACCGAAGCATTGGCGGCCTCCGGCAAGTGAGCTGCTATATGGTCTCGTGGGTCCAGTTCAGCCGGAGCCTGAGGGCGCTGTGGCGGCGCTTCCTTGGCAAGCTCGTCGCGCAAACGGGATAGAAATGCTGGATTGACTGGCCGGGCCAGGTCAGAGGAGCGCAACACATCGCCCACAAGGTGATACACCCCCCAGGTGTCTCGTCCTTCATCTTCCGCCGCCCAGGCCAGCGCAGCGGCGAACTCGTCACCATGGAGCTGACCGTCTGCCAGCGCCGACAACTGCTCGCTTCGCACTTCGCGCAAGTCAAGTTCTGCCGGGGTATTGATACCTGTTTCTGCCTTGTTCATTCGATCACCTCACCACCGTTTGCCCGACTGGTTTTCGAGCAAGGGACGCACTTTGGCCGAAATGGCTTCGCGCGCCCGAAAAATTCGAGACCGCACCGTACCTATGGGACATCCCATTGCGGTTGCAATTTCTTCGTAACTGAGCCCCTCAATCTCTCGCAGCGTGACCGCTTGGCGCAGATCGTCAGGCAAGGCCTCCATGGCTGCGTTCACGACCTGCGCAATTTCTTGGGCCGCAAGAACAGTTTCTGGGGTTTCGTCGCTGGTTAGTTCGTGTCCAAGGCGGGAAGTTTCATCTTCATCCTCGGAACCCCGGAAGGCATTTTCAGAAATGACCGGGTTACGCTTCATGTCCATCAGCGCCTTTTTGGCAGTATTGACGGCAATCCGGTACAGCCAGGTGTAGAACTGGGCGTCGCCACGGAACTGGTGCAGCGCCCGATAGGCGCGAATGAAGGTTTCCTGGGCAATGTCCTGGACCAAGTCCGTGTCACGCACCATACGTCCGATGAGTCGCTCGATGCGACGCTGGTACTTGATGACCAGCAATTCATAGGCGCGCTGGTCGCCCGCTACCGTGCGCTCCACCAGTTCGAGATCGCTGTCTTCGGAGGGGGAAGGCGGAATTACAGTCATGGATACTCAGGATTCACGCCCTGCAACAGCTTGCCGGGCGGTTTCGTCAGCGTTGTCAACGCCCGATCTGGCGCGCGAATATACCGCACGGCGCAAGTCCATCCAGCGCTCAGGCTGGCTGGAGCGCTCCAGCCATAACCACTGGGATGAATGTCCTATGGGCACGATGCGCACCCACAGGTGCGCCTGCAGATCCAGCAAGACCTCGGGAGCCACGGAAAGCGCCAGTGGCCCGCTAAAGGACTTTGCCGTTTGGCCCAGCGTCCAGGCTTGACCATCGAATTGCAGCACTCCGCGAGGCTGGCCCCACCAAAAATGGGCTGCACCCGCCGCTGCCAACAACCAGAGTCCGAGGGCCACAGCAGCCGATAAAACTGCATCACGCGCCCCAAAGCCCACCCAAGCAGCCACGACCCCAGCCCCGATGAACAAAAGAGCCAATAACAGCGCACCCAACACCCTGCTGCGCCGCAGCGGGTATTGAACGGAAGGAGCGCGCCTCGAAAGCCGTGTCACAGGACTACCTGCTCAGGCCGACAGACCGAATGCCTGCCAGCGCCAAAAACCGACGCCATGCTCCTTTGGGAGGACGGTCGCAAGCGGATAGGCAATGCTTGTTGCAACCGAATCCGTGATGTCTGCGCCCAATCAGACGCGTTTAAACACCAGCGTTCCGTTGGTACCACCAAAACCGAAGTTGTTCTTGACGGCCACGTCGATCTTCATGTCCCGCGCCGTGTTGGCACAGTAGTCCAGATCGCATTCCGGGTCCTGGTTGAACAGGTTGATGGTGGGTGGCACTTTTTGTTCGTGCAGGGCGAGCACGGTGAACACGCTCTCAATACCGCCCGCACCACCAAGCAAGTGGCCCGTCATAGATTTGGTGGAGCTCACCACGGTCTTGTAGGCGTGGTCGCCCAAGGCCGCCTTGATCGCGTTGGTTTCGTTGATGTCGCCCAAGGGGGTGGACGTGCCGTGGGCATTGAGATAGTCCACCTGATCCACATTGATCCCTGCATTGCGCAGCGCACTGAGCATGGCGCGCCGAGGCCCGTCCATGTTGGGAGCAGTCATGTGCCCGGCATCTGCGCTCATGCCAAAGCCGCTGAGCTCAGCGTAAATCTTGGCGCCTCGGGCCTTGGCGTGCTCATACTCTTCCAGCACCATCACGCCAGCGCCCTCGCCGAGCACAAAACCGTCGCGGTCCTTGTCCCACGGGCGGGATGCCGTCTTGGGATCGTCGTTGCGGGTGGACAGTGCGCGCATGGCGGCAAACCCACCAATGCCCAGCGGGGAAACCGTGGATTCGGTCCCGCCAGCCACAACCACGTCGGCATCGCCGTATTCGATCATGCGTCCTGCCTCGCCAATGCAGTGCAAGCCCGTTGTGCAGGCAGTCACAACAGCAAGGTTGGGGCCCTTGAAGCCAAAACGCATGGACACATGCCCTGCCACCATGTTGATGATGGACGCAGGGACAAAAAATGGGGTAATACGCCGGGGTCCACGGCTGACCAGTTCGGCGTGGGTGTCTTCGATCAGCGGCAGGCCGCCAATGCCGGAGCCGATCACGCAGGCAATGCGTGTAGCGAACTCCTCACTGAGCGCTTCCCCTGTGGGAAGCCCTGCGTCCTGCACGGCCTGCGCCGCGGCAGCAATGCCGTAGTGGATGAAGGTGTCCATCGCGCGCGCGTCCTTGGCGCTGATGTACGACTCCAGGTCAAGACCTTTGACCTCTCCCGCAATCTTGCAGGCGAAGTTCGACGCGTCGAACTTGGTGATGAGGTCAATGCCGGATTGGCCGGCAAGGAGGTTGGCCCAGGAATCGGCCACCGTGTTACCCACGGGGCTGACGCAACCCAGGCCGGTCACGACAACGCGACGACGGCTCATGCGTATAAAACCTTCTGCTGATCGCTTGAGTCAGGCGCAGGGCGCCGCTCAGGCCTTCTGGTGGGTGTTGGCGTAGTCGATGGCGTTTTGCACCGTGGTGATCTTCTCGGCGTCTTCGTCCGGGATCTCGATGCCGAATTCGTCTTCCAGAGCCATCACCAGTTCCACCGTGTCGAGCGAGTCGGCACCGAGGTCTGCCACAAAGGCCTTTTCATTGGTGACTTGAGACTCTTCCACACCGAGTTGTTCGGCAATGATTTTTTTGACGCGTGCTTCGATATCGCTCATGGTTTCCCTCTGGGGGTTGTGAATGAATCCGCGATTCTAGCCGCTTAAGGAGAAGCCCCTAAACGACCCGCCGTCCGGATGAACCGGCGTTAACTTGTCTTAATTACATGTACATGCCGCCATTGACGTGCAACTCCTGCCCCGTCACATAGCCCGCCTCGCGCGAGGCAAGGTAGGCCACCGCGTGTGCGATGTCCGCAGGCTTGCCCATGTGACCCAGCGGGATCTGCGCATTGAGCGCTTTTTGCTGGTCTTCGGGCAGCACGGAGGTCATGTCGGTCTCGATGAAACCGGGTGCCACGCAGTTCACGGTGATGTTGCGGCTGCCCAACTCACGGGCCAGTGCACGCGTCATGCCCGCCACACCCGCCTTGGCCGCAGCATAGTTGGCCTGCCCCGGATTGCCCGACGCACCCACCACGCTGGTGATGCTGATGATGCGCCCAAAGCGCTGCTTCATCATCGGGCGAATAGCGGCACGGCTTGTGCGGAATACGGCCTTGAGATTGGTGTCCAGCACCGCATCCCAGTCATCGTCCTTCATGCGCATGGCCAAGGTGTCGCGCGTGATGCCGGCGTTGTTCACCAGGACATGCAGGCCGCCTTGCTGCTTGACGATGGCGTCCATCAAGGCCTCGACTGCAGCCACATCGTTCACGTTCAGGTTGGCACCCCGGCAGCCAGGGTAAGCCGAGAGCGCCTGGCCGATGCGCGCAGCGCCTTCATCCGTGGTGGCCGTGCCCACCACCTGGTAGCCGCGCACCGCCAATTCCAGGGCAATGGCCGCGCCAATGCCGCGCGATGCGCCGGTCACCAGCGCCACTTGCGCCGCTGTCTGGGTCGATTCCGTCATGCCAACAACTCCCGGGTTTCGGCCAGCGTGGTCGAGTCAAACAATGCAGCACCGACCAGTTCGGGGTCGATGCGTTTGGTGAGGCCAGCCAGCACCTTGCCGGGGCCACATTCAATGATGTGCGTCACACCGCGCGCCTTGAGCGCATGCACGCATTCCACCCAGCGCACGGGGCCGAAGGCCTGGCGATAGAGCGCTTCGCGAATGGCGTCAGCGTCCTGCTGCACCGCCACGTCCACGTTGTTGACCACCGGAATCTGGGGGGCAGCCAAGGCAACGTCTGCCAGCGCCACACGCAGCTTTTCAGCGGCCGGCTTCATCAGGCTGGAGTGGAAAGGCGCCGACACCGGCAGGGGCAATGCACGCTTGGCGCCCGCCGCCTTAAGCACTTCGCAGGCCTTGTCCACCGCCGCCTTGGTACCAGCGATCACGGTCTGGATCGGGTCGTTGAAATTGACAGCCTCCACCACTTCGGCCGTGCCCGGGCCGAACGAGGCCAATGCCTCGGCGCAACCGGCGATGACCTTGGAAGCCTCCATGCCCAGAATGGCGGCCATGGCTCCGGTCCCGACGGGCACAGCCTCTTGCATGGCCGCTGCGCGCAACCGCACGAGCGGAGCCGCCTGCGCCAGCGTCAGCACACCAGCCGCCACCAGGGCGGAGTATTCACCCAGCGAATGCCCCGCCACAGCCGCTGGGGCTGCGCCACCTTCTGCGCGCCACACCCGCCATGCCGCCACACCCGCGACCAGCATCACCGGCTGGGTGTTGGTGGTGAGAGCCAACGCTTCCTTGGGGCCTTCCTTGATCAGCAGGCCAACATCTTCGCCCAAGGCATCCGAGGCTTCCTTCAGGGTCTGAGCCACCACCGGGTGGTCACCCCAGCCATCCAGCATGCCCACCGATTGCGAGCCTTGCCCAGGAAAGACAAATGCAAAAGACTTCATGAAAAATCCAGAAATATGATGAAACTGGCCGGTAGCGCTAGTACCTATTGCGCTAGCAGCTACAACTTCAGGAGCACGGCGCCCCAGGTGAAGCCGCCGCCCACGCCTTCGAGCAGCAGGGTTTCGCCTTTCTTGACCTGACCGGCGCGCACCGCGTGGTCCAGAGCCAGAGGAATGGACGCCGCCGAGGTATTGCCGTGCTGGTCCACCGTGACCACGACCTTGTCCATGGACATCTTCAGTTTGCGGGCAGTGCCCTGCATGATGCGGATGTTGGCCTGGTGCGGAATCAGCCAATCGATATCGGCCTCAGTCAGCCCGGCCTTGGCCAAGGCCGCGTGGGCCGCTTTCTCCAGCACACCGACTGCCAGCTTGAAGACCGCCTGCCCGTCCATCTTGAGGACCGGGTCGCCAAGCACCTTGCCGCCAGACACATTGCCGGGCACACACAAAATATCCACATGCTTGCCGTCGGCGTGCAAGTCGCTCGACAGAATGCCCGGTGTGTCAGAGGCCTCCAGCACCACAGCGCCCGCGCCATCCCCGAACAACACACAGGTAGTGCGGTCGTTGAAGTCCAGAATGCGGCTGAAAACTTCGGCGCCAATCACCAGGGCGCGGTTGGCTGCACCGGTCTGGATCATGGAGTCCGCCACCGACAGGGCATAAACAAACCCGCTGCAGACCGCCTGCACATCGAAAGCAGGGCAACCATTGGCGCCCAGCTTGTTCTGCAAAATACAGGCGACCGACGGGAACACCATGTCTGGCGTGGACGTGGCCACGATGATCAGATCAATGTCAGTGGGCTGCAGATTGGCGGCCTGCAAGGCGTTGCGCGCAGCCTCCAAACCGAGGTCGCTGGCGGTGACATCCGGCGCGGCAAAGTGGCGCGCCCGAATGCCGGTGCGCTCCACAATCCATTCATCCGAGGTTTCGATGCCGCGCTGGCCCAGTTCTGCGACCAGATCGGCGTTGGTCAACCGGCGTGGGGGCAGGTAGCTGCCGGTGCCGGTAATGCGGGAATAACGTCTCATTATTGTGGGGTCGCCGCAACGCCAGGCTGGGGCTGGGCATCTGCAGGCGCCAGCAGGGGCGCCGCATGCGCAATCCGGGTCCGGACACGGTCGAGCAGGTTGTTGCGGGCTGCATCATACGCCCGGTTCAACGCCTGCTCGAAAGCCATGGCGTCTGCCGATCCGTGGCTCTTGAACACCAGCCCGCGCAGGCCCAGCAGCGCCGCACCGTTGTAACGACGATAATCCATGCGCTTCATCAACGCTTTTAGAATCGGATAAGCGACGATGGCAGCCATTTTGGTAAAAATGTGGCGCGAAAACTCGGTTTTGAGCGCCCCGATGATCATCGAGGCCACACCTTCGCTGGCCTTGAGGGCCACATTGCCCACGAAACCGTCACAGACCACGATATCCACCGTACCCTTGAAGATATCGTTGCCCTCAACATTGCCATAGAAGTTCAAGTCGCCGGAATTGGCCGCAGACCGCAGCAATTCACCAGCTTTTTTGATTACTTCACTGCCTTTAATGACTTCTTCACCAATGTTCAGCAGGCCCACCGTGGGCTCACCCCCCTCTTGAAGAACCGACACCAGGGCAGAGCCCATCACGGCAAACTGAAGCAGATGTTCGGCCGAGCAATCGACATTAGCGCCCAGATCCAGGACGGTTGTGGCACCGCCGGTGGCGTTGGGCATCTGGGTGGCGATGGCGGGCCGGTCGATGCCGTCCAGCGTCTTGAGAAGGTACCGGGCAATGGCCATCAGGGCCCCGGTATTGCCGGCAGACACCGCCGCCGATGCAGCGCCGTCCTTGACCTGCTGGATGGCAACCCGCATCGAAGAATCCTTCTTCTTGCGCAAAGCCACCTCCACCGGATCGTCCATGGCCACCACTTCGGTAGCTGGCACGATGGTGGCTCGGTCGTGGGAAAACGATTGCAGGCTATCCGCCAGGCCAACTAGCAGCAGGCGGGCATCCGGGTGGTGGTCGAGAAACTGGCGGCACGCCGCGAGCGTGACGCGGGGGCCGTGGTCGCCCCCCATGCAGTCAACAGCCAGTGTGATCATGGGCGACTTGTCCGGTCGGCCCGAAGGGCCGAGAAATGAATACGACGGTCAAAACAAAGGCCCGCGCTACAGGGTGTGTAGCAACGGGCCTTTGGATGGAGTGAAGGTCAGGCTTCAGACTTGTTCTTCAGCACCTGACGGCCACGGTAGAAACCGTTGGGGCTGATGTGGTGACGCAGGTGCGTTTCACCGGTAGTGGGTTCCACAGCAATGCCTGGCACATTCAGGGCATTGTGCGAGCGGTGCATACCGCGCTTGGAAGGGGACTTTTTGTTTTGCTGAACGGCCATGATGGCTCCTGATCTGGAATAGGTTGGTAAAAACGCGATCAGCCCAAAAAGACACGATGGGGTTCGCGTGAAGCCCACGATTATAACCCAAATGCTTTTTGGGCCCGCCAATCAGTCTTTGGCGTCCTTGCGCAAAGCGGCCAAGGCAGCGAACGGGTTGGGTTTTTCGGCATTGGCTTCTTCAAAATCGTCGTCAGAAGACGCCAGAGGCACCGAGGTCGGGCACTCGTCATGTTTGGGCACCACGGGCAAGGCCATCAGCAATTCGTCTTCGATGAGCTCGTGCAAATCAAACTCGCGGCTCAGGGCCAGCAGGTCTTCTTCGCTCTCATCGTCCAGGGCCTCGGCCGTGGCTTCATCGGCCACGAAGCGGAACTCCCGATCCACCTCCAGCGGGACGTCTACCGGCGTCAGGCAGCGCTGGCACTCCATAGGGAAGCTGGCGCGTACCTTGATGTGCAACCAGACCTGCCCCATTCCGCCTAGCGCGGTGCGTATTTCACCGGTCGCCTCCCAGTCCACCAGCAGGTCCGGGTGCAGGCCTTTGGCCTCTTGCGCCAGGCGTTCGTACTTCAACAGCGAGTCGTGGCCCGCCAGCCGACCGCCCGCCTGTGCAAAGGCTTTCACGTCGAGGCGCTGTGCGGAGAATTCCTTGGTCATGGCGGCAGTGTAAGAGAATCGGCGCATGCATCAATCCCCCTCCTCGCAACGCCCTCTGGTATTGGGCTCGACCTCGCGCTACCGGCGCGAATTGCTGGAACGGCTGAACCTGCCTTTCGAAGTGACCGCCCCCCATGTCGATGAAACCCCCCTGCCCGGCGAGGCGCCCCGCGCCCTGGCCTTGCGCCTGGCGCTGGCTAAAGCGAAAGCTGTGGCACGGCAGCACCCCGAAGCGGTGGTGATCGGGTCCGACCAGGTGGCCGACCTGGCCGGAGAGCCGCTGGGCAAACCGGGCCAGCACGAGCGCGCCGTGCAGCAGTTGCGCGAGATGCGCGGCCAGACGGTGGTGTTCCAGACCGCGCTGGCCGTGGTGTGCGCCGCCACCGGCTTTGAGCAGGTGGACCTCGCCCCCGTGGAGGTGAAGTTCCGCGACCTGTCGGACGAGGAAATCGAACGTTACCTGCGCGCCGAACAGCCCTACGACTGCGCAGGCAGCGCCAAGAGCGAAGGCCTGGGCATTGCACTGCTGGACGCCATCCACAGCGATGACCCCACGGCGCTCATCGGGCTGCCACTGATCCGCACATGCCGCATGCTGCGCGCAGCAGGGCTGGTGCTGCCATGAGCGTCAAATCCGGCACGCTGTATCTTGTGCCTGCCCCCCTGGACTTTGGCTGCGACACCCAGGCCCCGCTGCAAGATGCATTGCCCTCTGCCACCCTGCAAACAGCCGCCCGCCTGACCCACTGGGTGTGCGAAAACGCCAAAAGCACACGCGCTTACCTGAAGCGGATTGACGCGCTGTACCCCCTGGCCCTGTCCCTGCAGCAACAGCAGATCACCGAGTTGCCACGCGAGGTGCACAAGAAAGGCGACCACGGCGACAAGGGCTCGGCCCCGTTCGACGCCCGCCCGCTGCTGGCTGCTGCGCTGAACGGGCACGATGTCGGACTGGTCAGCGAAGCGGGCATGCCCGCCGTGGCCGACCCCGGCTCGTCGGTGGTGCGGGCTGCGCACGACCTGGGCCTGCGCGTGGTGCCACTGGTCGGGCCGGTGTCTCTGCTGCTGGCGCTGGCGGCCAGCGGCCTCAACGGCCAAAACTTCGCCTTTGTCGGCTACCTGCCGCAAGACGGGCAAGAGCGCACACAGCGCATCAAGGAGCTGGAGGGCCTGGCGCTACGCACGGGCCAGACCCAGCTGTTCATCGAAACCCCGTACCGCAACCCTGCCCTGTGGCAGGCCCTGGTGCAGACGCTGCAGCCGCACACCCGGCTGGCGCTGGCCAGCGGCCTGACCCTGCCCGACGCGCGGGTGCAAAGCCAACTGGTGCGCCAGTGGAAGCAACAGCCCGCGCCACCGGACAACCGCACACCCGTGGTGTTTGCGCTGGGGCGCTGAGACAGGCACGAGGCGGCACGGGACGCACGTGGCGCCTGAAATGCTATAACCTTAGGAGCATTTCAGACATATTTCACTATCGCATTCGCCCGAGAACACCTCAAAACGCTGCACAACGGCCTCGCACAGGCGCCAGATGCAGCGCAACGAGGGCCCACAAAAAAGCCCCAGCAGAAACCTCTGCCGGGGCTTTGGATACACATATCCGGTCAATTCAAGGGCTCGTGCGAATGATCAAGCTCCCCGAGCGCCTTCCAGGCGAAGGTCAGCGCAGCTGCGGCCCCGATACAGCCAGCGACTTGACCGCGCCCATGCCCACGGCAGCGCCAAAGCGCTTGGCCAAGCGCTCGGCCACGTTGTCGCGGCGGGTGTAGTCGATGATGTCTTCGGCCTTGACCACTTCGCGCGCCACATAGTCCAGGTTGCCCAGCTTGTCAGCCAGGCCCATCTCCACGGCCTGCTGGCCTGTCCAGAACAAGCCGCTGAAGGTGTCGGGCGTGGTCTTGAGGCGGTCACCCCGCCCGGCCTTCACCACGGCGATGAACTGCTGGTGGATCTGGTCCAGCATGGTCTGCGCGTAGGCGCGCTGCTTTTCGGTCTGCGGGCTGAAGGGGTCGAGAAAGCCTTTGTTTTCACCGGCGGTGAGCAGGCGGCGTTCCACACCCAGCTTTTCCATGGTGCCAGTGAAGCCGAAGCCATCCATCAGCACGCCGATGCTGCCCACGATGCTGGCCTTGTCCACGTAGATGTCGTCGGCAGCGGCAGCGATGTAGTAGGCGGCCGAGGCGCAGGTTTCTTCCACCACGGCGTAGATCGGTTTCTTGTGCTTGGCCTTCAGGCGCACGATCTCGTCGTTGATGATCCCCGCCTGCACGGGGCTGCCGCCCGGCGAGTTGATCAACAGCACCAAGGCCTGCGAACCCTCGTCTTCCAGCGCGCTGCGCATGGCGGCCACCACAAACTCGGCACTGGCCTCGGCACCGCTGGCGATTTCGCCCTTGATGTCCACCACCGCTGTGTGCGGCGTGCTGGTGCTGGTGCTGGGCGACGCCTGGCGCAAGGCGGCAAACGCAATCGCCGCCAGCAGGGCCAGCCAGGCCAGGCGGAAAAAAATCTTCCAGCGGCGGGCGCTGCGTTGCTCATTGAGGGCAGCAAAGGCCAGCTTTTCCAGCGTGGCACGTTCCCAGCCGGGTTCACGCGATGAGTCGCTCACAGGTGCTCCTGAATTTGTAGCTGCTTGCGCCCACAGATCGGGCGCGGAATTGGTTTTGGGGTCAAAGCCCGACGAACCGGGCTGTTGGGGGTCTGTCATGTCATGCGTCCTGGGAACTGCACCGCTGCAGCCCGCGCGCCGTGCCGGACGGAACCAGGCGACAGCACATCAGGGTAATTCATCTGGATTTTCTAGAACTCTACGGGCTGCAGGTTGTAGGCAGTATGCCAGCGCACCACGCCATCCCTCTCCGACAGGGCAATTTTCACCAGTCCACCCCGGCAGGGTCCGCCCGCGCACTGGCCGGTGTGGGGCAAATAAGCCGCGCCGTGGGTCGCGCACAACAGCCAGTGGCCCGTGTCGTCAAAAAAGCGGTCGGGCTGGTAGTCCATCTCCATCGCCACATGGGTGCAGCGATTGAGGTAGGCGTGTGGCAGGCCCTGGTAGCGGATTGCAAAGGCCCGGCAGGTCTGGCCCGCGTACACGACATCAAACGGCACGGCCCGCCCCCCATCGACGAGGTCGGCGCTGTTGCACAAAGCGAAGGACTGCTCGGGCGACGTGTTCATGGCTTGCTCCGCTTCACGGCCCAGCGTTAGGCGTTGTTCAGCAGCCAGTCGTGCAGTTCGCGCACCGAATGGGCCACCGCCAGCGGCTGGAGCGCATGGAAGGCGTCGGGTTCATGGGCCCCATAGCTCACCCCCACACTCGCGCAGCCCGCGTTGACAGCCATCTGCAGGTCGTGCGTGGTGTCGCCGATCATCAAGAGACGCTCAGGCGCCACGTCAAATTCGGCCATCAGCTCCTGCAGCATCAGGGGGTGGGGCTTGCCAGCGGTCTGGTCTGCGGTGCGGGAGCCGTCGAATACGCCCTTGAGTTGAACCGTGTGCAGCGCCTCGTCCAGCCCGCGCCGGCTTTTGCCGGTGGCCACGGCCAGCAGGTGGCCGCGCTCGCGCAGGTCGTTCAGCAAGGGCAACACGCCGTCGAACAGGCTCAGGTCGTCCTGGTGCTGGATGTAGTGAAAGCGATAGCGGTTGCCCAGCTCGGTGTACTTCTCGGGCGGCACATCGGGCGCCGCATGGGCCAGCGCCTGCATCAGGCCCATGCCGATCACGTAGGCAGCCTCCTTGTCGGTGGGCACGGTGCCGCCCACGTCGCGCACCGCCGCCTGGATGCAGCGCACGATGATGGCGGTGGAATCGAACAGCGTGCCGTCCCAGTCAAAGGCGATGAGGTCGAAGCGGCGCGGACGGAAGTTTTTGGCGGACATGGAAGCAGAAGTTTTTTCGCGCAGGATCGTCAGGCGGTGGGCACAAAATCAGCCAGCTCGGGCGGCAGCTCGGCAATCAGCTGCACACGCTCGCCCGAGGCGGGGTGGTTGAACTGTAACCGCCAGGCATGCAGAAACATGCGCTTCATCCCCTGCTTCTGCAGTCGTTTGTTGAGATCGAAATCGCCGTATTTGTCGTCGCCCACGATGGCGTGCCCCTGGCTGGCCAGGTGCACACGGATCTGGTGGGTGCGGCCGGTCTTGATGGTCACCTCCAGCAGCGACATCGCGGGCAGGCCCTGTTCCGGCCGGGCCGCTGCCGTGCTGCGCACCTTGACCAGGGTGATGGAGCGCATGCCATCCGGGTCGTCGGCGGTGGTCACGCGCACGCGGCGTTCGCCGTCGGCCTGCAGATATTTGTGCAGCGGCAGGTCGATGACCTTCTTGTTGGCCGGCCAGGCGCCCGTGACCAGCGCCAGATAGGTTTTGCCCGTCTCGCGCTCTCGGAACTGGTCCTGCAGGTGAGTGAGTGCTGACCGCTTCTTGGCCACCAGCAGGATGCCGGAGGTTTCGCGGTCCAGCCGGTGCACCAGCTCCAGGAATTTGGAGGCCGGGCGCGCCTGGCGCAGTTGCTCGATCACGCCGAAGCTCACACCGCTGCCGCCGTGCACCGCCACACCGGCCGGTTTGTCGATGGCGATCAGGTGCTCGTCTTCGAGCAGGATGGGAAATTCGCGTGCGGGCGCCGGGCGCTCGGCCTTTTCGGCGACCTTGTCTGAAATCCGGACAGGCGGCAGTCGCACGATGTCACCCGCCTCGACGCGGGTGTCGGCACTCACGCGGCCTTTGTTGATGCGCACCTCGCCGCTGCGGATGATGCGGTAGACGTGCGTTTTTGGCACACCTTTCAGGTGGCGTATCAAAAAGTTATCGAGCCGCTGGCCGGCGGAGTCAGCATCCACTTCCACCAGGCGGGCTGCGGGAAGCCCCGCAGAAGCTGCGGGCGGTTTGGCCCCTATAATGTGTTTCACCTGCGCGTTGTTATGTAAGTGGTTGATTTGTCTGGAGTTTAGTCCACACAGCCCTTGCCCCTCACGCAGGCAGGTCGATGCCAGCGGGCGTCGTGCGCGCAGATTGCAGGCCAGATGCCTGTGGTGGCCCGCATGCCGTGCGGCGGGCTGACAGATTGAAACACTGATACGGAATCCCCCAGCTGGCAGATGCTCCCTACCCGGGCGCAGCCTGCCAGCGGATCAAAGCGAGCATGTGGTTGTTGATGAGCTGGATGGTGACCTTGTGGCGGTGGCTGATGCCCCCGGCTGCACGCTCCTATTCGGCTCTAGCGCCCAGCCAGCAAGCGCAATCAGCTACTTTTTTGCTAGCAAAACTGCGCTCCTACCACTCGCCCCCATCCACGCGCCCCTGCCTCACGATGCTGCGCTAGAGCGCGGCAGATCATTGGCATTCCCGGCAATTCCCTTCGTTTCGATGCGTCAGTCCAGGCATTCACAGCTCCTGTAGAGCTTGTTGTTAATGGTTTGGAACTGTGGGCGGCAGCCCGCGCAGCTTTCCCCGCTGAGAGGGATGGTTGCACCGCTGCTGTCCGCAACACACTGAAGGAATCGCATCATGAAGCGGATGCTCATCAACGCCACGCAGCCCGAAGAACGGCGCCTGGCCATCGTCGACGGACAAAAGCTCCTCGACTACGAAATCGAGATTGAAGGGCGCGAGCAGCGCAAGGGCAACATCTACAAGGCCGTCGTCACGCGCGTCGAGCCCTCGCTGGAAGCCTGCTTTGTCGACTACGGCGAAGACCGCCATGGCTTCCTGCCGTTCAAGGAAATCTCGCGCCAGTACTTCGCCCCTGGCGTTTCGCCCAGCCAGGCGCGCATCAACGAAGTCATCAAGGAAGGCCAGGAGCTGCTGGTCCAGGTCGAAAAGGAAGAGCGCGGCAACAAGGGCGCAGCCCTGACCACCTTCATCAGCCTGGCCGGCCGCTATGTGGTTCTGATGCCCAACAACCCCCGGGGTGGCGGCGTGTCGCGCCGCATTGAGGGCGAGGACCGTGCCGAACTCAAGGAGGCGATGGACCAGCTGGAGTACCCCAACGGCATGTCCATCATTGCGCGCACCGCTGGCATCGGCCGCACCGCGCCAGAGCTGCAGTGGGACCTGAACTACCTGCTCAAGCTCTGGAACGCCATCGATGGCGCCGCCAAGGGCGGCAAGGGCGCCTTCCTGATCTACCAGGAATCGTCGCTCGTCATCCGCGCGATCCGCGACTACTTCAACAACGACATCGGTGACATCCTCATCGATACCGACGACATCTACGAACAGGCGCAGCAGTTCATGGCGCACGTCATGCCCGAGCATGCTGCCCGCGTGAAGCGCTACCGCGACGACGCCGCCCTATTCAGCCGCTTCCAGATCGAGCACCAGATCGAGTCGGCCTACGCCCGCACCGTGAGCCTGCCCTCGGGCGGCGCCATCGTGATCGACCACACCGAAGCACTGGTGTCCGTGGACGTGAACTCGGCCCGCGCCATCAAGGGCGGCGACATCGAGGAAACTGCCACCCGCACCAACCTGGAAGCCGCCGATGAAGTGGCCCGCCAGATGCGCCTGCGCGACCTGGGCGGCCTGATCGTGATCGACTTCATCGACATGGAAGAGTCGAAGAACCGCCGTGAGGTCGAGAACCGCCTGCGCGATGCGCTGCGCCAAGACCGCGCCCGCGTGCAGTTCGGCACCATCAGCAAGTTCGGCCTCATGGAAATGAGCCGCCAGCGCCTGAAGCCTGCGCTGTCCGAAGGCTCGTCCATCCCCTGCCCCCGCTGCGGTGGCTCAGGCCATATCCGTGACACCGAATCGTCGGCGCTGCAGATCCTGCGCATCATTCAAGAAGAGTCGATGAAGGACAACACCGCCGCCGTGCACTGCCAGGTGCCGGTGGAAGTGGCCTCGTTCCTGCTGAACGAAAAGCGCACCGAGATCGCCAAGATCGAACTCAAGCAACGCGTGGCCGTGCTGATGGTTCCCAACAAGACGCTGGAAACCCCCAACTACCGCCTGGAGCGCCTCAAGCACGACGACCCGCGCCTGGACCACATCGAAGCCAGCTACAAGCTCGCCGAAGAAGTGGAAGACCCGACGTCTGTCACGCGCCGCTCGCAGGAGCCCACCAACAAGCAGACCCCGGTGATCAAGGGCGTGCTGCCTGACGCACCCGCCCCCGTGGCCGAGCCCCGCCCCGAAGGCGCCGCACGCCCACCCCGTGGCGGCCAGCGCCCCGCAGCCCATGCAGCCCCTGCACCTGCCCCCGTGGCCGCTCCGGCGCCTGTCGCCCCCGCGCCGCAGGAGCAAGGCTTCTTCGCCTGGCTCAAGAGCCTGTTCGGCTTTGGCAGCGCCCCCGCAGCACCCGCCCCGGTGGCAACGGCTGCGCCAGCCGCCGCACCGGCCGCGGCCGAAACCACCGGCCGTGGCGAACCCCGCCGCGAAGGCCGCAACGGTGAAAGCCGTGGCCGCCGTGGTGGCCGCGACGGCAACCGTGACGGTCAGCGCGAAGGCGCACCACGTGACGGCAACCGCGAAGGCAGCACCGGTGAAAGCCGTGGCCGCCGTGGTGAACGCTCGGCCGAAGGCCGCGCCCCCCGCGACGCAGAGCGCCGCCCCGAGGGCGAAGTCCGTGACGGTGGCCGCAACGGACGCGGCGAAGGCCGTGAAGGGGGCCGTGGCCGCCGCGACAGCGAGCCGCGCAACCTGAACGCTGGCACGAACGGTGACAACGCCAACGCCGCAACCGCTCAGGTGGAAGGCCCCAACGCTGGCAACACCGGTGGTGCAGAAGGCCAACCCGCCCAGCAACCCCGTGGCGAACGCGGCCCGCGCCGCGAACGCGGTGATCGCGGTGGCAACCGTGGCGAGCGTGGTGAACGCGCTCCCCGTGCGGTCGAGGCCCAGGAGGCAGCAGCCCCGGCCGCTGCCGGCGACTTTGCCGACACCGCGCCCCTGGCCTCGCTGCCAGACCTGGACCTGAGTGGCAACGACGCACCCGCCAACGGCAATGGCAATGGCGCCAGCGAAGAGCAACGCCGCGAGCGCCGCTCCCGCGACCGCTACGGCCGTGACCGCCGCGAACGTGGCGAGCGTGGCCCACGCGACGCCAACGGCAACGCCGAAGCCGCTGCACCCGCCATGCTGGACTTCGACCCCACCCAGGCCGAGCCCGCCCCGGCACAGGACGAAGCGCCACGCCGCAGCTACTTCAGCAACAACACGCCCGCCGCAGAGCCTGTGGCACCGGTGGCTGCCCCTGTGGCCGCAGCGCCAGTCGCAGCGGCTACCGAACCTGTAGCTGTTCCAGCGCCTGTTGCAGCCCCCGCTGCCGCCCCCGTGGCCGCACCGGCTCCGATCGCGGCACCCGCTCCGGCAGCTGCGGCACCGGCGCCTGCAGCGCCCGCCAAGGGCCTGCCGCGCGTGCAGGCGTTCACGCTGCCCATCGATGAACTGCAGCAAGTCGCTGCCGCATCGGGCCTGCAGTGGGTGAACTCGGACGCAGACAAGATTGCGGCCGTGCAGGCCGCCATCGCGGCCGAGCCCAAGCCCATCCGCGTGCCCCGCGAGCGCCCACCAGCGGTGGTGCTGGACGAAGGCCCGCTGGTGCTGGTGGAAACCCGCCGCGACCTGTCGGCCATGGCGCTGCCATTTGAGCAGCCCCCTGCAGCCTGATGCGCTGCAATGGCTGCTGCCCCAGGGCTGTAGCCATCACCCAGAAGGCGGCTCAGGCCGCCTTCTTTTTTTGGGGCCGCCGAGTGTGCACGGCCCTTGGCGCCAATACCCGCAAGCGGCCGGAGGCAGCCTATCAGCAGGTACCATTTCGGTTCGCCGGTGCCGCAGTGCAGCCCGCTGCCCACACCGTCCACGCCCCGCCCCAAGCCGCACACCCGAGATCCACGGACCCTCCGCCCCATGCTGTTCCTGCTGTCTCCCGCCAAATCGCTCGACTACGAGACGCCCGTTCCCGAAGGCCTGCCCCACACCACACCGCAGTTTGTGCCGCAGTCCACGGCCCTCATCGAGGTGCTGCGCGAGCAGTCGCCGCAGCAGATTGCGTCGCTGATGGAACTGAGCGACACGCTCGCGGCGCTGAACGTGGCGCGCTACCAGGCCTGGCGGCCCCGCTTCACGGCCCATAACTCACGCCAGGCGGTGCTGGCCTTCAATGGCGACGTGTACGAGGGGCTGCAGGCCCGCAGCCTGAGCGCTGACGACCTGGACTGGGCCCAGAGCCATGTCGCCATCCTGAGCGGCCTGTACGGCGTGCTGCGGCCGTTGGACCGCATGCAGCCCTACCGCCTGGAGATGGGCACGCGCCTGGCCACTGGCGCGGGCAGCAACCTCTACCAGTTCTGGGGCCGCCAGATTGCCGAGCACCTCAACACCCGGCTGCGCGCGGACACCACGCCGGTGGTGGTCAACCTGGCGTCGCAGGAATACTTCAAGGCCGTGGACCGCAAGGTGCTCAAGGCGCGCGTGATCGAATGCGTGTTCGAGGACTGGAAGGGCGGCAACTACAAGATCATTAGCTTCTTTGCCAAGCGCGCACGCGGCCTGATGGCGCGCTATGCCATCACCCACCGCCTTGCCACACCCCACCAGCTCGAAGGATTTGATCTGGACGGCTATGCCTTTGCCCCGGCCTCCTCCACGCCCGAGCGCCTGGTCTTCCGGCGCAAGGCCCCGCCGGCCTTATAAACACTCCTCCCCTGTTCTTTCTTGTTGAAGGACCGCCATGACATTGCGTTCTGACCAGCACCCGGACGGCACGACCACCAGCACCCAGCGCCCCAGCGCAGCGCGGCAGGCCATCACGCCCGAGCTGCGCCGCTGGATCATTGAGCAGGCGCAGGCGGGCTACGCCGCGCCTGTGGTGCTGCAATCCATGCGCGACGCAGGCTGGGACGAGGACGTGGCCGCCGACGCGCTGGAGATCACGCTGCAGGAGCACCTGAACGACCTGGCCGTGCAGCAGGGCCTGCCCTCGGCCGTGCCGGTGCCCGAGCCCCGGTTGGATGAATCCCCCGCCCAGGTGGACTGCGGCGATCGCATCGTGAATGTGCTGCTGGCCATGGCGCAGCCGCGCATCGTGGTGTTTGGCAACCTGCTTTCGCCGGAGGAGTGTGATGCCCTGATCGCCGCCGCAGAGCCCCGCATGGCACGCTCGCTCACCGTGGCCACCAAGACCGGCGGCGAAGAGATCAACGCCGACCGCACCAGCGACGGCATGTTCTTCCAGCGCGGCCAAAGCCCGCTGATCCAGCGCATCGAAGAGCGCATCGCGCGGCTGCTCCAGTGGCCCATCGAAAACGGCGAAGGCCTGCAGGTGCTGCACTATCGCCCGGGTGCCGAATACAAACCCCACTACGACTACTTTGACCCCGCCGAGCCTGGCACGCCCAGCATCATCAAACGCGGCGGCCAGCGTGTGGGCACGCTGGTGATGTATCTGAACACGCCCGACAAGGGCGGCGGCACCACCTTCCCCGACGTGCACCTGGAGGTGGCGCCGCAGCGTGGCAACGCGGTGTTCTTCAGCTACGAGCGCCCGCACCCGTCCACCCGCACCCTGCATGGCGGCGCCCCCGTGATCGCCGGGGATAAATGGATTGCCACCAAATGGCTGCGTGAGCGGGAATTTCAGTAAAAACCCCGGCATGCGCTAGTCGAACATGCGCCAGAAGCTACAAAAACAGTAGCAAAACACGTCCCCCTTGGAACCCACACACCCGAAAGACCAGGCCATGAACACGCCAGAACAATCCCAACTCGGCAAGGCATCGGCCTATGTGGACCAGTACGACGCCTCACTGCTGTTCCCCATCCCGCGCGCGGGCAAGCGGGCCGAGATCGGCATCACCGGCTCGGCGCCCTTCTTCGGGGCCGACCTGTGGACGGCGTTCGAGCTGTCATGGCTGAATGCGCGTGGCAAGCCGCAGGTGGCGCTGGCGCACATCACCGTGCCCTGCGAGACGCCCAACATCGTCGAAAGCAAGTCGTTCAAGCTCTACCTCAACAGCTTCAACAACACGCGCTTCACCGACGCAGCCGAGGTGCAGGCACGCATCCGCACAGACATCAGCGAAGCCGTGTGGCGTGGCGCCGAGCACCCTGCCACCGTGGGGGTGAAGCTCATCGCGCCCGAGCTGTTCGACCAGGAGCCCGTGCACGAGCTGGACGGCCTGAGCCTGGACCGGCTGGACGTGGAATGCACGCGCTACCAACCCGCGCCCGACCTGCTGACGGCCACATTCAACGAAGCGCCCGTGACCGAGACCCTCACCAGCAACCTGCTGAAGAGCAACTGCCTGGTGACCGGCCAGCCCGACTGGGGCAGCGTGCAGATCAGCTACAGCGGCCCGCAGATCAACCAGGAAGGCCTGCTGCAGTACCTGGTGAGCTTTCGCAACCACAACGAATTCCACGAGCAGTGCGTGGAGCGCATCTTCATGGACGTGTGGACGCGCTGCAAACCCATCAAGCTCACGGTGTACGCGCGCTACACGCGCCGGGGCGGGCTGGACATCAACCCCCTGCGCACCAGTCACCCGCAAGCCCTGCCGCGCAACGTGCGAACGGCGCGGCAGTAGGCCTGACCATCCCCGTCAACCGACCGCCTTCATCAGTTGCGCGCGTCAATCCAGTCGCACCGCAGGGTGTGGCGCAGGTGCGCGCGGGTGCGCCAGGCAACGTACAGGCTGGGGACAAAAATGCCGATCAGGCAGACCGGCGCGGCGCAGGGCTCGCCAAAAGCGCAGATGGGAAACCAGCCCACCCAGCCCAGCATCCAGACCGTCAGCACCAGGTCCCACAGGTGGTATTCGAGCGGGTGGTCGGCCTTGTGTGCCACATGCCACTGCTTGATGCGCTGCAGCTCGTCGAGGGTCATGGTGATCTCCCGGAAAACGGGAAAATCACTGTAAGTTACGAGTAAGAATTCGTCAAGGTACGAATGGCTGCGGGCGGCTCCTTGCGGTGCCGCTCACCCCAGCCGGAACACGTCCACCGAGCGGCCCAGCGACACCGCACTCTCCTTGAGACCCTGGGCGGCGGCGGCAGATTCCTCCACCAGCGCGGCGTTCTGCTGCGTCACGGTGTCAAGCTGGGTCACGGCCTCGTTGACCTGGGCAATGCCCTGCGACTGCTCCTTGGTGGCGCTGCTGATCTGCTGGACCAGCGTGCTCACGCGTTCCACCGCATGGACCACGCCTTCGATGGTGGTGCCGGCATGGTCCATCTGCTGCGCGCCGCTGGCGATCTGGTTCACCGTGACGCCGATCAGGCCGCTGATCTCCTTGGCCGAGCTGGCACTGCGTTGCGCCAGTGCCCGCACCTCGCCAGCCACCACCGCAAAGCCCCGGCCCTGCTCGCCAGCCCGCGCGGCTTCCACCGCGGCGTTGAGCGCCAGCAGATTGGTCTGGAAGGCAATGCCCTCGATCACGCCCACGATCTCGCTGATCTTGGTGGACGACAGCTTCATCTGCTGCATGGCCGCGCCCACCTCCTGCACCGCCTGGCCACCGCGCGTGGCGATGTCGCTGCTCTGTGCGCTCTCGTGCGACACCTTGGCGGCTGTCTCCGACGTCTGCAGCACCGTACTGGCCAGTTGTTCCATGGCCGCGGCGGTTTCTTCCAGGCTGCTGGCCTGCGACTCGGTACGGGCCGACAGGTCCATGCCGCCGCGCGCGATTTCGTCGGCCGATTCGATGAAGTTGCGCACCTCGGTGCGCACGTCGCCCACCACGGCGCGCAGGTTGACCTGGGTCTGTTGCAAGCGCTGCATCAGCGCGCCCAGGGGTTGGGGGTAGTCGGTGCCCACCGACGTGGCCAGATTGCAGGCCGAGATGTCGGATGCGAAGCGGGTGGCGTCGTGCACCCCTTGCAGCACGGTGGCCTGAAAGCGCCACAGCGTCCACCCCGCCCCCAGCACCAGCAGCGCCAGGCGGGCCACCCAGGCGGTGGTGCCTTGCAGGCCCATCACGTCGGGCAACAAGGCCAGCAGCACCATCACCGCCAGCAACAGCGCCATGCGGGGCAGCAAGGCCATCTGCGCCAGACGCTGCTGCCAGCCGCGCACCCCGCGATAGCGCACGTTGCCCGAATCCAGGTAAAAGCTGCTCGCGCCCGATGCCGCCTCATTGCGCATCTGCGCATACAGGGCTTCGGCGGCAGAAATTTCTGCCGCGCTGGGCTTGGTGCGCACCGACATGTAGGCGCGTGGCTTGCCTCCTTCCATGATGGGAGTGACGTTGGCTCGCACCCAGTAGTGGTCGCCGTTCTTGCGCCGGTTTTTCACCAGACCTGTCCAGGGCTCGCCCCGGCCAATGGTGCGCCACATGTCCTTGTAGGCCTCGGGCGGCATGTCCGGGTGGCGAATGATGTTGTGCGGCTGGCCGATGAGTTCGTCGTAGCTGTAGCCACTGACGCGCACAAACGCCGGGTTGCAGTGCGTGATCTCGCCCTTGGTGTTGGTGCTGGACACCAGCAGCTCATCACCGGGGTAGTCAAAATTCTGCTGGGTCACTGGCAGGTTGATGCGCATTCGAGGCTCCTGGAAGGCCTGCGGCAGGGGCAGGCAGCGCGGTGTTTTGTTAGACGTTCGTGTAACCGCTTGATACGAATCAAGTCTAACTGCTCACTCCCCCGATTTGCCCCCAAAAGGTGCCGAGTGAGGGATGGCCTGCACAACCCTCCCGAGGCGCACACACCCCAGCCCTACTCCTGTGGCGTCAAAAGAGCTGCCCCGTGTCCCTGTCCACACCCGCCTGCGGCCTGCGCCGGCTGCTCGCGGCTGCCGCACGGGTCTGCGAATCGGGCTCGGGCTCCTCGCCGCGCCGCACCAGCGTGCTGGCCCGCACGCCCAGCAGCCGCAGGCGCTTGTCCAGCGGCACGCGCTTGAGGCACTGCCCGGCCAGCTGCCGGATGGTGGCCCCGTCGGCCGTGTAGCTGTGGGCGGTGTGGTCGCGCGTCGCAATCTTGAAGTCGTCGTAGCGCAGCTTGATGCCGATGGTGCGCGCCACATAGCCCTTGCGCTGCAGGTCCTCGGCCACGCGCATGCACAGGTCGGTAAAGATCGCGCCCAGCTCGGCCCGATCGCGCACGGCATGCAGGTCGCGGTCAAAGGTGGTCTCGCGGCTCATGCTCACGGGCTCGCTCTCGGTCACCACCGGGCTGTCGTCGCGGCCCCAGGCCACGCGGTGCATCCATGCGCCAGTGGACTTGCCAAAGTGGCCCATCAGCCATTGCTCATCCTGCGCGGCCAGCTGCCCGATGGTCTCAATGCCTAGGCGCGCCAGCTTCTCGCCGGCCTTGGGGCCGATGCCGTTGATCTTGCGCACATTCAGGGGCCAGATCTTGCTCTGCAGGTCTTCCTCGTAAACGATGGAGATACCGTTGGGTTTGTTGAACTCGCTGGCCATCTTGGCCAGCAGCCGGTTGGGCGCCACGCCAATCGAGCAGGTCAGCCCGGTCCTTTCAAAGATACTTTTCTGGATAAGCCGCGCCAGCACTCTCCCGCCTTCGCGCTGGCCGCCGGGTACGTCGGTGAAGTCGATGTAGACCTCGTCCACGCCCCGGTCCTGCATGACCGGCGCGATCTCGGTGATGGTGCTTTTGAACAGGCGCGAAAAGCGTCGCACCTCATCAAAATCCACCGGCAGCACGATGGCCTGCGGGCACAGCTTGGCCGCCTTCATCATGCCCATGGCCGAGCCCACGCCAAACTGCCGCGCCGGGTAGGTGGCCGTGGTGATCACGCCCCGGCCCACATAGTCCTTGAGCAGCGGAAAGTCCTCCACCGGGATGAAGCGCCGCTCGCGCTCTGCGGTGCCGTCCGGGCCGCGCAGCAGCAGCTCGTCCACCTTGCGCCGCCCGCCGCCAATCACCACGGGCAGGCCTTTGAGCTGCGGGTAGCGCAGCAGCTCGACGGACGCAAAAAAAGCGTCCATGTCCAGGTGCGCGATGCGGCGCCGCTTGCCGGAAGAGGCAGCCTGCGCAGGGGGGTGGGTCTCAGAAGAATCGAACTCGATGGTGGTCACACCCGATATTGTGCGGGGCCGCGCCATCCCTGCGCAGGCGGTGCACTAGCGATTGCGCCGAGCGCCACGCTCCCCTGCCGCTATGGCCCCCAGCATCAGCACCACACCTGCCATCTGCCATGCGCCCAAGGTGTGCTGAAAGTACACCCAGTCCACCACGATGGCGACCGTCGGGTAGGCAAACTGCAGCACCGCCACCCGGGCCGTGGCCAGCCGGGCCATGCCTGCGTACATCAGGGTGTATGCCAGGCCCGTGTGGATCAGCCCCAGCCCGGCCAGCCATGCCCATGGGGCGCCCCAGGCGGGCCAGCCTTGGCCCACGGGGGCCACCCACAGCACGGCGGCACCCAGCGCGCATTGCCACCACGCCAGCGCGCCCACCGGCAGCGCCCCCAGGCGCTTGGCAACCACGGTGACGGTGGCTGTGCACAGCGCACCGACCAGGCAGAGGCCCACGCCCACCCAGTAGCCAGGCGCATGTCCGGCACCTGAGGAAGACAGCCCCCCGGCCACGCCCGTGGCCAGCACCAGCCCCACCATCGCGATCAGCACGGACACCACGCGCTGCCGGGGCACGGACTCTTTCAACCACCAAGCCCCCAGCAGCAACACCCACAGCGGTTGCACATGGAACAGCACCACCGCCACCCCGGTGGGCACCTGCTGGATCGCGGTGAAAAACAGCCACCAGCTCGCCAACATGAGCCCGCTGAGCAGCAACACCCACGGCAAAGCAGCCCAGCCCACCCAGAGCCCCTGGCGAAGTGCCGACCAAGACTGGTTGCGCCAGGCCATCCACAACGTGAGCCCGATGAGGCCAAACGCGCACCGGAACCACGTCACTGTCAACGGCGCCGCCTGCGCCTCGTGCACAAACACGCCGATGGTGCCCAGCAGCGCGTTGCCCAGCACGAAGGCGACCCAGCCATCCAGCCGGCGGGCATCCGGCAGCACGTGGGCAACGGCCACAGGTGAAGCGGACGCGGGAACCACGGGGACGGATGTGCCTGAAACGGTAGAGGACGACTGCTGCATGCCCGCAGTGTGGCCGCCAGCCGCTGCAATCGAAAGCGCATAATTTACGCATCAACCATTCGATCATCGAATACATCACCACAGGGGCAATCCATGAGCTACCGTGACTTGCAACTCGACTGGCTTCAATGCCTGGTGGCGGTGGTGGATGCAGGCTCGCTCTCCGGCGCGGCGGCCGAGGTGCACCGGTCGCAGTCGGCGGTCAGCATGCAGCTCAAGAAGCTGGAAGACGCCGTAGGCCACCGACTGCTGGAGCGCGATGCCCGCAAGCAGCACCTCACGCCCGAGGGTGAAACCCTGCTGGGCTACGCCCGACGCATTCTGGAACTGCACGCAGAAGCGCACGACGCACTGAACGGCGACGCCCTCACAGGCCGGGTGCGGCTGGGAGTGCCAGATGACTATGCAGCGCGCTACCTGACGCCCGTGCTCAAACGCTTTGCCCCCCGGCACAGCGCGGTGGAGATTGAACTGGACTGCGAGCAGTCCACCGCCCTCATCCCGCGCGTGGCCAGTGGCGACCTGGACCTGGCCCTGATCTCGCGCGACCACGCACGCCGGGGCACGTTGCTGTTCCATGAGCCCATGGTGTGGGTGGGGTCTGCGCAGTTCGAGTTGTGGAGGCGCGACCCGCTGCCCATTGCGGTGTACGAATCGGCCAGCCTGGCGCGGCGCGGCGCCATCCACGCGCTGGCGCAGCAGGGGCGCCGCTACAAGGTGGTCTATCACAGCTCCAGCCTGGCCGGACAAATTGCAGCGGTGGAAAGCGGCCTGGCCGTGGCCGCCCTCACCCACTGCAGCGTGCCACCGCAGTTGCAGGTGCTCGGCACCGAGCACGGCCTGGGGCCGCTGGCCCCCATGGAGGTGGCCGTGTATCGCAGCCGCGCATCGCGCGGCTCCAAGGCGGTGGACAGCCTGCAGAATCTGCTGGTGCAGACCCTGCGGCAATCCGGTGGCGCCCGCGTGACCGGCTGAACGCCTCAGCGCCTGCTTACGAAAAGGGAGCCTACTTTTTGGAGAGCGCCGCGCTGCGAATGCCCTGCAGTGTGCCGGTGGGCGTGATCGCCTCGGGGTCGATCAGGCAGTGCAGCACGCTGGGCAGTCCGCTGGCGCGGGCACGGGCCAGCGCGGGGGCAAAGTCTTCGGTGCGCTCCACCCGCTCGCCATGGCCGCCAAAGGCCTGGGCGTAGGCCTTGAAGTCGGGGTTCTTGAGCTGCGTGGCGCTGATGCGGCCGGGGTACTCGCGCTCCTGGTGCATGCGGATGGTGCCGTACATGGCGTTGTCCAGCAGCACCACGATGATGGGCAGGCCGTATTGCACGGCGGTCGCAAACTCTTGCCCGTGCATCAAAAAGTCGCCATCGCCCGCAAAGATCACCACCTCGCGCTGCGGCCACAGGCGCTTGCCGCCCACGCCTGCGGGCAGGCCGTAGCCCATCGATCCGCTGGTGGGCGCAAGCTGACTCGCGTAGGTGGTGAAGGGCCAGAAGCGGTGAATCCAGGTGGCGAAGTTGCCCGCGCCATTGCAGAAGATGGTGTCGGCGGGCAGCACTTCCTTGAGGTGCTGCATCACCTGGCCCATTTGCAGGTTGCCGGGGATGCGGATGGGCGCCGTGTCGCTCCAGGCCAAGTATTCGGCATGGGCGGCTTCTGTGTGGGCCTTCCACGGCACAGTGGCCGTGGGGGGCACCGTATTGAGCGCCGCAGCAAACGCCTGGGGAGTGGCGTGGATGGCCTGTGTGGGGCGGTAGAGCTTGCCCAGCTCATCCGCATCGGCATGCACGTGCACCAGCGGCTGTGCAGGCGTGGGAATGTTGAACAGTTCGTAGCTCTGCGATGGCACCTCTGACAAGCGGCCGCCCACCACCAGCACCAGGTCGGACGCCTTGATGCGTGCCAGCAGCTTGGGGTTGACGCCCAGGCCCAGGTCGCCGCCGTAGCAAGCGTGCGTGGCCGGGAACAGCATCTGGCGGCGGAACGAGCAGTACACAGGGATGGACCACGCTTCGGCAAACGCGGTGAACTCGCGCACCGCTTGCTCAGACCAGCGGCTGCCGCCCAGGATGGCCACGGGGCTTTGGGCGGCTTGCAGACGCTGGGCCAGCTCGGCCATCTGCGCTGCGCCAGGGTGGGTTTCCGTCACCTGGTAGGGCAGTGCATCGGCCACGGTGGCGGCTTCGGTCAGCATGTCTTCGGGCAGCGCCACCACCACGGGGCCGGGGCGGCCCGAGGTGGCGACATGGAAGGCGCGCGAGATCAGCTCGGGCACTCGGGCCGGGTCGTCAATCTGCACCACCCACTTGGCCATAGTGCCAAACACCGCGCTGTAGTCCAGCTCCTGAAATGCCTCACGCCCCATGGCGTTGCGGGCCACCTGGCCCACAAACAGGATCATGGGCGTCGAATCCTGGTGCGCAATATGCACGCCGGCCGAGGCATTGGTAGCACCCGGCCCACGTGTCACAAAACAGATGCCGGGCTGGCCCGTGAGCTTGCCCTGCGCCTCGGCCATCATGGCCGCACCGCCCTCCTGACGGCACACGGTCACGCCGATGTCGGCATCGTGCAGCGCATCGAGCACCGCCAGGTAGCTTTCGCCGGGCACACAAAAAAGCTGCTTCACGCCATGGGTGATGAGCTGCTGCACCAGGATCTGGCCGCCGGTGCGCGGGGTGAGGGAGGTCGTATTCATATCAACGGTATCGGATCAAAAATTCAGAACAGGGCCTGGCAGGCGCGCTGGATGCGCGCGCAGGCTTCTTGCAAATCAGCGGTAGAGGCGGCGTAGGAGATGCGAAAGTATGGCGCCAGCCCCAGCACCCCGCCGGGCACCACCGCGACATGGTGCTCGCGCAGCAGGTAGGCGCAAAAGTCGGCATCGGTGCGCAGCAACATGCCGCCGGGCGTGGTGCGGCCCAGCACGCCTTCGCAACTGGCGAAGGTGTAGAACGCGCCCTCAGGCACGCGGCAGCGCAGGCCGGGGGAGGCGTTGAGTGCAGCCACCACCAGATCGCGCCGGTCCTGGAATGCTTGGCAGCGCTCGCGCACCACGTCTTGCGGCCCCGTCAGCGCCGCCACGGCTGCGGCCTGGCTGATGGACGAGGGGCACGACGTGGCCTGGCTTTGCACCACGGCCATGGCCGCAATCAGCGCCTTGGGACCCGCGCCGTAGCCCAGGCGCCAGCCGGTCATGGCATAGGCCTTGGAGACACCGTTCACCGTCAGCGTGCGATCGCGCAGCGAGGGCAACACGGCGGCGGGCGTGGCAAACGCGCGGCCGTCGTACAGGATATGTTCGTAGATGTCGTCCGCCAGCAGCCACACCTGCGGGTGGCGCTCCACCACCTCCAGCACCGGTCGCAGCTGCTCGGCGCTGTAGGCCGCGCCGCTGGGATTGGAGGGCGAGTTGATGAACACCCAGCGCGTGCGCGGCGTGATGGCCGCCTCCAGCTGCTCGGGCGTGATGCGAAAGCCGTTGGCCTCGGTGCAGGGCACGACCACGGGCACACCGCCCGCAATCAGCACCATGTCGGCGTAGGACGTCCAGTACGGCGCGGGCAGGATCACTTCATCGCCCGGATTCACCGACGCCATCAGGGCGTTGTAGAGGATCTGTTTGGCGCCTGCACCGGCGGTGATTTCGTTGAGCGCAAAGTCCAGCCCGTTGTCATGCTTGAACTTGTGCTGGATGGCGGCCTTGAGTTCGGCCGTGCCATCCAGCACCGTATAGTGCGTCTCCCCCCGCGCCATGGCCTGCTGCGCGGCTTCCAGAATGTGGGCTGGCGTATCGAAATCGGGCTCGCCCAGGCCGAGCACGATCACGGGCTGGCCCTGGCGCTTGAGCTGGTTGGCCTCTTGCGTCAGACGCACGATTTCAGAGACGCCGATGGCGCCCAAACGGTCGGCCGCGCGGAAGGCCGTGGCGGGGATGGGAGCGTTCATTGCTGGTAAGTCTCCAGGGGCTTGTCGTTGGGGGTGGCAAACAGCTGGCGCAGCGTGGTGCCCAGCGGCAGGTTCAGGCTCATGTTCTTGGGCGGGATGGGGTTCACAAACCACTTGGTGTAGATCTTTTCCATCTCGCCGGACTGCATCAGCTTGGTGAGCACACCGTCCACAGCGGCCTTGAAGGTCGGGTCGTCCTTGCGGAACAGCAGTGCAATGGGCTCAGCGCCCAGCGGCTCGCCCACGATGCGGTAGGCCGAGGGGTCTTTGGAGTTGGCAATCATCCCGGCCAGCAGGTTGTCATCGAGCACAAAGGCATCGGCGCGGCCGGTCTCCAGCAGCAAGAAGCTCTCGTGGTGGTCCTTGCCCAGCACGGTCTTGATCGGGGCGCCGCCCAGCGCGCGTTCTTGCTTGCGCAGCAGTTGCACGGCGGTGGTGCCGGTGGATGCGGCAATGGTGCGGCCTGCGAGCTGGCTGATGGACTTCAGGTCCGAATCCTTGCGCACTGCCATGCGCACTTCGCTCACATAGGTGGTCACCGCAAAGGCCACCTGCTGCTGGCGCGCGGTGTTGTTGGTGGTGGGGCCGCAGCCGATATCGAGCGTGCCGTTTTGCACCAGGGGCAGCGTGTTCTGCGCCGTCACGGCCATGTATTCGAGCTTGGCGTCGGGTGCGATTTCTTTCAGCACACGCTCGCACAACTCGACGTGGTAGCCCACGTATTTTTCGTTGGCGCCCAGCGCATAGGCCATGGGCGGCGAGGTCTCGCGCACGCCCAGCACGGCCTTGCCGCTGACTTTGATCTTCTCCAACGTGGGCTGGGTGACCGTCTGCGCCTGTGCGGGGGCCGTGGCCATGCATGCCAGGGCCAGACCTGCGGCGAGCGCAGTGAAGGTCTTGCGGGAAATTGCCATGTCATTGTCTCCGTGTGTGTTGTGGTTGGCAGGTGGATGAATTGGTGAGAGAGAAATCGGGCGGCCGGGTGACGCTCAAATCACGTTCTTTTCGAGCAGCGGCGCGTTGCGCGCAATGCGTTCAATGGACAGCGGCGACAGGTCCAGGCTTTGGTAGCTGCCCGTGAGCAACAGCTCGGCCACGCCCCGGCCCACGGCGGGGCACTGCTGCAGGCCATGGCCCGAAAAGCCGTTGGCAAACACCAGGTTGTCGCACGCCGGGTGCAGGCCCACGATGGCGTTGTGATCGAACGTGTTCATCTCGTAGTAGCCCGCCCAGGCGCCCTGCATGCGCAGTGCCTCAAAGCCCGGGATGCGCTCGGCCAGCGTGGGCCAGATGTGGTCCTCGAACGCTGTGTACTCCGGCTCCAGCGGGGCAAAGTCGGCATCGTTGACTGCGTCGGGCGCAAAGCCGCAGATAAAGCCTTTGCCCTCGGGCCGCAGCCAAATGCCGCTGGTGTCGATGAGCAGTGGGCAGCCCGGCAGCGCTGCGGGGCTGGCCAGGTTGAAGACGGTGCGGCGTTTGCCCACAACGGGCAAATCAATGCCCGCCCAGCCCGCAATGGCGGCCGCCCAGGGGCCACCCGCATTCACGGCGTAGCGGCAAGGCAGCACGGTGCCGCTTTGCAGGCGTACTGCGTTCACATGCAGCACGCCATCGTTGGCCGCCGTATCCAGGCCCACCGCCTCGTCGGCCACATAGCGCACGCCCTGGCTCTGCGCCTTTTTACGCAAAGCCGTCAGCAGCAGGTAGCCATCAAACCAGCCCTCGCCCGACAGGCCCAACGAGCCCAGCACCACGTCCTGCAGCGCCAGCCACGGAAAACGCTCGGTCAGTTGCTGCCGGCTCAGCAGCGCCACATCGGCGCCGTGCTGCTTCTGCAGTGCATGGTTCTCGCGCAGCGTGGCCTCGCCCGCCTGGGTGGCCAGGTACAGGTAGCCGCCTTCGTGCAGACCGATGTCAGGCACATCACCATGGCACGCCAACAGTTGGCCCACGTTACGCAAAAAGCCGATGCCAAACGCCGAGATCTGGATGTTGATGTCGGTAGAAAACTGCTGGCGGATGGAGCTCGCCGACAGCGCGGATGACGCCCGCGCGTAGGTCGGATCGCGCTCGACCACCACCACCTCGCAGCCCGGCTGCTCCAGCGTGAGGAAGTACGCAATCGCACTGCCGATGACACCACCGCCAATGATGACGATGGGGTGTGAGTCCTTAGCAATCAACATGAACGGGGCAACCAGCGCGTGGCTTACACGTCAAACGTCACGCCCTGTGCCAGCGGCAGCGCGGTGGAGTAGTTGATGGTGTTCGTCGCACGGCGCATGTAGGCCTTCCAGCTGTCCGAGCCCGCTTCACGCCCACCGCCGGTCTCCTTCTCTCCACCAAACGCGCCGCCAATCTCGGCGCCGCTGGGGCCGATGTTCACGTTGGCGATGCCGCAGTCCGAGCCCGCTGCGGACATGAACTGCTCGGCCTCGCGCACGTTGAGCGTGAAGATGGACGACGACAGGCCCGCGCCCACGGCGTTGTTCATGGCAATGGCGTCGTCAATGGTGCTGTAGCGCACTACGTACAGGATGGGAGCAAAGGTTTCATGCAGCGCGGGGCCTTCGTGCTTTTGCAGCTCCACCAGCGCAGGGCGCACGTAGTACGCGTCCGCACCGCCCACGCCTTCCACGCGGCCACCACCGTGCACCGTGGCACCCAGCGCACGGCTTAGCTCCAGCGCCTTTTGCATGCCGTCAAAAGCCATGCGGTCGATCAGCGGGCCCACCAGCGTGCCAGCGGTGCGCGGGTCGCCCACCTGCACGTTGGCGTACACCTTGGCAAGCTGGGGCACCAGCTGGTCGTAAATGCTCTCGTGCACAAACAGGCGGCGCAGCGTGGTGCAGCGCTGGCCCGCCGTGCCCATGGCGGCAAACGCAATGCCGCGCAGGGCCAGGTTCAGGTCGGCCGTGGGCGCCACGATGGCCGCGTTGTTGCCGCCCAGCTCCAGAATGCCGCGCGCAAAACGCGCTGCCAGGCGCGGGCCCACGGCGCGGCCCATGGCGGTGGAGCCCGTGGCCGACAGCACGGGCACGCGGGCGTCATCCACCAGCACCTCGCCAATGTCGCGCTGGCCCACGATCAGCTCCAGCAGGCCTTCGGGCGCGTCGCTGCCAAAGCGTGCAATGGCACGCTGTGCAATCGCGTGCGTGGCCAGGGCGGTGAGCGGGGTCTTTTCCGACGGTTTCCACACCACCGAATCACCGCACACCAGTGCCAGCGCGGCGTTCCACGACCACACGGCCACCGGGAAGTTGAAGGCCGAGATCACGCCGCACACGCCCAGCGGGTGCCAGGTTTCCATCATGCGGTGGCCGGGGCGCTCGGTGGCGATGGTCAGGCCGTACAGCTGGCGCGACAGGCCCACGGCAAAGTCGCAGATGTCGATCATTTCCTGCACCTCGCCCAGGCCTTCGGACGGGATCTTGCCCGCCTCGATGGTCACCAGCAGGCCCAGGTCTGCCTTGGCGGCGCGCAGTTCTTCGCCCAGCAGGCGCACCAGCTCGCCCCGGCGTGGTGCGGGCACATTGCGCCACGCGGCGAATGCGGCATGCGCGCGGCCGATGGCGGCCGTGGCATCGGCCGGGCTTTGTTGCGGCACCTGGGCCAGCACCTCGCCCGTGATGGGCGAACGGGCCGCCAGCGTGCCGCCGGTGTAGGCAGCGCGGGGCACGCCCAGGCGTTGCAGCAGTGGATCGACTTCAGACAAGAGCGGTGTGACAACAGGGGTGACGGCAGGGGTGGCAGACATGGCGACTCGCAAAGATGAGTGGAGGCAGAGAGATGGCAACAGCGTGGAAGAACACACGCAATGAATGCGCCAATATCCGCCAATCGCGCCGTGCTGGATAGCAAAAAAATGGAACTACTTGATCACAAATCAGCATGAAGTGCCTGAAAATTGCAGAGCTGCCGACGCTTGATGTAGTAGCGCTACGCACCAAAACCATGCACAACGAGACAGAGCCGCTCATTCCCCCTGCGCATGATTGACCCCATTTGCCACCATGACCCTGCTGCGCCGTGCCTTCCTGCCCTCCACCGCCGACCTGCTGGCCTTTGAGGCGGCAGCCCGCCACCAGAGCGTGTCGCGCGCGGCCGAGGAGCTGCACCTCACCCAAAGCGCCGTGTCGCGCCAGATCCGCCAGCTGGAAGAGCAGATAGGCACCGCCCTCTTCCACCGCGTGCGCCAGCGCGTGGTGCTGACCGACGCGGGCCGCGTCTATGCGGCCGATGTGCAAAACGTGCTGCAGCAGTTGTCGGCCAGCACGCAGAAAGCCATGGCGTTCTCCAGCACCGACGGCCTGCTCAACCTGGCCGTGCTACCCACGCTGGGCACGCGCTGGCTCATCCCGCGCCTGGGCGGCTTCATGGCGCTGCACCCCGAGGCCATGGTCAACTTCTCGGCCCGCACCGAGCCGTTTGACTTTGCGGGCACGCCGTTCGACGCCGCCATCCACTTCGGCACCCCGCACTGGGCGGGCGCCGTGTGCGAATACCTGATGCACGAAGAAACCGTGCCCGTGTGCAGCCCCACCTACCGCGACCGCCACAACATTCACACACCGCAAGACCTCACGCGCGTGGTGCTGCTGCAGCAAAGCACCCGCCCCACCCAATGGGCCGAATGGTTCGAGCTGGTGGGCGCCCCCACAGCCCTGGCCCTGCGCGGCCCCCAGTCTGAACACTTCGCCATGATTGCGCAGGCTGCCGTGTCGCACCTGGGGGCGGCGCTGCTGCCGCGCTTCTTGATCGAGCAGGAGCTGGCGGCAGGGAGCCTGGTGGAGCTGTCAGACCAAGTGCTGACGAGTACCGATGCGTACTACCTCGTGTACCCGGAGGCGCGGGCGCAGACGCCGCTAGTGAAGGCGTTCAGGGATTGGGTGGTGGGGGAATGCGCGGGGCAGAGGCAGGGGTGAAACGCTCACCACTGAAGCAGAAGGGCACCTGTGCTCAAGCGCTTGAGGAGGTGCGCAGGGAGCATGTGCTGCCTAGGGATGACCCAAGTGCCTGACGATGCCTGACGATGCCTGACGATGCCTGACGATGCTTGAAGGCTAGTAAAAAAACTGCACCAGGTCAAAATTGTCAATAGACTTCGCAAGCTCCAAAGGAGAGATACCGTAGTTGTTCTCTTTGTTTCTGTCAGCCCCAGAGCGAAGCAACAACTTGATCAAATCGCCGCTGCCGTCCGAATGAAACACAGCATCTGAAAGCGGTGTATTTCCATTGGCATCAACAGAGTCCACGCTCGCTCCCGCCAATATCAGGGCCTCACTGATGGCGTAGCTGTTGGACTGCGCGGCGAAGTGCAGTGGGGTCAAGCCATTGTCATCCGACGCATTGGGGTCCGCACTGGCCAACAGAAGTTCTTTCACCTTCGACAAGTCAGCCTCCAGAGCCGCGTAGTGAAGTTCTGTTCGCCCCATGCGATCCACGCCAGAGCGTTCGTTCTTCTTCGGACTTTTGCGCGTCATTGCCTCTCCGTCACTTGCATTGCAGAACCATCGAGGATGAAAGGTGCCGTTCTGAAGACGCTGGACATCGATACCCCCTGGAAATGACTGACGACCTGGGTTTGCAGATGTGAAGCGTTGCGCGAATGGCGAAGGCCAAGATCCCATGGCACCCCGGAATTTCAACCCAGCGAACTATAGCGTTCGAAGAAGCAGGTACGTGGCCCTGATCTGCTTTGGAAATTGATGTGCTCCAAAGCGTCCAACCACGCGGCAAGATTCTGTTCCATGTCGAATTCGTTCAAGACGCTGCCCCCAGCGCCAGGGCATCCTCCGGCGCCATGCAACTTGAATCCCTCGCCACCCATCTCTGGCACGCCACCCACGCCTTCAAGGCCAACGGACTTCCCATCACCACCCGCATGACTGTGGTGCGGCTGCCAGGAGAGCAGCTTCTCGTCCACTCACCGATTCCAATGCCCCCAGGCAGTGCCCTGCTGGAGCAGCTGCAGGCACTTGGCACGGTGGCTTTCATCGTGGCACCGAACAAGATGCACCACCTGTTTCTGGCGCCTTGCGCCCAGACCTTCCCGAACGCCAGGGTGTATGGCCCCAAGGGCCTGGCTCAGAAGCGGCCAGACCTGGCAGCCAGGCTGCACGATCTGCCCTCAGGCGATGTGCCCGAATGGCTGCCAGACCTGGAGCACCTGGCTTTTGAGGGCATTCCTGCAGGCAATGAGTCGGTATGGTTCCACCGCCCTTCCGCCACGCTCATCGTGACAGACCTGCTGCAGTGGATGGCGGGTGACCTGCCTTGGTCCACGCGCGTCTACGCCACGCTCACCGGCGTGCGGCGCCAACTGGCGGTTCCGCTCACGGTGCGCGCGCTGGTGCGTGACCGTCGTGCCGCAGCCCGCAGTGCAGAGCGCGTGCTGCGCTGGCCCTTTGAGCGGGTCGTGACGGCCCATAACCAGGTGGTGGACACAGAAGCCTATGCGCAGGTCGCACGGGCATTTGCGATGCTCTGGGAAGAACAACCGACCACACAAACACCCATCCACAGTGCCACTCCGAGCCCCACTGCCAATCACACCATTCGCTCAGAGATGTCAGAGCAGGCAGCCCAGTCCAGCACTCGCCAAAGGCCGCGCCAGCATCAAACTGCCAGGGCCCTCAGCGACATTTACGGCGCTTACGATTGCACAGATCAGCCAGTGGATGAAAAACGCCGTGACCCTGGACTGGGACAGCGTGAACGCGAACCGCCCCGCGTGGAATGCACGCTGGAACAAAACCATCGAGCGCTGACAGGACGTTGAAAGAGCGTTGAGAGAACGTGGCGAGCGTGTGAGCGGGCTACACCTGCTCACACCGGCGGGCCGTTTGTGACAAATGTCACCGGCCCCGCTGTCCCCTGCGGTGGTGGGGTGTCACAAACCCCTGCTTCGACTTCAGAATCCGGCGCCTGGACATGCTGATCCTTTCAGCCAGTCCGCCCACATTCGAAGAAGAGGGATACCACCATGAAACGCTGGATCAAATGGACCGCAGGCAGCGCGCTGCTGCTGGGCGTGATCGTTGTCGCCACCGCCGCCAGCGGCCTGTACCTGGCCGAGCAAAAGCGCAACCGCTACATCGACATCAAACCCCGCCCCGTGGCCTACACCACCGATGCGCAGACCATCGAGCGCGGGCGCTATCTGTATGCATCGCGCGGCTGCACCGACTGTCACGGCGCACAGGGCACGGGCCGCGAGTTCGTCAACGATGGCAAGGGCACGCGCATCGTGGGGCCCAACATCACGCCCGCTGGCGTGGTGGCACGCTACCAGCCCGAGGACTGGAACAGCGTGATCCGCCATGGCGTCAAGCCCAACGGCCGCCCAGTGCTGGTCATGCCCAGCGAGGACTACAACCGCTTCACCAACGAAGACCTGAACGCCCTGGTCTCCTACGTACGCCAGTTCCCGCCGAAGGAAGGCGCGCAGGCCGTGATCGATTTCCCGCACCCTGCCTGGGTGCTGTATGGGCTGGGTGCGATTCCTGACGCGGCATCGCGCATCGACCACCAGTTGGCGCCCTCGCGCCCCACCGCTGCCGGTGTGACGCTGGCCAACGGCCAATACGTGGCCAACATGTGCATCGGCTGCCACGGTGCCGACCTGTCGGGCGGCAAGATTCCGGGCGCGCCGCCCGATTGGCCTGCGGCAGCGGACATCCGTCCTGGCACACACAGCGCGGGCACCGCCCTGGCCCGCTATCCCAACGCTGCCAGTTTTGTGTCCATGCTGCGCACCGGCAAACGCCCGGACGGCACGCCCATCCAGGTCATGCCCTTCGAGTCGCTGGGTCAGTTGAGCGATGTGGATGCGCAGGCGCTGTACCTGTACCTGAACGCGCCCCCGGGCAGCGTGAAGCAGGAGGTGGGCAGCACCGCAGCTGGCGGCCAGAAGAGCAGTGCCAACACCGTCCCCTCCGGGCCCGGCGGGCTCAAGCTGCCTGGCTGACCTCGGAACCTCAGGGTGCCCTGCAGCAGGGCGGCCCATCAGAACCTGTTCAAAGTCTCAGACAAGGAAAGGGCGAAGCACTCCGCCCGTTCAAAGTGACTGCCCTGCTGACCCGCCCCCGGTGGACCACCCGCTGGCGTGGCGGGTCAGCTGCCGGGGTGCTGATGGGTTGGGTGGGCCGAAACAGGGGCCAGGCTGTAAGACCCCATGGGCCCGCCCGGGGTATTGCCGGGGCCTGCGGGCGCAGCCGGGGGCGCACGCCGCACGCGGGGCACCACGCTGAGCTGCACGGTATCCAGCACCGGGCCGGGCACCACATTCAGCGCCTTGCGCGGCAGGTCCACCAGTTGCTCGGCATGCCACACACGCACTTGCGCGGCGCCATCGGGCACGCTGGCAAAACGGGCGATGCCGTCGCTGTCGGTCTTGAGCGTCCAGGCCGAATCGGTCACAAACACATGACCCCGCATGGAGCCGTGCAAGTGGCAGCCCAGCAGCACCACGCCGGGCGTGTCCAGCTTCACATCGGCAAAGTTGGCAGGCTTGCCATCGGCCTTGCCCGCCAGGCGCAGCTCAAAGTTGGAACTGGCCGCAGCCGGTGCTGCCGCAGCGGACGCCCCCGTGGGGTTGCCGCGTACATGGTGGTCCCAGCGGTCCTGGTTCGTGAAGCGCACCGTGGAGCCGGGCATGACCACCGTGACGGCAGGCACAAACCGCATGCGCTCCTGCTCGATGGTGGGACTGGGCTGCAGCAGGCTGGGGGCTGCACCAGTGGTGGCGCTGGGGTACACCACCACCACGGCGTCGGGCACGGGCTTGCCGTCGCGGTCCAGCACCTGAATTTGGACATTTCCGGCGCAAGCGCTAGTGAATATTGCGCTGGCAGCTATGAAAAAAATAGCATTTTTCATCGTCTTAGTGCTTGGTGATCACATCGCGGTGCATGGGCGCCAACAAGGCCAGCAGGCGGTTTTGTTGAGCGAACGGTATGCCCTGGGCGTCCATGGCGCTTTGCAGCACCTCCACCAAGGCGTTGAAGTGGCCCTTGTTGATGTCCATGTCGGCATGGGCCGATTTCATGTCAGCGCCTTCATATTTGCAAGGGCCACCGCTCAACTGGCAGAACTGGTCGGTCAGGCTCTCCTTGAGGGCGGCCGGTTTGGTGTCCTTGAAGTGGCCGCCAATGCGCGGGTCCTTGACCACGCGGTTCACAAAATCGTCCACCAGGCGGGTGATGCCCGGCTTTTCGCCCAGGGCCTGGTACAAGCCTGCTGGGGCTGCTGGCGCGGCAGTCGTGGCTGCCGGAGCCGCAGCGGTCTGCGCAAAGGCCGGGGCAGCAAGCAAGCCGCCCAGGGAGACGGCCAGGGCGATGAGGGTTTTGGAGTGCGTCATGACAATGTCCTCAGAAGGCGACTTGGGCCGACAGGTAATAGCCGGTCTGGCGGCGGTTGTTTGTGATGCCAGGGACGATGCGGCCCAGGTCCACATAGGCGAGCGTGAGCGACACGTTCTTGCTGGGCGCCCAAGCCACAAAGATGTCCTTCCAGTCGTCCTCGCGCAGCGCAGTGCCCAAGCCCGCCGCTGCACCCAGAGCTTGCAGGTTGTTGGGCTTGAAACGGTACTCGGCACCCACCGCCAGGTTCTTGTTGATCAGGTACGCCACCGAGAACTCGGGCTGCAGGCTGCGGCTGTTCTTGCCGGGCGCAGCCGAGCCAAAGCCCAACAGACCGTTCTGGTTGGCGTTGGTGTAGCGCAGCGTGCCATTGACCAGCACGCTTTGCGCCAGCAGCAGCTTGGTGGCGCTCACATACACATCGGTGCCGCTGGTTTTGGTGCCCAGAAAGTCCAGCACCGACCCGATGGAGCCCGGGTGCACCTGCTTGTGTTCCAGCCCCACCGCAATCTGCGGCATCCAGCTGTCGCTGTTGAGCACGGCGTCGCCCGCCACCTTGAGCTTGATGCCCAGCACATCCATCTTGATGTGCTGGCCCGGCGCCACGCCAAACGGCGCAATGCCGTTGAGCGCGATGGCGGGCGAGGCATCAAAGTCCTGCCGCGCCAGCGACAGCTCCAGGCGGTCGTGCAGGCCCAGGGCCACGCCATAGCCGTTCAGGCTGTAGTCCTGCGTGGCCGCGCGGGTGGCATAGGCGCTGACACCCACCTCGCCCTCGGTGGCGTTGCTGCCAATCACCGCCCAGGGGGTCAGCCCGCCACCGGCCGACCCGGCGATGGTGCTGACGCCGCCCGTGAGCAGCAGCTTGCCGGTATCGGCCTGGGCCAGGCCGCTGACCAGGGTCAGCGCGGCGGCAGCCAGGAGGGGAAGGGGGGGCCTGAGGGTCATCGTGGTCTCCAGGGGGTGGGATGTAAGAAGATGTTGCCATGTGGATACGCTCCCGGGTGCCCGGCGGATTCACGAATTTCCAAAAATGTTGCGCGGCGGTAGCAAACCGCTGCGCAGGAGCCCAGAGCGGCTCGCAAAACTCAGCGAAGCGGCCCTGGCCAGGCGTTTCGCCGCAGGCAGTACATGCAACTAGTACGACAAGGCGAGACAACGACGCCAGGGGAGTTTTGTGAGCCGCTCTTACAGCATCCGCTGAATCAGCTCGCCCTTGAACAGCACCGGCCCGGTAGGACCCGTCTCGCTGGGCACGCCGCCCTTGGGCTCCAGGCTGATGGCCAGGGCGGGCACCTGGCGCACGTCGGCCTCGCCGGCGGCCAGCTTGAGCAACTTGTCCTGGCCCAGCACCCCCAGCGAGCGCGGCCCGCCCGCTGGTGGCAGTGCCCACAGCTGCAGCGACTTGTCCGCCCCCTCCTGAAAGCCGCCCACGCGTTGCAACACCAGCTGGTTGTTCTTGGGGTCAAAGGTGACCAGCATGGAGGCAGCTGCCTTGTCGTCCGCCAGCACGGCCACGTACTGGATCTGGGGCGTGGCCTGCAGTTGCTGCTGCAGCGCGGCAATCTGCGCACCGGTGGTGGCACGCAAGCCTCCGTTGACCTGCACGCCCACCACCACCGCCGCCAGCGTGGCGATGGCACCGGCAGCGGCGGCACCGCGCCACAACAGCAGGTTGCGCCACCAGCCGCCGGGGGCTGGCGCGGGTGTGTGTGCGGGGGCGGCCTGCCGGGCGGCCAGCATGGCCTGCTCCAGCTGGCCAGCCCGCACCAGGTTGTCAATGCGCGTCCAGACGGCAGGCGACGGCGCCACCTGCGGTTGCAGCTCGGTCAGGCCCGACCAGCGGGTCTGCCACACCAGCGCAGCAGCGCGCACGGTGGCGTGCTCACGCGCCAGGGCCTCAAAACGGCGGCGGGCGCCACCGCGCAGCGTGCCCAGGGCGTAGCTGGCGGCCAGGCGGTCGAGCAAATCAGGGTGTTGGGTGATGTTCATGGCGACGACCTCAGGCGTAGCGCGCCATGCAGGCACGCAGTTGCTCAAGCCCCCGGCGAATCCAGGTCTTGACGGTGCCCAGCGGCAGCTTGAGCTGCTCGGCCAGCTCGCCATGGCTCTGGTCGCGCAGGTAGGCCAGGCTCACCACCTCGCGCTGCTTGTGGTCCAGCTTGCCCAGGCAGTGGTGCAGCGCAAACGCCTGCTCGCTGGCATCGGCAGCGTCCATGGGGTTGGGGGCATCGCCCTCCAGCGTCTGCGCCATGGCGTCATCCAGCTCGTTCATCAGGTCGGCCCGGTCGGTGGTGCGCTTGCGCAGGGCGTCCAGCGCCCGGCTGCGCACGATGAGCCCCATCCAGGCCATCGGCGGGCTCAGCGATGCGCGGTAGCTGCCGGCACCGCGCCAGATGGTCAAAAACGCCTCCTGCAAGACATCCTCCGCCGCATCGCGGTTGCGGACGATGCGCAGGGCCAGGCCAAAAAGCTGCGACGAGGTGCGCTCGTACAGTCTTTTCAGCGCGGCGTCGTCCTGCGCGGCAATACGGTCTAGGAGGTCCATCAGTTCGCTGTCTGGGTGGAGGGTGCTCATGCGCCCATTCTCTGGGATTGGTTGGGTGGGCTGGGCCTGTGGGGCTTTGCTGTAGGTGAATACGCCACAGCCGGCGTTTTGGATGTGGACAGGGCACACACCGGGAACGATGCCCATCAGAGGAAACCGCGAAGCGGCTGAATCCACGGGGCGAAATCAGCCGTATTGCAAGGGCCCAGACGGCTCTCGCCCCCACGCTGACTCCCCTTTTCGCTACCGCCATGCCCTTGTCCTATCCACGGTCCCCTGTTCGTTGTGTTGCCATGGCAGCCGCCCTGCTCTGGGCGGGCCACGGCGCTGCCATGGCCCAGTCGGTGGAGCGTGGTGCTGCGCTGTATGCAGCGCATTGCAGCAGTTGCCACAGCCCGGACCAGCACGGAGACGGCCCGGCACACCGGGGCGTGGTGGGGCGCCGCGCTGGCGCCCTGAAGGACTTTGACTACTCGCCAGCCTTGCGCGCCAGCAAGATCCTGTGGACGCGGGCCACGCTCAAGGCCTGGCTGACCGACCCCGAGGCGCTGATACCCGGCCAGGGCATGGACTACCAGCTTGACGATGCCCAGGACCGCGAGGACGTGGTGGCCTATCTGGCCACGCTCAAACGCCTGCCGACAGCCACGCCAGCAGCAAGATAGAGCGCCTTCCGCCGCTCAGGCCGTGGGATACGTGCCAGGCAGCAGGATCGAAGAATCCACGTTGTTGATGTTGGTGTGGCCGCAGAACGCCATGGTGATGTCCAGCTCCTTCTGGATGATCTGCAGGGCCCGCGTGACGCCCGCCTCGCCATACGCACCCAGCCCATACAGAAAGCTGCGGCCGATCAGCGTGCCCCGCGCGCCCAGCGCGCGGGCCTTGAGCACGTCCTGCCCGCTGCGGATGCCGCCGTCCATCCACACTTCGATGTCCTTGCCGGCCGCAGCGGCAATGCTGGGCAGCGCCGCGATGGAGGACGGCGCGCCATCGAGCTGGCGGCCGCCGTGGTTGCTGACGATGAGCGCATCGGCGCCGCTGTTCACGGCCAGGCGCGCGTCTTCGGCGTCCATGATGCCCTTCAGGATCAGCTTGCCGCCCCAGCGCTTTTTGATCCACTCCACATCGCCCCAGTTGAGCTGCGGGTCAAACTGCTCAGCCGTCCATGAAGACAGCGACGACAAATCGCCCACCCCTTTGGCATGGCCCACGATGTTGCCGAAGCTGCGGCGTTTGGTGCCTAGCATGCCCAGGCACCAGCGCGGCTTGGTGGCCAGGTTGATGAGGTTGGCGATGGTGGGCTTGGGGGGGGCCGAGAGGCCGTTCTTGATGTCCTTGTGGCGCTGGCCCAGGATCTGCAGGTCCAGCGTGAGCTGCAGCGCCGAGCAGTTGGCCGCCTTGGCGCGGTCGATCAGGCGATTGATGAAGTCGCGGTCGCGCATCACATAGACCTGGAACCAGAACGGGTGGCGGCCCGTGTGTTCGGCAATGTCCTCGATGGAGCAGATGCTCATGGTCGAGAGCGTGAACGGAATGCCAAACGCCTTGGCCGCCTTGGCGCCCAGGATCTCGCCATCGGCATGCTGCATGCCGGTGAGGCCCGTGGGCGCAATGGCCACGGGCATGGCCACATCCTGACCCACCATGGTGGTGCGGGTGGTGCGGCCTTCCATGTTCACGGCCACGCGCTGGCGCAGCTTGATGCGCTGGAAGTCGCTTTCGTTGGCGCGGTAGGTGCCCTCGGTGTACGAGCCCGAATCGGCGTAGTCATAGAACATGCGCGGCACGCGGCGCTGGGCAATGACACGCAGGTCTTCGATGCAGGTGATTTTGGACAGGTTGGGCACGCAGGCTCTCCGGTATGGGAAATGCGCCAAATGGTAGGCGGTGGCGCGGGGCGCAGCCATCAAAATTTTTTCGACGGCTTGCAACAAATTTCCAGCAGAGGGGTCAGGTCGCCCCGCCTTGCGCGCCAGCTACTGGGCCGTGGCCGCCAGGTCCGGCTCTGGCAACACCGCCTCGGGCTCGACGTCGGGCCCCCGGTACAGCATGAAGCGCATGCGGCCACCCCGCTTGGCCGCGTACATGGCTCCGTCGGCATGGCGCGACAGCTCGTCGAACGTACTGCCATGCTGCGGGAACAGTGCAATGCCGCCGCTCACACCCACCCGCACCGGCTGCCCGGCCAGCTCAAACGCAGCGTCGCAGGCCGCCAGAATCTTGCGCGCCACCAGGCAGGCGGGCTCCACCCCGTCCAGCCCCGGCAACAACACCACAAACTCGTCGCCCCCTTGCCGGCACACGGTGTCGGACGCGCGCACGGCCGCCTGCAGGCGCTGGGCAAACTGCACCAGCAGGGTGTCGCCCACGTCATGGCCCAGGCGGTCGTTGACCTCCTTGAAGCCGTCCAGGTCCAGGTACATCACTGCCAGAGACCGGCCTTCGCGCCGCGCCTGCGCCATCGCCAGCTGGGCACGATCCTGCAGCAGCACGCGGTTGGGCAGGTCGGTCAGTGCGTCGTACTGGGCCAGGTGGGCCATGCGCTCGGCCATGGCCACGGCCTCGGTCACGTCGCGCAGCACGGCCACCGCACCGGTCACCGCACCATGGCGGTCCGTGATGGCGCTGGCCGTCTCTTCCACCTGGAAGCGCTGGCCGCTGGTGCGGTGCACCAGCACGCCCCGCACGGGGTCCGTGGCGGCGCCTTGCTGTATCGCGGTGCGCAGCGTGTTGGGCAAGGGCTCGTCGTTGTCAGGGCTGCGCAGGCTCACCACCTCGTCCGCGTTGCGCCCGGCCGCATCAAACGCCTGCCAGCCCGTAAGGCGTTCGGCCACGGGGTTGAGGTAGGTCACCATGCCCCTGGCGTCCGAGCAGACCACGGCATCGCCGATGGATTGCAGCGTGAGGCGCACGCGCTCTTTCTCGTCGAACAGCTCATTCTCCATGCGCTTGCGTTCGGTGATGTCCGTCACTTGCACAAAGAGGCCGGTGACCACGCCGCGCTCATCGGTATCGGGTAGATAGGACACGATGCAGTGGCGCGGCAGACCGTCGTGGTCCTCGTCCGTGCGCTCAAAGCGCAGTGGCTTGCCTGCCAAGGCCAAGTCGTAATTGGGCTTGCTGGCTGCATACCGGGCCTCGCTCAGCAGCTCGCTGATGTGGCGGCCCCGCACTGGTGCCGGGTAGGTGCCAAACTCCTCCAGCGCTGCGCGGTTGGCAAAGCGGTTGCGCATACCGGCATCCCAGTAGGCAATCATGGAGGGCACGTTGTCCAGGGTGGTGCGCAGGTCGTGCTCGGCCTCGGTCAGGCGCGCCGACACCTTCTGGCGCAGCAGCAGCTCGCGCACAAACAGCAGGGCCAGCCCCAGGCAGCCCAGCATCAGCATTACGGCAAAGCCGCCCAGCACCAAGGCGCTGCTCCGCCACTTGGCCAGGATGGTGTCGGTGGACTGGGCCACGTTCAGGATCAGCGGATAGTTGCCCACAGGCCGGAAGGAATACAGGCGCTCAAACCCGTCAAGCGCCGCTACACCGACGAACGAACCCGTGCCCTCGGTCTGGAAGCGCACCAAATTCGGAGTGCCTGCGATGGATTTGCCAACGTCGGCGTCTCCGTAGGGAAACCGGGAGATCACCACCCCGTCCTGCCGGAACAGGTTAACTCCGCTGTTGGCGCCCAGATTCAGCGAACCAAACAGTTCGTTGAAATAGCTCAGCCGAACCACACCCACCACCACCCCGGCAAAACTGCCATCGGCATGAAAGTACGCGCGCGAGATGGGCAGGATGTTGAGGCCCGTCACCCGCGAAGGCACGGGTTTGCCGAAGAACAGCCCCTGCTGGCCTTGCTCGCGGAACGCCAGAAAGTAGTCACGGTCGGCAAAATTGGCCTTGCGGGGCTCCAGGGAGCCCGAGTCCAAAATGACGTTGCCCTGTGCATCCAGCACCAGCACGTCGCCCGCGCCCCGCGCGCGCAGCGAATTGTCAAACACCAGCCGCGCGCGCAGGTCGGGGGGCAAGGCCCAGACCTCGGGGCGTGCCACCTCGCGGGCCACGCCTTCCAGAGATTTGTCAAACGAATCCAGCGACCACGCCAGGCCCTGCTCCAGGGTGCGAGCCAGGTTGGCGTTGGTCTGCGCTGCGTAGCTCCACTCGTCGTTGCGAATGGTCCAGATGGTGCGCGCAAACAACGCACCAATGCCCAGAGCCACCAGCAAGGCCAGCCAGATCAGGCGGTGAGAGAAAAACTGGCGGAGAGATGGCATAGGGATAGTTTGTAACTATTTTAAACAGCCGCCTTAGCTGAGACTGAGTACCAAGGCACACCGTATTCCTCGGGATTGACGGCGTCAATGCGCACCTGCCCGGGTGGGCGCCGCCACCACACCGGCGCCGCGCACCTCCAGCCGCACCTCGTCCAGCACCGTACCTTGGGCGTCGGTGATCTGCACCACATGCCGGCCCGGCCAGGGCAGCCAGGGCACCCGGGCCCCACGGCCCAGCGGTTTGCCATCCAGCCGCCACTGCACCGCATCGCGCGTGGCGGTGAACTGCAGGCGCTGGCGCGCGGGTGGAATGTCCGGGTCCAGCGCAATCACCGTGCCGGATGCCGGGGCGGTGATACGCGCCGGGGCAGCTACCGCAGCCGATGCGGGCGCTGCAGGGGTACGGGCGGCGCTTTTGGAGGTTTTTTGGCTAGATGCGGTAGTTCCATATGCCTCACCAGCTATTGAATCCATAGCAAACAAGGGCTGCTGCGTGCCGGAAACAAACCACTCGTCGCGCGCGGCCTCCAGCGGCTGGGGCGCCCACGCGCCCGAAGACGGCCCCGCGCCGAACCGCACGGCCGCCCGCACCAGCCCCTGAGGGGCCTTGGGCGCGCGACTGGGCTCGCGGGCGTGCAGAAAGCCCATCACCGCCGCCCAGATGGGTGCTGCGCCGCTGGTGCCGCTGACCCCGTGCATGGCTGCACCGCTGGCGTTGCCCACCCACACGCCCACGGTGTAGCGCTCTGACCAGCCCACCGCCCAGTTGTCGCGCATGTCCTTGCTGGTGCCGGTTTTCACCGCCGTCCAGAAGCGGGTGGCCAGCACGCTGTCGGTGCCGAAGGTGCGGGCGCGTGCATTGCCGTCGGAAAGGATGTCGCCCACGATGAAGGCAGCGCGTGGGTCGATGGCGGGCGTGAAGCGGGGCTTGGCATCGACCGGGGCTACGGTGCCCTGTCGCCCGCCGTTGGCGAGCGTGCCTGCAACAGGACTCGCCCGCCCGCCGTTGGCGAGTGTGCGGAAGGCATTGGTCAGGTGCAGCAACGGCACCTCGGGGCTGCCCAGTGCCAGGCTGTAGCCAAAGTAGTCTCCACTTTCGCGCAGCGGCAATCCCACGGCACCGAGCTGCCGGTGAAAAGCATCGGGCGTGACCATGACCAGCGTGCGCACCGCCGGCACGTTGAGCGACGCCGCCAGCGCCGTGCGCACCGACACCCAGCCCTTGAACTGTCGGTCATAGTTCTGCGGGATGTAGAGCCCCCCCGCCGTGGTGATCTGCGCGGGAGAATCTTCGACCAACGACGCCGCTGTGAGCCGCCGCTCTGCAATCGCCTGGGCATACAGAAAAGGCTTGAGCGTGGAGCCCGGCTGGCGCAGCGCCAACACGCCATCGACCTCGCTGGCCTGGCTGAGCTGGCCGGACGAACCGACCCAGGCCAGCACCGCGCCCGTGGCGTTGTCCAGCACCAGCACCGCGCCGTCTTCCACATGGCGCCCGCGCAGCTCGCGCAGGTGCTGCTGCAGGCTCTGCATGGCAAAACGCTGCAACGGTGCGCGCAGGGTGCTGGTCACCCGCTCGGGCACGGCGCTGTCCTTGTCCCGCTGGCGCAGCAGGTAACGCGTAAAGTGTGGCGCCACACCCTCGCTCGCATCGAACGCGCGGCGTTGCAATGCGGCCGTAGTGAACAGGTCCAGCGCATCGCAGTCCACGCGCGCCGCTGGTGCAGCAGGCAAGGTGGGGGTGGAGGGGCGCTGCTGCATGTCGCGCAGCACGCCGCAGGCCCGCTGTGCCACCAGCGCAGGCCGTGCGTTGGGCGCGCGCACCAGGGCCGCTGCCACTGCGGCTTCACGGTCGTCCAGGCCGTGGGCCGCCTTATCAAACAGAGTGCGGCTCAGGGCGTCGATGCCCACCAGCTCGCTGCGAAACGGCACCAGGTTGAGGTACGCCTCCAGGATCTGGTCCTTGCGCCAGCGCCGGTCCAGCACCTGGGCGGCCACCGTCTGGCCCAGCTTTTGCGCCACCGTGCGTCCGCCGGGGCCCTGGCGCCAATCGCCATCCAACAGGCCGGCGAGTTGCATGGTGATGGTGCTGGCACCGCGCGTGCGCTGGTTCCACAGGTTGCCCCAGGCGGCGGCCGAGGCCGCACGCCAGTCCACGCCGCTGTGTTCAAAAAACCGCTTGTCCTCGCTCAGCACCAGCGCCTGGCGCAGCGCGGGCGACACATCGGCCAGCGGCACCCACTGGCCGCGCCGCACAGTGGTATCGGTGCGCAGGCGCTGCAGCACCTCGCCTTCGCGCGAGAGGATCAGGGTGTCCGAGGGCTTGAAGTCCGCGCGCACCTCGTCAAACGCGGGGATGGCCCAGGCGCCCGAGGCGCAGGCCGCCAGCACCAGAGCGGTGGCCTGTGTGCGCATGCGCAAGGTGGAGAAGAAATCGAAGGGAAGGAGCACAAACGAGCAGAGATCAAAGCGCCATCAGCGCGCTGCGCGCAGGCGCACGGCGTCGCACCAGCGCTGCGCCACGCCCGGCACGGTGACACACACCGCATCGTGCGTGGCGGTGGTCACGGCGCGCTCCAGCAACTGGATGTCGGCCTCGTGCTGGCGCGCCACATGCGGGTCCTCAAAAAAAACGGCGCGGTGGCAACGGCGCTCCAGCACCAGGTCGGCAATCTGCGCATCGCCACCCAGCGGCCCGCTGTTAAAGCGCTGCACCCAGGGCTGCCCCTCGGGCCAGCCCTTGCTCCACGCCAGGGCGTTCAGTCGCTGGCCCGTGGTGCCGGTGGCCACCCGGTGGCGAAACTGCGACAGCACATCAAAGTTGCGATCCGCGAAGTCAAGCATGGCCTGTTTGCACGCGTCGTGCGCAATCAGCGCCAGCGTCTGGTTGCCATGGTCATGAAACCGGGCGGCCTGTGGGTCGGGCGCCAACCCGGCGTGGATGCGCTCCATCTCGATCCAGTCCCGTGCGCTGGCCACGGTGGAGAGAAACGGCTTGCCATGGATCACGCATTGCCGCTTGAGGGCCAGCGCCTCGGGGAAGATGGAAGAAGGGTCCACAGGGTCGGTGAGGTAAATCGCGCCGTCGAGCGTGCGCCCTTCCCCCATGCCCACCACCTCTGCCACCACTTTCATCAGCCCACCGTCGCGCCCGTAGGGATAGCGCACCAGCGGCCGGTACCCCTGCAGCATGCCCGCAGCGACGATGGCATCGTGCGTGCGGCCCACGGCGTGCAGCCCCAGCTGCAGTTCCCGGATGCCCGCCTCGCAGGCGCGCAACAAGACAAAGAGCGCCGCGTCTTCGGTGTGGTGGTGCAGGCGGTTGGCAGCGAGACCCAGGATCATGGCGGGTTGACTTTCTGAAAACGAAGGGATCGAGGAATCGTAAGCCCTTAAGAGCGGCTAACAAAACTCAGCAAAGCGGCCCTGGCTAGGCGTTTCGCCGCAGGCAGTACAAGTAGTACGACAAGGCGAGACAACGACGCCAGGGGAGTTTTGTTAGCCGCTCTAGTGAGTCAGCGATCGGAGTGCTCGCGGTCAAACCGCCCCTCGGCCTCGGTCAGGTGGCGCAGCAGCACGTGCGAGATCAGGTTGACGCCGATACCGCCGAACACCACCGGCAGCAGGTACAGCGCAATCGTCAGCTCGGAACTGAACCACACATCGTCGGCCAGCGACGGCGTGCTTTTGGCCTGTGCGGCGATGGACTGCAGCAGGTACACATCCACGCCCGCGATCAGCACCAGCGCCACGCCAAAGCCCAGCACCGCCCAGCGCGAGATCGACCGCGTGACCAGCAGCAGCGCATAGATGCCCAACGGCAGCACCAGCGAGAACCCCACCAGCAGCCAGAACCGCAGCTCCAGAAAGACGCTGAGGCTCATGGCATGCGGGCCTGGGGTGGGCGATGGGCAAGGCGGTGCATGGCGGCGTTATGACAGAGTGGCGTTGGGGCGTCGCAGCTTATTTGGCCACCTGCACCTTCACCCGGGCGTTGGGCAGTTCACCAAACATCTCGGGCGCATACATGGCCTCGGCGCGGCTGGGCGGCAGCGCAAAGTCGCCCGCGTTGTTCAGGCGCACGGTGTACTCCATCTTGACGGTGCCCTTGGGCAGGTACTCGTAGTAGCTGCGGAAGGACTCAAAGCTGCGCTCCTCGAACGCGGGCCAGCCTGCGCCGCTCTTCTTTTCGCCCTGTGTGGCGATCTCAGAGTCGCGGCCCAGGCCGCTGCCCAAAATGGTGGCGCCGCCGGGGATGGGGTCGGTGATGGCCACCCAGGTCATGTCGGCTGTGGCGTTGACCTCCAGCGTCACGCGCAGCACGTCGCCGCGTGTGTACTGGCCAGCGGGCAGCGACTTGTTGGCCTGCTCCACCGGGGTGATGGTCTTCTTGATCGCATAGCCCGCCGCGAACGGCGCCTTGAGATCGATGGCCGCCACCGACTGCAGCGTGAGCCACGGCTTGCCCGGGCCCTGGTGCGTGACGGCCAGCTGCTCCTTGCCGCCCGTCTTGCTCCAGGGCAGGAACATGCCGTTGTTCTTCAGGTTGCCGGGCGATGCGGGCGCGCCAAACCAGGTGATCTGGTTGGGAGCACCGGTGGCGTCCGATGCCTTCACGCGGTCCACCTTGCTCCAGTCCACGCTGGCGGTGTTGCCACCCATGCTGGCCTTGGTGGTGCCCGACACGGCTGTGGCCTCGAACTTGGCGCTGAATTTTTCCAGCGCCAGGCCGCCCCACAGGTTGGCCGTGGTGGTGTGCCAGGCGCCCGCCTGCTGGCGGCTGATGAAGCCGTTGGCCAGACGGCCCATGTCGTCCTTCCAGGCCGGGTCGTCCATCACGGCCAGCATCAGGCGGGCGGTGTTCACGTCGCCGTTCTGCATCAGCCACCACCAGTAGTCGTCCTGTTCGTTGCTGAAGATGAGCTTGGTGCCCTGGAACGACAGGCGGCCGCGCAGGATCTGCATCGCCTCGGCCAGGCGCTTGTCGCGCTCGGGCACATCGGCCACGCGCTTGAGCACATTCACCCAGTCGATCACCGTGTGGGTGGGCCACTGGTTGGGCGCGATGGTGATGCTGCTCACCATGCGGCCCTGGGCCTTGCCGTAGCGCGACAGCGCTTCGAGCGCGGCCACCTTGCGCATGTCCAGGTCCTTGCGCGGGCTCCAGAAGTTGCGCTGGATGCGGCCTTCCACAAACGCGATCAGGCCACGCTCCATGGGCGCACGGGCTTCGTCGGGCAAGGCAAACGCGGGGTTGATGCTGGCGGCCTCGTGCGTGGCGGCCAGCACATAGGCCGTGAGGGTGTCGCTGCCCCGGTTGGCATCGCCGTCGCGCGGCGGGAAGTAATTGGCCAGGCCATCGCTGTCGAGGTAGGTGGGCAACTGCGCCACCACGGTCTGCCACAGCGCGCCATCGCGCAGGCCCACGGCCTTGCTGGTCTTTTGCTCCAGGCAGGCAAACGGGTAGCGCGCCCACCAGTCGCGCACACCGGGCAGGCCTTCGGCCAGCTTGGGCTGCAGCGACATCTTGAGGCCGCCCCGGCCGGGCAATGCGTCGGCGGGTGGGTTCACGTCGAGGTTGTAGCTACCGTCCACTTGCACCAGCGTGGCCTGCTGCACCGTGAGCGGCACCGCCTGCACGATGCGCTGGCGGGCCTTGAGGGCATCGCGGGCGCCGCTGACCTGGTCCTTGGCTTCGATCTCCCACAGGATGGCCTCGGCGCGCGTTTGCGCCAGCTGCGCGGGGGCGGTCACGTCCCAGGCCACCTCACGTGCCTCTCCGGGCGGGATGTCGATGGTCTGGGGCTTCAGCTCCAGCAGCGTGGCGCGCGGCGCCACCTCCACCTTCATCACGGCCTTGGTGGTGTTGCGCAGCGTGATCTGCGCGCGGAACTGGTCGTCCTCGCGCACCAGCGGTGGCAGGCCGCTGATGATCTGCAGGTCCTGCGTGGCGCGGATTTGGGTAGCGCCGGTGCCAAACAGCCCGGTGGATGCATCGGCCACCGCCACGATCTTGAAGGTGGTCAGTGCGTCGTTGAGCGGCACGGTCACCTTGGCCTGGCCGTTGGCGTCGAGTTTGAGCGCGGGCTCCCACAGCAGCAGGGTGTCCAGCAGCTCGCGCGTGGGCGACTTGCCCCCACCGCCGCCAGCGGGCACAGCCTTCTTGCCGTAGTGGCGCCGGCCGATGATTTCCATCTGCGCGGTCGATGTCTCCACGCCCCAGCTGCGGCGCTGCAGCATGGCTTCGAGCAGGCTCCAGCTGCTGTTGGGCATCAGCTCCAGCAGGGCCTGGTCCACAGCGGCCAGGGCCACTTCGGCATTGGCGGCGGGCTTGCCGCCCGGCAGTGTGGCGGTGATGGTGACCTGGGCCTTGCCGCGCACGGCATAGCTCTCCTTGTCGGCCTGCACCTTCACATCGATCTGGTGGGCCTGCGTGCCCACGCGGATTTCGGCCACGCCCAGGCGGTAGGCGGGCTTGGACAAGTCCACCAGCGCCGTGGGCGCCTGGTATTCCTTGCCTTCGTACCAGAACGAGTTCCACCACTCGCGCGGCGCCTTGAAGCCCCAGGTGAAGAAGCTGTACCACGGCACCTCGCGCAGGCGGCCGCGCAGGGCCAGCACGCTCACGTACACGTTGGGGCCCCAGTCGGGCTGCACCTTCAGGCTCACCGTGGGGTCCTGGCCGTTGAGCTGCACCACCTGCGTGTCGATGATGCCCTCGCGCTCCACCGCCACCAGGGCCGTGGCAAAGCGGAACGGCATGCGCACCTGGAACTTGGCGGTCTCGCCGGGCTGGTAGCTCTTCTTCTCGGCCAGCAGGTCGATGCGGTCGTGGTCTTCGCCGCCAAACCACAGCTCGCCCTGTCGCGTCACCCATACCGACGACGCGGCCACGCTGGTGTTGCCGTCCTTGTCGGTGGCTGTGGCCACCAGCTCCACCTCGCCCGCCTCGTCAAGCTTGGCCTCGCACAGCAGCAGACCGCGTGCGTCGCTCTTGCCGGTGCACAGCGTGCCCAGGTCTTTGGTTTCGGTCTGGTTGTCGTAGCTGTAGAAGCCGCCCACCATGCGCTTGCGCGTGGTGGTGGTGATGCGTGCCACCGCCTGCACCTGCAGCGAGGTGTCGGCCGCCGGCTTGCCGCTGTGCTGCAGCGCCAGCGCCTGGAAGCGGATCTTCTGGCGCGCAGACACCCAGCCCTCGGTCTTGATGCCCGCGACCACCCCGGCGGGCCACAGCGTCTGCGTGCTGCGCAGGGTCTGCACCTCGCCATTGGGGTCGGCATAGGTGGCCTCCAGCAGCAGCTCCTGCGGCTGGCGCGACTGGGGCACGTTGTCGATGGTGACCTTGCCCGCACCGTTCTTGTCCAGCGTGAGCGGCAGCTTGTCGGCAATCACACGCGCGTCCTGGCTGGCGGTGGCTTCTTCGTCGTCGCTGTTGGCATTGCTCTGCTCGCGCTTGCGGGGCGGGCTGAAGCGGAAGGTGTCGTAGTCGCTGAACTCCAGGGACTTGCCGCGCACCAGGGCCGACACGCGCACCGGAAGGTTGGCCGCGCCGCCACCGGCCACGTAGTTGATCTGCACATCGGTGGGCACCGAGCGCACACGCACCAGCGCCTTTTTATCGACCGGGGCAATGCGCCCCTCCAGCACCGGCAGGCGGAACTCCTCCACCCTGAACGAGCCAGACGCCAAGCTGCCGTTGACGGTGCCGTTACCCGCCAGTTCAACCTGATACACGCCCAGCTTGGCTGCTGGCGGAATGGCAAAAGTGCTTTGCGCACTGAGCCCGCCGGTGGCAGTGCCGCGCCACACCAGGGGCTGGGTGAACTGCTGGCCACTGCCCAGGTGGGTGATGACGAGGGTGTCGGGACGCGACCCCGGCAGGGCAAAGCCCTGGCGCGTTTCGGCGCGCAGCAGATGCTTCATGGACACGGTTTCGCCCGCACGGAACAGCGTGCGGTCAAAGATCGTGTGGGCGCGCTCGTCCGGCGATGGAGACCGGCTGGTGGGCACATTGAAGCGCCAGGGCTCGATGCCGCGCTGCCAGTCGCTCCAGGTGAAGGCCATGTCCTCGACGCCATCGCCCCCCTTGTGGCGGGCGCTCACAAAGTACGACTGGCCGACCTCGTCCTCAGAATTGGAATTGCAGCCCGGCGGCTCGGGCGAGAGCCCTTCGATGCGGGCTATGCCCTGGGCATCGGTGGTGGCGTTGGCCAGTTCGTTGCCCCGGCAGTCCGACACGCGCACTGTGGCGCCCTGCACGGGCTGGCCCTTGTCCAGCGTGGTGACCCAGGCCATGGCGTTTTCGCGGCCGAGCTTGAAATGCACCCCCAGGTTGGTCACCAGCGCCGAGGTGCGCACATACATCGTGCGGCCTTCGCCATGGCGGTCGTCCAGCAGCGAGGCGCCGAGCTTTTGCGACGCGATCTCCACCACATGGAAGCCGGGCGTAAGCGGAATGCCCACCACCTCGAACGGACGCGGGTCGTTGCTCGCGGGCTTGGGCAGGTCCAGCGTCTTGACGCCGCCCTTGCCCGCCAGCAGCGACAGCATGCGCGACTGCACGTACTCCTTGTCGTCATCCAGCACCTTGGGCAGGGGGCCGGTCACGTCCTGGCGCGCCTGCTTGCGGTTCACCACATAGTTGTCGTAGCGCTGCACCTTGCGGAACCAGGCAATGATGTCCGCGTCGGTGCGGGGCTTGAGCGTGCTCACCTTGCCCGCTGGCGCGCTGGCTGTGGCAGTGCCCGCCTGCAGGCCCTGCACACGCAGGGCAGCCTCCACGTTGCGCAGCGTCACGGGCAGCAGCGCAGGCGGGTTGTCGGACGCGGGGCCTTCGGCAAAACGCTCCACGATGCCAAACGGCGCCGCCGCAAACTTGGCCAGCGGCGGCATGCCGCCGGTAGACACCTTGAGCGGGAAGTTGTCCGCATTGCGCAACGGGCGGCCCGAGGCGTCCTTGAAGTCCTTGGGCAGCTCGATGGTGAAGGCCGTGTTCTCGGCCAGCGGCGCGTTGAACTGCAGGCTGTTGACCAGGGCATCGGCCTGGGCGCCTTCTGCGCCGCCGTCGATCTGGGGCTTGAGGGTTTCCTTGGCGGACTTGAGGCGAATGGCTGCGGCCAGCTTGCGCGGCACAGGCGCATTGAACGACAGCATCATCGGCCGGATGGGCAGGCAAGCCGCCTGGGCGTTTTCACGCTCGCAGTTGAACTCGGCCGAGAACGGCTCGCGCACCTTGAAATCGAAGCGCTTTTCCACCGTGTTGGCCACGCCGCTGGGCGTTGCCACACCCTTGCCGAACACGATCTGCATGCGCGAGCCGGAGGTGAACCGGCGGTTGCAGGCCAGCGTGGCAAACGACAAGGGATCGCGTGCGGCGTCTTTCTCAAGCCCCAGGCCCTTGAGGATCTCGGCGCGCTGGGCTCCTTCGATCAGGCGCACGGGGATGCGCTCGCCCACGCCTTCGGCCGTGCACCACACGTTGGCCTGCACGCTGGCCGTGGTGGCGGCGCCGTTGAGGAACAGCACAAAGAACTGCTCCTCGTCGATCTGCTCGTAGGTGCTGGGGCGGAGGTTCTGCACAAACGGCCCGCCGCTATTGAACTGATAGCTCTTGGCGCCCGTCAGCTCTGCGCCAGCGGCCGATTTGAAGCCTGGCTTGACGCTGGCGGTGCATCGCACGCCCGGCGGCAGGTCGCGCTCGAAGTCAAACACCCACTCGCGCTCGCCGGTCCAGCGGCCCGTGCCCTTGGTGACGCTGGCGTCGCTGCAGCTCAGGCTCAGCGGCGCGGGCGCCTTGGGGTCGCCGAAATTGACCGCAGCACTATCGAACTTGGCCACCACCTGGCGCACGCGCGCCACCTCGCCCTGGGGCGAGAAGCTGGTGATCTGCAGGGCCTGCGCCCCCCAGGCCACCAGAGACAGGCTGGCGGCCAACATCCATTTTTTTGCGTTCACGCTATCCCCTCCGAAGGAACCGGCAAGCGTAACAAAGTGCCATGTCGCGCGGGTGTGTGTTGCAAGCACTTACGTATCGAGCGGGCCCATGGGCATCTCCTGTGCATGACGACGTGCCGATGGGGCCGTGTCCTACCCGCTGCCCCTGCTCAGCGCCCAAAGATGACGGCTTCGTTTTACCCCACGCACCCTCAGGAGCGCCCATGGCACGACCCCCTACCTCCCGCAGCACGGCCCATAAAGCGCCGTCTGCTCTGCCCTCTTCCACCCAGTCCGACAACTTTCGCGGCAATGCGGGCGAACTGCAGCAACAGGCTGGCGGCAAGCACCCGGTACTGACCACGCAGCAGGGCATTCCGGTCGCCGACAACCAGAACTCGCTGCGCGCAGGGCCGCGCGGCCCGGCGCTGCTGGAAGACTTCATCCTGCGCGAGAAGATCACCCACTTTGACCATGAACGCATTCCCGAGCGCATCGTGCACGCCCGGGGCACGGCAGCCCATGGCTTCTTTGAACTCACGCACTCGCTCAAAAAGTACACCACCGCCAAGGTGCTGACCGAGATCGGGGTGCAGACCCCTGTGTTCACCCGCTTTTCCACCGTGGCCGGTGGCGCGGGCTCGGTGGACACACCGCGCGACGTGCGCGGCTTTGCCGTCAAGTTCTACACGTCCGAAGGCAACTGGGACCTGGTGGGCAACAACATCCCCGTGTTCTTCATTCAGGACGCAATGAAATTCCCGGACCTGGTGCACGCCGTGAAGATGGAGCCCGACCGGGGCTTTCCGCAGGCGGCCAGCGCGCACGACACCTTCTGGGACTTTGTCTCGCTGATGCCCGAAAGCATGCACATGATCATGTGGGCCATGAGCGACCGCACCATCCCGCGCAGCCTGCGCATGATGGAAGGCTTTGGCGTGCACAGCTTCCGCCTGCTCAACGCGGCGGGCGAGAGCACGTTTGTGAAGTTCCACTGGCGGCCCAAGCTGGGCATCCAGTCCACCGTGTGGGATGAGGCGGTCAAGCTGCAATCGGCCGACAACGACTTCCATCGGCGCGACCTGTTCGAGTCCATCGAGGCGGGCGACTTCCCCGAGTGGGAGCTGTCGGTGCAGCTGTTCACCGAGGAGGACGCCCAGCGCTTCCCCTTTGACCACCTGGACCCGACCAAACTCATCCCCGAAGAACTGGTACCCCTGCAGCCCGTCGGCCGCATGGTGCTCAACCGCTGGCCCGACAACTTTTTTGCCGAGACCGAGCAGGTGGCGTTCTGCCCCGCCAATGTGCCGCCGGGCATCGACTTCAGCAACGACCCGCTGCTGCAGGGCCGCCTGTTCTCGTACCTGGACACCCAGCTGTCCCGCCTGGGCGGGCCCAACTTTGCGCAGATCCCCATCAATGCGCCCAAGTGCCCGTTCCACAACATGCAGCGCGACGGCCACATGCAGATGCAGGTGCCCAAGGGCCGCGTCAACTACGAGCCCAGCAGCCTGCAGGGCGACACGCCCCGCGCCTCGCTGGCGCAAGGCTTTCGCCATGTTGCCCAGGCCGACGACGGGGTGAAGGGCCGCGTGCGCCCCGAGAGCTTTGCCGACCACTACAGCCAGGCGCGCATGTTCTACCGCAGCCAGAGCCCGCTGGAGCAGGCGCACATGGCGTCGGCGCTGGTGTTCGAGCTGTCCAAGGTGGGCACACCCCATGTGCGCGAAGCGGTGGTGGGCCATCTGCTGCATGTGGATGCTGACCTGGCCCAGCGGGTGGCCGACGGCCTGGGTCTGCAAACCCTGCCGCCCGCCCCCGCCACCACCGAGCCGGTGCAGGACCTGCCCCTGTCGCCCGCGCTGCGCATCATCGACCGCATGAAGCCCACGCTGCAGGGCCGGTGCATCGGCATTCTGGTGGCCGATGGCTCCAACGGCACCTCGGTGGCCAACCTGCGCAAGGCGCTGGAGAAAGTGGGCGCCACCGTGAAAATCGTCGCGCCCAAGGTGGGCGGCGCCATGCTGAAAGACGGCACGTTGCTGCCCGCAGACGGCCAGCTGGCGGGCACCCCGTCGGCGGTGTTTGACGCCGTGGCCTCCATCCTGTCGCCCGACATGGGCGCACAGCTGGCCAAGGAGGCGGCGGCCGTGGACTGGTTCCGCGACGCGTTCGGCCACCTGAAGGCCATTGCCGCCTGCAAGGGCACCCGGGCCATCCTGCAGGCCGGTGGCATCGAGCCCGATGCGGGCGTGGTGGACCCGGCCGATGTGCAGGGCTTCATCGCCGCCGCCCAGACCCGCCAGTGGGACCGCGAGCCCCAAGTCCGCACCCTGGCCTGACCGCATCGCCCTCTTTTTTGTTCACCCACCACCCAAGGAGTCACCATGCCCAAAAGCCACTACGACAGCCATCAACTCGACGACCTCGTCCTGCAGATGATGGAGACCGAACTCGGCGGCGAACAGGTGTACCGCACCGCCCTCACCTGCGCCATCAACCCCGACCTGAAGAAGGAATGGGAAGGCTATCTGGAAGAAACGCTGGCGCACCAGAACGTGGTGCGCGGCATCTGCGATGCGCTGGGCCTGGACCCCGATGCGCAGTCGCCCACGCGGGCTGTGGTCAAGCACATTGGCACCTCCCTGGTCCAGGCGATGCAGCTGGCCAAAAAGTCGGGCACGCCAGAGGCCGCACAGCTGGTGGCCTGCGAATGTGTGGTGCATGCCGAAACCAAGGACCACGCCAACTGGGAGCTGCTGGGCCAGGTGGCCAAGGTGGCGACGGGCGATGTGGGCCACACCCTCAAGGTGGCCCACAAGGCGGTGGAAAAAGACGAGGACCACCACCTTTACCACACCAAGGGCTGGTGCCGCGAACTGGCTATTCAGGCCCTGGGCATGCCCGCCGTGCTGCCCCCGCCCGAAGAGGTCAAGAACGTGGAGACCGCCATTGGCGCATCGCGCGCCGAGCAGCAGCGCACGGCCATGCTGTGACCAGGTTGCGGACTGAACGGCAACCTTGCGACAGGCTGAGCTCCTAAAAATATAGCTGCAAGCGCTTGATGTACTAGCGCCTGCAGCTATTTTTGTTGGATATCGGCAAAACCCGCCTCTCACGCCGATGGCGTGGAGGTCTGCGGCGGCGGCTCGGCAACTCCCGGGGCTTCGGCCAGTATCGCCAGCCCTTTGCCGCTGCGCTTGCTGGTGTACAGCGCCCGGTCCGCCCGGTCCATGAGCGCCGGCATCGACTCCACCGCAGGGCCCTGGAACAACGCCACCCCAATGCTCGCACCGGTCAGCACGTGTTGGCCACTGTCCAGTCCGATGGGTGCCACCAGCGCTGCCAGCACCTTCTGGGCCATTTCCATGGCGGCCTCGGGGGACGCCACGGCGTTCAGCACCAGGGCAAATTCGTCGCCACCCAGGCGGGCGGCGGTGTCATTGGCGCGCGCCAGTCCGGCCAGACGCTGCGCCACACGCACCAGCACCTGGTCGCCACTGCCATGCCCCAGACTGTCGTTCACGGCCTTGAAGCCATCCAGATCCACCAGCAGCAACGCGCCAGCACGGTGGTCGCGGTAGGCCGTCAGCACCGCCTGCGACAAGCGGTCTTCAAACAGGCGCCGGTTGGGCAAGCCTGTCAGGCGGTCATGGCTGGCCAGGGCCAATACCTGCTGGTGGGCGCGCACCAGCCGCGCGCTCAACAGCCCCAGCACCAGCGCAAACGCATAGGCCAGCATCACCACCAGCACGGGTGCGCGGCCTGCCGCTCCCCAGCCGCCGGTAGGGACCGCGCCCAGAATCCAGCTGCCGCCACCCGGCAAAGGCACATCGAGCGTGGCGGGCTCCTCGTCGAACAACTGGGATCGGCCGATGAACACCGCGCCCTGCGCGCCCATCGCGTCCAGCCCGCGTGCCGCCACCTGAAAGCCCATCTGGTCAGAGTTCAGGCCCACATCCGCGAACAGGGTGTCGGCATTGACGGTGAGCGACACGATGCCCCAGTAACGGGGCCCGCCCACCGGTGCACGCCCCGGCGGATGCGCCAGAAACACCGGTGTGCGGCTGATGATGCCCAGCCCCCCTTGCACCAGCGGAATGGGGCCCGCAACAACCGTGCGGCGGGTCTGGATGGCGCGCTCCACCGCGCCACGCTGCTGCGGGTTGTCCAGGTACCGCAGGCCAATCGCCCGCTCATTGCCCACGCGCGGGTACACGTCGCTGATGACGTTGTCGGGCGCCAGGGCCAGGTTGCGGATATTGCGCTGGTGCTCCAGCAGGCGGCCCACCACGGTGGCAAAAATGTCGGGCGACATGCTGCCTTGCGCCGCAATGAAGGCGGACACCGTTTCAGGCACCGACAACGTGCTCTGCAATTGCCGGTCCAGGCGGTCGCGGATCTGCAGCAGGTGGCTTTGCGCTTGCGCGGCAATCTCAGCGCGTGCCTTGGTGTGCGAGATGTCGATGACCACCCAGGCCAGCAAGGCGGCCAGTGTGCTGCTGCACACGCCCACCGCGAGGGGCAGGTACCGGTGATGGATCCAGTTCGAAGGAAGGCGGCTGGTGGGCATGAATGAGGTCCGGGATGGGTGCCGGATGGTGCCATGGTCTGTGCAGACCGGCCAGCACCGAATGCGCAGACGCTGGCCGCTGGGATGGCATCCAGGTCGGTCAGTGCAAGGGCCTCACGTAGGCCCCTCAGGGGACGCACCGCCCGCGCTGCGAATCCGGGCGGAGGTCAGGTGTATGACCCGCCGCCCGCTCGACGGCCCTTACTGCGCCACAAACCCGCTGGTCTTGATGATGCGCGTCCAGGCTTCGGTGTAGGCCTTCTCGCGCGTGGCCAGCTGCTGGGGCGACATGTAGCCCACTGTGAGGCCCATGGCGGTGAGGTGTTCGCGCACATCAGGCTGGGCCACGACCTTGGCCAGCGCGTTCGAGAAGTCGGTGATGAACTTTTGCGGCGTGCCGGTGGGTGCGTAGATGCCGTAGTACGGCAGGTCTTCAAAGCCCTTGAGGCCCATCTCGTCGAACGTGGGCACGTCGGGCATGGAGGCCTGGCGCTTGGTGCCCAGCACGCCCACCACGCGCACCTTGCCGGCCTTGTGGTTTTCCATGAAGTCCTGCACCGAGGCCACGCCCGCGCTGATCTGGTTGCCCAGCATGTCAGCCATCATCGGGGCGCTGCCCCGGTACGGTGCAGAGACCAGGTCCAGCTGGTACTTTTGCCCGACCAGCTTGACCAGAAACTCTGGCGTGGAAGCTGGCGCAGGAATACCCACCGCGCCCTTGCTGCCACCGGCCGTCTTGACCCACTGCACGTACTCGGTGAACGACTTGGCCGGCGTGCCGCCCGACACGGCAAACGCATTCACAAACGTGGCAAAACCGCCCACCGCCACAAAGTCACGCGCGGGTTCGTAGCCGGGGTTCTTCACCACCTGAGGCAGGATGGAGATGGTGTGGTCGTGCGTGAGGAACAGCGTGGTGCCATCGGGCGCTGAGGCCTTGAGGGTCTGCGCGGCAATCTGGCCGCCCGCGCCGGGGCGGTTTTCCACCACCACGGGCTGGCCCAGCTCGTCCTTGAGCTTCTCGGACAGAGTGCGCGCAATGGCGTCCGTGCCACCGCCGGGCGGAAAGCCCACGAGCAGGCGAATGGGCTTGGCCTGCTGGGCAGACGCCAGGCCCACGGCCAGTGCGGCCCCCACAAAAGCACTGGTGCGCACAAGGCGAGACAGCAGGCTACGGCGAGAAGTTGTCATGAAAAAGCTCCAGGGTAGAAGGTCAAGCGACAGTGCAAAGATCAAGCCAGGCGGGCGCGGTGGCGGGCGAGCTGGGCACGCACCTGCGCGGGGGCGGTGCCGCCCAGCGTGTTGCGGGCGTTGAGCGAGCCGCGCAGGCTCAGGCACTCGTACACATCCTTCTCGATGGCGGGGTGGAAGCCCTGCAGCACGTTCAGGGGCAGCTCTGACAGGTCACACGCGTGCGAGGTCGCAGCCTTGACGGCATGGGCCACGGTTTCGTGCGCGTCGCGGAAGGGCAGGCCCTTTTTGACCAGGTAGTCGGCCAGGTCGGTGGCGGTGGCGTAGCCCTTGAGCGCGGCCTGCTCCATGGCCTGGGCGTTGACGGTGATGCCGCCCTCCTTCTTGCCCGTCGCAGGGTCGAGCTGGCCGCCGACCATCTCGGCAAAGATGCGCAGCGTGTCTTTGAGCGTGTCCACGGTGTCGAACAGCGGCTCCTTGTCTTCCTGGTTGTCCTTGTTGTAGGCCAGGGGTTGGCCCTTCATCAGGGTGATCAGGCCCATCAGGTGGCCGACCACGCGGCCGGTCTTGCCGCGCGCGAGTTCGGGCACGTCGGGGTTCTTCTTCTGCGGCATGATCGACGAGCCGGTGGTGAAGCGGTCGGCAATCTTGATGAAGCCGAAGTTCTGGCTCATCCAGATGATGAGTTCTTCCGACAGGCGGCTCACGTGCACCATGCACAGGCTGGCGGCGGCGGTGAATTCGATGGCGAAGTCGCGGTCGCTCACGGCGTCCAGGCTGTTCTGGCAAACGCCGTCCATCCCTAAGGTTTTGGCGACGCGTTCGCGGTCCAGCGGGTAGGTGGTGCCAGCGAGGGCTGCGCTGCCCAAGGGCAGCACGTTGGTGCGGCGGCGCACATCGGCCATGCGCTCGGCGTCGCGCTTGAACATTTCCACGTAGGCCAGCATGTGGTGGCCAAAGCTCACGGGCTGGGCCACCTGCAGGTGGGTGAAGCCGGGCAGGATCACCTCCACGTTCTGCTCAGCCACATCCACCAGAGACACCTGCAGCTCTTTGAGCAGGTCGCCAATCAGGTCAATCTCGCCACGCAGCCACAGGCGTACATCGGTCGCCACCTGGTCGTTGCGGCTGCGGCCCGTATGCAGGCGCTTGCCTGCATCGCCCACCAGCTGGGTCAGGCGCGCTTCGATGTTCAGGTGCACGTCTTCCAGATCGAGCTTCCACTCGAACGCGCCGGATTCGATCTCCGACGTGATTTGCGCCATGCCGCGCTGGATGGAGGCGTGGTCTTCAGGGCTGATGATGCCTTGCGCGGCCAGCATTTCGGCGTGCGCCAGGCTGCCTGCAATGTCGGCCTGCCACAGGCGCTTGTCGAAGAACACGCTGGACGTGTAGCGCTTGACCAGGTCGCTCATGGGCTCGGAAAACAGCGCCGACCAGGCCTGGGCCTTGGTGTCGAGCTGGTTGTGGGACGGCGCAGAGTCGGCGCTGGTGGCTTGGGCTTTGGACATAAGGAGGGCAATAATCCGGTGGTTCAGACACCCGGACTGCCCGGATGCCGCAATGCAAAACACCCAAATTTTATCGACCCAGCCCCCGCCGCCGGATTCCGCCCTGCCAGACAGGCCCGTGCGCAGCGTGCGGGCGGCTGCAGGCGCAGGGTCGGGCGGGCAGCCACCACGCGGGCGGGCCCTGGTGTTCGATGCCTGCCAGGTGGGTGTGGTGCTGCGGGCTGTGCTGTTCGTGGAGGTGGTGGTGGGCGTGGGCGCCATGTACGGCGCCAGCAGCCCGTCCGCATGGCTGGCCAGCTTGGCGCTGCTGACCGGCGGTGCGCTGCCGGCCACACTGGTGTGGCTGGTCACGGCGTGCAGCCTCAAGACAGTGCTGCAGCGCCTGACCACCGCGCAGCAATATGCCGCCGGGGTGCTGCTGGGCGCCGTGGCCGGTGCCTATGCCTGCGCCATGCTGGCGCTGGTGGGCCTGTCGGCATCGCCCCCCTGGCTGGCCAGCGCTGCCACCGGCGCATTGCTGGCAGCCATGCTGGTGGCCGCGCTGGTGTTGCGCGCCCGGGGCCGCACCCCGGCCGCCACCACGGCGCGCCTGACGGAGCTGCAGTCGCGCATTCGCCCGCATTTTTTGTTCAACACGCTCAACAGCGCCATTGCGCTGGTGCGTGAGGAGCCGGCCAAGGCCGAGTCGCTGCTGGAAGACCTGTCGGACCTGTTCCGCGTGGCCCTCATCGAGCAGGGCGAATCCACAACGCTGGCTGAGGAGATCACCCTGGCGCGGCGCTACCTGGGCATTGAGCAGGTGCGCTTTGGCAACCGCCTGCAAGTGCAGTGGAACCTGGACCCGCGCACCGACAGCGCGCGCCTGCCCCCGCTTCTGCTGCAGCCGCTGGTGGAAAACGCCGTCAAGCACGGCGTGGAGCCCAGCGCCCGGGGCGGCAAGCTGCGCGTGCTGACCGAGCTGCGCGGCAACCGCGTGGTGGTGCGCATCACCAACACCCTGCCCCCCAAGGAAGGCAAACCCGGCAGGCACGACGAGCCCAGCACACGGGGGCACGGCATCGCACTGGCCAACGTGCGCGCGCGGCTGGCCTTGCTGCACGACGTGCAGGGCGAGTTCACCGCCGGTGTGCAGGACGGGCTGTACCAGGTACGCATCACACTGCCCGCTGCCGACCCCACGCCCCAGCCCACCTCCCGCCAGCGCAAGGCCCCACGCGGGCGTGGCGACCCACGCGGCAGCTCCCGCCGTGGCGTGGTCGCGCCCACCGAACCTACCCCCTCCAAACCCCATGAACATCCTGATCGTTGACGACGAAGCCCTCGCGCGCAGCCGCTTGCGCACCCTGCTGTCCGACTGCTCGGACATCCAGCGCTGCACGGTGGCCGAGGCCTCCAACGCCGCCGAGACCATGGCGCTGCTGGGCCCCACCGGGGGGCGTGCGTACGACCTGGTGCTGCTGGATATCCACATGCCGGGGCAGGACGGCCTGGCGCTGGCGCATGCGCTGCAGGCCCTGCCCCAGCCGCCGGCTGTTGTGTTTGTGACGGCCCATGCGGACCACGCCGTGAGCGCGTTCGAGCTGGACGCCGTGGACTACCTCACCAAACCCGTGCGCCGCGAGCGGCTGCAGCAGGCCCTGGCCAAGGTGCAGCGCACCAGCCGCCCGGCAGGGCCCAGCGCCGTGCCCAGCCTGCCCGAGGGCGAGACTTTGCTGATCCAGGACCGGGGCCGCACCGAGCGCCTGCCCCTGGCCGAGGTGCTGTACTTCAAGGCCGAGCAGAAGTACGTGACCGTGCGCACCACCACCCGCAGCTACATCATGGACGGCTCGCTGAGCGAGCTGGAAACCAAGTTTGCGCCGCGCTTTCTGCGCATCCACCGCAATGCCCTGGTAGCACGCCGCGCCGTGCGCGCGCTGGAAAAGCACTACGACCCCGAAGAGGGCGAAGGCTGGGCGGTGCGGCTGCAAGGATCGACCGAACTGCTGGCGGTGTCGCGGCGGCAGGTGGCGGCCGTGCGCGAGGAGCTGGCGCGCTAGCCGCGGGGCTGCACAGGCCTGTGGGGGCCTTGGAACACCCCTACGGATATTTTTGAGCCATTTTGGCCGCTAGCGCTAGTTCCATATGCCCAAGCAGCTATCAATGAGATAGCAAATCTCCTGACGCAGCAGAAGGCGCCGCCACCAGCTGCCCCAACGCCTCCACCCCCACCGGCGGTGTCGCCAGCCAGGGCAGCACGTAGGTGCGCTGCGCCAGGCCGCTGGCAATGCGCGCGGCCTGCTGCTGCTCGCCCACCAGTCGGGCCTGTAGCAGCGGGTCGCTGGTACCCGTGGCCGCCACGCTTTTGTTGATGACCCAGGCCCAGGGCTCGATACGGGCGCGGCGCAGGTCGTCCTGCAGCGCGGCGGCCTGGCTCACGGGCGTGACCTCGGGCAGCGTGACGATGACCACGTGGGTCATGTCGGCGTCCTGCAGGCGCATCAGCGGCGTGATGATGTGTTTGGCGTTGGCGCTGCCTTCGTACTGCTGCGTCATCTGCCGGTGGTAAGCGCCGGTGGCGTCCATCAGCAGCAGGCTGTGGCCAGTGGGCGCCGTGTCCAGCACCACAAAGGCGCTGCGGGCCTCGTTCACCACTCGGCTGAACGCGTGGAACACGGCCACCTCTTCGGTGCAGGGTGACTGCAGGTCTTCCAGCAGCAGGGCGCGGCCCGCGTTGTCCAGCGCCTTGCCGCGCGTGGCCATGATCTTGTCGATGTAGGCCTGGGTCTCGGCGTGCGGGTCGATGCGCCCCACCTTCAAGCCCGGCAGGCTGCCGTCCAGCTGGCTCTGCACGTGGGCAGCCGGGTCGGTGGTGGTGAGGTGCACGCTGTGCCCGCGCTGCACCAGCCCCACGGCGAGCGCGGCGGCAATGGTGGTTTTGCCCACGCCGCCCTTGCCCATCACCATGATCAGGCCGTGGCCCTTGGCGGCCAGCGCGTCGGCCAGGGCCGCGAGCGGCTCGGCCTGCAAGGGCGCTGCGGCTGTGGGGCTGTGCGCACTGGAAGGCACGTCGCCGCCGCCCAGCAATGCCCGCAGCGCGGGCAGGCCCACCGTGTCAAAGGCGCGCAGCGGCACCTCGTCGCGCGGCAGTTGCGCCAGGGCGTCTGGCATCTGGTCCAGGGCTTGACGACCCAGGGCCTCGATGGCGTCGGCCACCGCGTCCTGCCCCGGCTGGCTGGCATGGAACACGCCGTTGATGGCCAGGCGCTGGTGGGCCAGGCCCAGGGCGCGCAGCTCCAGCGCGGTGCGCGCGGCCTCCTGCATGGGGCGGGGGTCGGGGCGGGTGACCAGCACCACGGTGGTCAGGGCCGGGTCGCTCAGCGCGGCCAGGGCGGCGTTGAAGCGGGCCTCCTGCATCTTGAGGCCCGAGTGCGGCCCCAGGCACGAGGCGCCCCGGTCATTGCCGGCCAGGAATCCGGTCCAGGCCTTGGGCAGGCTCAGCAGGCGCAGCGTGTGGCCGGTGGGGGCCGTGTCGAACACCACATGGTCGAACACATGGCCGGTGTCACTGCCCTCGCTGGCCAGCAGCGCGGCAAATTCGTCAAATGCAGCGATCTCGGTCGTGCAGGCGCCCGAGAGCTGCTCGCGCACGGTGGCGCGCTCTTCGCTGGTGGCCGTGGCCTCCAGCTGCGCCAGCACGCGCTGGCGGTAGGCTTCGGCCGCCGTGTCGGGGTCGATATTGAGCATGTGCAGCCCCGGCACGCCGGGCACGGCCACGGGCTGGTTGGACAGAGGCACGCCCAGCATTTCATCCAGATTGGAGGCCGCATCGGTGCTGACCAGCAGCACCTGCCGCCCGGCATCCGCCAGGGCAATGGCCGTGGCGGTGGACAGCGAGGTTTTGCCCACCCCGCCCTTGCCGGTGAAGAACAGAAAACGCGTGGGCTGGGCGAGCAGGCCCAGGGAGACGGTGCTGGCGTGTGGAGCGGTCATGCGTCCAGCATGGCATAACCGCCTGGTACGGCCTTGAGCAAAGTCAAGGTCTCACCTCCCAGCACATCAATGCGCGTGCGCCGCCCCGCTCACCAACGTCACGATCACCATGCCCGCGATCAGCCAGGCAATCTGCGCAATGGTCTCCCTGGCAGTGAGGCGCTTTTGCAGCTGGGGGATCAAATCGGCCAGCGCCACGTACACAAAGCTGCTGGAGGCCACCGCCAGAAAGTACGGCAGGAAGTCCTGCAACTGCCCCACCAGAAAGTAGCCCACCACGCCGCCCAGCGCCGTCACCGCGCCTGCCAGCGACACCTTCACCAGCGCCATGCGGCGGTTGGGGCTGGTTTGGCGCAGCACCACCAGGTCGCCCATGTGGTGCGGCACTTCGTGCGCCAGCACGGACACGGCGGCGATCACACCCAGGCGGATGTCAGCCATGAAGGCGGACGCGATCAGGATGCCGTCGCCAAAACAATGCACGCTGTCGCCCGTCAGCACCGCCCAGCCGCCCGAACGGGGGCCGTGGTGATGGTGGTGGGCATGGCCATGGCTGTGGTCATGCGCGTGGCCGTGGTCGTGCGGGGCGTGGCTGTGTGCGGCGGTCTCCGCGTGGCTGTGCTCGTGCCCGTGGTGCCACAGCTCGGCCTTGTCGAGCAGGAAGAAGAACACCACCCCCACCAGCAGGGTGGCAAACAGGTCGTGGGCGCCGGCCTGGCTCTCGAACGCCTCGGGCAGCAGGTGCATGAAGGCCGTGGCCAGCAGAGCGCCCGCCGCCAGGCTCAGCAGGTGCTGCGGGCCCACGCTGTCGCCCCGCCCACCCAGGCCCAGCCGCATGAGCAAGGCGGCCAGCCACACGCTGCCGATACCAGCGGCCAGGGTGGCCAGAATGATTGCTACCAAAGTCATAGCTTTTTGCGCTTTATCTGTAAGCCTTAAAACCTGTTCAAGCTCTGCACGCCCGATGCAAGATGAAAAAAGCCGCCCCGGGTGTGGGGCGGCTGTGGGCGGCCTGGTGGGCCGGGGGTTTGTGCATCAAACCACACCGTGCGTTTTGAACCAGGCCAGCGCACGCTTCCAGCCGTCTTCGGCCGCTTCCTTGCGGTAGCTGGCGCGGTAGTCGGCATGGAAGGCGTGCGGTGCATCGGGGTACACCACAAATTCCGACGCCTTGGCCTGCGGCGAGCCGCTGGACAAGGCCGCTTTCATCTTATCAACCGTGTCAAGGGGGATGCCGGTGTCTTTTTCGCCATACAGGCCGAGCACCGGCGCCTTGAGAATAGGCGCCAGGTCTACAGGGTGCTTGGGGGTGAGTTCGCTGGCCTGGCCCACCAGCCGTCCGTACCACGCCACGCCAGCCTTGACGGGGCCGTGGGCGGCATACAACCAGGTGATGCGGCCGCCCCAGCAAAAGCCGGTGATCCCCACCCGGGTGCCATCGCCCCCATTGGCGGTGGCCCAGGCCACGGCGCCATCCAGGTCGGCCATCACCTGGGCATCAGGCACCTTGGACACCACTTCGGCCATCAGCTTGGCGATGTCGGTGTAGGCAGAGGCGTCGCCCTGGCGTGCGTACAGCTGGGGCGCAATGGCCAGGTAACCCGCCTTGGCAAAACGGCGGCAGGTGTCGGCGATGTACTCGTGCACACCAAAAATCTCCTGGATCACCAGCACCACGGGCAGGCCGGTCTTGCCTGCGGGCGCCGCGCGGTAGGCGGGCACCTTGAAACCGTTGACCGTGAAGCTCACCTCCCCCACCGTCAGACCGTCTGCCGGCGTGGCAATGGCCGTCTGGGCCATGATGGGCGCGGCTGCGGCCGCATAACCCAGGCCCAGCGCTGCCTGCAGCGCAGTGCGGCGCGTGGCGCCCGCTTCGGTGGTGCGGCCGGGCAACAGCGCCTGGGCGTCGGCATGGAGGTCGTCATTGAACATCGGGTTTCTCCAAAAGAGGGGATGGGCAAGGGGTGAAAAGTGCCAGCCCCGGAGTCTATGGGGTTTGCACCGCCTCCGCATTTTCGGATACCGGAAAACGGGGAGCGCTGCTAGACTTTCTGCGAGCACCGTCGTCAGGGCCTGCGTCCACGGACCGCCACCACCCGGACGTCTGCTCGCCCATCCCTTTATTGTTGATTTTTTTCTCACCCCACCCGCCCGACCACTTTCCGCAGACCCTCGCAACGGCCCCAGCGCATGCCCCCTCACCCCACCCCCCTCCCCCTGCGCGGACAGCTGCTGGTCCGGCTGGTGGCCGGGATTTGTGGCGCCGGGGGCCTGGGGCTGCTGACCTGGGCGCTGGCCCGCCAGAGCATGGACCCCGCCATGCGCCTGGCCAGCGTGGGCGCCGGGCTGGGGCTGGTGGCCAGCGCCGTGCTGTGCTGGTGGCTCAGCCTGCGGCTGGTGGCGATGCATGCCACCGCCAGGGCTGCCCAGGACGCCGCGCAGCGGGCCACCAACCAACTCTGCGCCACGCTGGACATCCTGCCCGACGGCCTGGCCATCTACGACGCCGACGACCGCCTGGTGCTGTGCAATCCCCGGTACCGGGAAGTCAGCCCCGGCACCACCATGGCCGTCGAGTACGGCACCCGATTTGAAGATGTGCTGCGCCGGGCGGCCGAGTCCGGCCATATCGTGGCCGCACGGCAAGACACCAACGCCTGGCTGGCCGACCGCATGGCCCGCCACCGCTCGCCCGGCCAGCCCGAGGTGCAGGAGGTCGAGGGCGACCGCTGGATGCTCATCACCGAGCGCCTGCAAGAGGGGGGCGGCATGGTGGTGCTGCGCGCCGACATCACGGACGCAGTGCACAAGGAGCGCGCGCTCAAGCAGGCCCTGCACGACGCCGAACGTGCCGAACGCAGCCTGCGCGAGGCCGTCAATGCCATGCCCGCCGGGCTGGACATCTATGACGAGCAAGACCGGCTGGTGCTGTGCAATGACCAGATGGCGCGCCTGCGTCCGCACCTGCCCGTGGCAGAGTCCCTGGGCAAGACGTATGAGGAACTGCTGCGCGAGGGCCTGCGCTACGGCATCCCCGAGGAGGCCAAGGACCAGGAAGAGCTCTGGCTTGCGCATGAGCTGGCCATCCGGGGCCATCGGCCCGGCCCCGAAGTGCGCCACTATCCCAACGGCACGTGGATGCACATGCACGAATGCCGCACCCCGTCCGGCATGACGGTGTGCGTGCGCCTGGACATCAGCGACCTGATCGAACAGCGCCAGAAGGTCGAAGCCGCCCGCCAGGAAAGCCAGCGCATGCGCCAGCTGCTGGAGCGCGCGGTGGAGGCCCTGCCCGTGGGCATCGAGATCTTCGACGAGCAGGACCGGCTGGTGCTCTACAACCAGCAGCTGTCCCGCATGTATCCGTACATCAACTATGCGGACCACTTGGGCAAGGGGTTTGCGGACATCCTGCGCTATTCGGTCTCGCGCGGCCTGATCCCTTCAGCCAAGGGACGCGAAGAGGCCTGGATCGCAGAGCGCCTGTCGGAGCATGGCAGCAGCACGTCCACCCTGGTGCAGCGCCTGAGCGACGGCCGCTGGATCAACATCTACGAAACCCGCACGCCGGAGAACTATGTAGTGGCCGTGCGACTGGACATCACCAACCTCATCGAGCAACGCCAGGCCCTGGAGGCCGCCCAACAGGCCGCGCAGCAGGCCCGCCAGCTGCTGCAGGACGCCATGGAGTCGCTGCCCGAAGGGTTTGCCCTATTCGATGCGGAGGACAAGCTGGTGGTGTGCAACGCCCAGTACCGGCGCCTGTACCCCATCTCGGCCCCCATGATCGTGCCGGGCAGCACGTTTGAGCAGATCGCGCGCTACGGCGCGGAGCGCGGCCAGTACCCCGACGCCGTTGGCAACGAAGAAGCCTGGCTCGCCCAGCGCATGGCAGACCACCGTGCGGCCAACCACGCCGTGCTGCAGCGCCTGCCCGAGGGCCGCTGGCTGCAGGCCGACGAGCGGCGCACCCCGCAGGGCGGCATCGCCGGTGTGCGCACCGACGTCACGCAACTGGTGCGCAAGGAACAGGAGCTGGCCGCCGCCAACGCCAAGCTGGCCCTGCTGTCCACCACGGACGGCGTGACGGGCATTGGCAACCGCCGGCGCTTTGACGAGCGGCTGGCCACCGAATGGATGCGCTGCGGACGACACCAGCTGCCGCTGGCCGTGATCCTGATCGACATCGACCACTTCAAGCTCTACAACGACCACTACGGCCATCTGGCCGGTGACGAATGCCTGCGCCGCGTGGCGCAGCTGCTGCAGGGCACCATCCGCCGGGCCGACGAGGTGGCCGCGCGCTACGGCGGCGAGGAGTTCGTGCTGCTGCTGCCCGATGTGCCCCTGCCCGAGGCCGTGACGGTGGCAGAGCGCTGCATGGCAAGCCTGCGCGAGGCGGCGCTGGCCCACCCCCGTTCCCCCACGGCGCCACACATCACGGCGAGCATGGGCATTGCCAGCCTGGTGCCACGCCCCGGCACCAGTTCTGACACACTCGTGCACGCGGCCGACGCAGCCCTGTACCGCGCCAAGTACGGGGGGCGCAACCGCTTCGAGGTCTTCACGCCTCCGCAGTGACCGTGTTGCCTACGGGGGTAGCGACGGACTGAGCGGGTCCGCGCCGGGCCTTCGGTTTTTTGCACGCTTCACCTTCTTCGCAGGACAACGCTGATGAACATTTTGCTCACCGGCTCCACGGGTTTTGTGGGCCACACCGTGGCTGCCGCACTCACCCGGGCAGGACACCAGGTGCACGGCGGCGTATCGCCCCGCCACCGGTCACCCGGCGCCTTGCAGGTGCCCATGGACTTTGCGCGGGACATCTCGGCCCAGGCCTGGCTGCCGCGCCTTGCGGGTATCGATGCCGTGGTCAATGCCGTGGGAGTACTGCGCGACAGCCGTGCGCGCCCGATTGATGCCGTGCACCAGCACACGCCCGTCGCGCTGTTTGACGCCTGCGCCCAGGCGGGCGTAAGGCGGGTTGTGCACATCTCGGCACTGGGCATTGAAGGCAGCGCCACCCGCTACGCCACCACCAAACGCGCAGCAGACACGCACCTGCTGGCGCTGGCCCAACAAGGTGCATTGCACCCCGCCATCCTGCGCCCCAGTGTGGTGTTTGGCAAAGGCGGTGACAGCAGCGCGCTATTCATGAACCTGGCGCGCCTGCCGGTGGCACTGTTCCCCGGCCCCATGCTCACGGCGCGGGTGCAGCCCGTGTCGGTGCACGACCTGGCCGCCGCCATCGTTGCCCTGCTGGGCCCTGCCATCGCCACGCAGGGCATCGTCGAATGCGCTGGCCCCGAGGCCCTGACCATGGGTGACTTCATTGCCAGCCTGCGCCAGCAACTGGGCCATGGCAAGGCGCATGTGCTGCGCCTGCCCGACCCGCTCACCCAGCTGAGTGCCCGCCTGGGCGACGCCGTGCCCAGCGTGCCCTGGTGCACCGAAACCCTGACCATGCTGGGCAGCGACAACGTGGGCAACCCTGCGGTGTTCGAGCAGCTGCTGGGCCGCAAGGCGGTGCACTACAGCCAGTTGGTGGCGACTGCCTGGCGGTGAGGTGACGAGCGCAACGCGCGAAGCACGGTCCAACTTTCTTGTTCAGAAATTTGAAGGGAAAACGGACTCCAGCGCTTATCCAGAAAGCGCTAACAGCTATCTATTCAATAGCATACCAAGCGCAATAACGAGCGCCAGCTGCAAGGCATGGCGTATCCCGCCATGCGCCGACGCCGCTACAGCGACATCGATGGCCGCTGCGCCATGGCTGCACGCCAGCGCAGCAAGTGCGGGTGCTGCTCGCCCGGTTTGTGCTTGACCACTCGCGCAAAGTCCACGGCCACCACCGCCGTGATGTCGGCCACGCTGAAGCGGTCGGTGGCAATGAAGTCGCGGCCCGCCAGGCGCTCGTTGAGCAGCTGAAAGAACTGCTCCACACGCACCAGCCCACGCTCGGCCAGGGCCGGGATTTGCGGGTAGTCCACCGCGCCGGGCAAGGCCCGGTTGGCCATGGCGGGCGCACTGTTGCGCAGCGCCTCGGCAATGGCCTGCAGGCCCTCGAACTCCATGCGCCAGTTCCAGCTCGCAATCTCGGCCTTTTCTGCGGGCGTCTCGCCCAGCAGTGCAGGCTGCGGGTAGCGCGCCTCCACATACGCCGTGATCGCCGCGTTGTCGGTCAGCAGCAAGCCGTCTTCCGCGCGCAGCGCAGGCACCGTGCACTGTGGGTTGATCTGGCGGTAGGCATCGCCCAGTTGCTCGCCATTGCGCAGGTCCACTTGCACGGTGTCGTGACTCACGCCCTTTTCAGCCAGCAGGATGCGCGCACGGCGCGGGCTGGGGGCGGTGGAGCAGTCGTATAGGGTGATCATGGAGACGCCTTGCAAAAAGCATTCAGCGTGCGGGTGAAGAAGCTGCTGCTACCGCAGCCTCGATCTTGTCCTGCGTCTTGGTGTCAAAGTCGCTCGCATCATGCCGCTCGCGCAACTGGCTGGCCGGGTCGCCCTGCACGCGGTTCACCTTGCGTCCGCGCTGCACCGCCGGTCGCTTGGCCACCTGCTCGGCCCAGCGCACCACATGCGTGTATTCGTGCACCTGCAAAAACTCGCCGGCGTTGTAGGCCTGCCCTTTCACCAGCAAGCCATACCAGGGCCAGATCGCAATGTCTGCCACCGTGTACTCATCGCCCGCCACGTACTCGGTCACGGCCAGGCGCTGGTTCAGCACATCCAACTGGCGCTTGGCCTCCATGGCATAGCGGTCAATCGCGTACTCGATCTTGACCGGCGCGTAGGCATAAAAATGCCCAAACCCGCCACCCACAAACGGCGCACTGCCCATCTGCCAGAACAGCCAAGACAGGCACTCGGCCCGCGCCGCGCCATCCTTGGGCAAAAAGGCGCTGCCAAACTTCTCGGCCAAGTACATCAGGATGGCGCCGGACTCGAACACGCGCACGGGGTTGGCCGGGTCGGTGCGGTCCAGCAGCGCGGGGATCTTGGAGTTGGGGTTCACAGACACGAAGCCGCTGCCAAACTGCTCCCCCTCGTTGATGCGAATCAGCCACGCGTCGTACTCCGCCCCGCTGTGGCCCAGCGCCAGCAGCTCTTCCAGCATCACGGTCACCTTCACGCCATTGGGCGTGCCCAGCGAGTAGAGCTGCAAGGGGTGCTTGCCCACAGGCAGTTCCTTGTCGTGCGTGGCCCCAGCAACGGGCCGATTGATGCTGGCGAAATGGCCACCGTTTTCTTTGTTCCATTGCCAGATGGCGGGGGGGGTGTAGGGGGTGGTCATGAGGGCATCCAGACAAGAGGGGGAAATTTGGCGTTGATCCGAATGGCTTTGAAAAATTCGCCACAAACTAATTCAGCATGGCGGCTTGCAAATCTCGCACTTAAAGTCAAATTGATACGGAAAAGCAACTACGGAGCTATAGCTTGAATGTCTTTTACCAATCTATCAACATCCGTTGCTGGATTAACACTACCCGTCGCCATACCCTGTTCGCGCAAACGCTCCGCATTTGCAAGTGCATCAGTCAATTTCCCTTTCAACTGTGCATAAATACCGCTTTGACCTTTTCCATACTTGGAAAACCCATGCATCGACTTCAAGACTGTAACAACTTGGTCACCAACTGATTTTTTACCACTAGGATAAAAAGGTTGATCAGAATATTGAAAATGGAGAAGCAACCAAACTTCAAAACAAGGCGTAGATGTAATTGCCAAAAGTGGCTTCCCCGCAAAAGACAAATCCTTTGTTCGCTGCACGGCAGCATCAAAGGTGGTATGTCGATCTCGATCAAATACGCAATAAACTTGGTCAAAAGAGTCGCCTGCTACTGCATCCTCTTCATACAGCATCAGTGCATGCGCCACAACGCGATCAGGAGAAACCCCTTCGTTGCGAGCAATTCGGACGACCTGAGGGCGAATGCGCAAATCGTCCAACAACTCTTGCAGATAATTAGGCTCCGTCTTCGTGCCTTCACAGACAATCAAGTATCTTTTATTTCTTGCGCGCTCGATTTTTTTGCGCTGCAGTTCCGCGACAGCACGTGCCTTTCGCTTATGGAAGAGATCCTCAGACCCCATAGAAATCTAAGTCCTTTAAAAATGGAATGCCACCATAGCGGCCGTTTAGATAACCACGCTCAATAGCTTCGTTATCACGCGGGCTAAAGTCAGACAGTGGATACAAGCGGGTGGCGCTTTTCTCATCTTTTTCCATAAACCATACTTGGTCACGGCGCAGCAGTTTTTGACTGAGTAGGGTCGTGTCGTGAGTTGTAAAAATAAGTTGCGCCTTGGTGCCTTCGTGGTGAAGCCGCTTTACCAAATGATGGACAAGCAAAGGATGCAAACTCGTATCAAGTTCATCGACTACCAAAACCCGCTCGTTTTCAAGAACATCCAGCCAAGGACCAGCAAACGCGAAGAGCGCACGAGTACCGTCAGACTCTTCTGACTCGTCAAATTCCACAGTCTCTTGCGTATTCACATCTTTGTGAAAAAATCGTGGCTCAACAATCTTTTTACCAGCCATATCTTTGAGGAATTCATCCCGAATAGTCTTCGGCATTTCCTTGGGAAGAAATTCAGCGGAAAAAGAAGACTCCTTTACACGAATGTCTGAAATTGACAAATCAGCTGAGTTCATAAACGCAACAATGCGTGATCGATCAAACTCATCAGAACAGCGCCGGAGGGTGTAGCCGGCACTAAATCCGCTAATGGAATCAAATACCCGCAAGCGCAACTTGAACCAGTCAAAGGCCGGCTTAAGTTGCTCGTTGTTAAGTTGGATCGCTGTCGAAAAGAAGAGTGCATTAGGACGTGTCTGTGCAGCCCAAGTTTGCCTTTGTCGCCCGCCTAAAAATGAAGTGCTGAACTTGTACACATCCTTATCGGCATCAGCATCAAAAACACGATGAAACCATTTTTGCGCGCGCCCCAGTGGATATGCGATGAGCCACTCTTCCGTAAAACGCTTGCGATTGCAGGTGAAGCCGTATTCGTAGCGTACGCCCCCCTCGACAAAGGTGATTTCGAACTCGCTATCGGCAGCACGAGACTCTGCTGTCAATTTGAACGGTACTACATCAATCTCGTCGCCAGCTTGGCTTTCCTTCTGCGAGTTAAGCACCTGGCCCTCTACAAATTGAAGTGCCTGAATTAACGTACTTTTTCCAGAAGCATTTGGTCCGTACAACACTGAGGAACGCAGCAAGCGAGGCACTGCGTCATCCTGTTCTGGAGTGAACGTGTTGAGTGCTTCAAGCTCTTTGAAATAAGTTGACGCGACCATGTTGAGCGTCTGTCGCTCAAGGATAGATCGGTAGTTAGAGACCGAGAATTCGACTAGCATGGCGCGATCCTACACCGCCCCAGACTTTTGCACAAAAAACGCAAAAAAAGCCATCTATTTCGACTTTCAGCGTCGTTCGCATCCATCTGCTGCAGGTCAGATTGCCAAGCACCCTAATACGACCCGAATCCCCTTGGCAATGACCAGTACCACTGCTCGAATTTGACAGCAGCAAGCGCCAACCAGACAAGCACGAGAGGCTAAAAGCTCCAAAACGCCCGGTCCACCACTACTACAGCTTCGCAACCTCAATGCGCCTTATCCCAATTAGCCCCCACCCCTACCTCGGCCAGTAACGGCACCTTCAACGCCGCCACTTCCGCCATCAGGCGCGGGATGTGGGTCTTGAGCCAGTCCACCTCGCTCTCGGGCAGTTCGAACACCAGTTCATCGTGCACCTGCATGATCATTTGGATGTTCGGCTTGTGGGCGTCCAGCTCTTTCTGCACGGCCACCATGGCCAGCTTGATCAAGTCAGCCGCCGTGCCCTGCATGGGGGCATTGATGGCGGCGCGCTCAGCTCCGGCGCGGCGGGGGCCGTTGGGGGAGTTGATTTCGGGCAGGTACAGGCGGCGGCCAAACACGGTTTCGACGTAGCCCATGGATTTGGCGGCGGCCTTGGTGTCGTCCATGTACTGCTTCACGCCGGGGTAGCGCTGGAAGTACTTGTCGATGTACGCGGCAGCGGCTTTGGTTTCGATGCCGAGGTTCTTGGCCAGGCCAAAGCTGCTCATGCCGTAGATGAGGCCGAAGTTGATGACCTTGGCGTAGCGGCGTTGCTCGCTGGTGACTTGATCGACTTCCACCCCAAACACCTCGGCAGCGGTGGCGCGATGCACGTCCAGCCCGGCGTGGAAGGCGTGCAGCAGCGAGTGGTCGCCGCTCAGGTGGGCCATGATGCGCAGCTCGATCTGGGAGTAGTCGGCGCTCGCAATCACGCGGCCTGCGGGCGCCACAAAGGCCTCGCGCACGCGGCGGCCTTCGGGGGTGCGGATGGGGATGTTCTGCAGGTTGGGGTCGTTGCTGGACAAGCGGCCGGTGACGGCCACTGCCTGCGCGTAGTGCGTGTGAACGCGGCCGGTGCGTGGCAGGGCCAGTTGGGCCAGCTTGTCGGTGTAGGTGCCTTTGAGCTTGACCAGGCTGCGGTGCTCCAGCAGCTTGGCGGGCAGGGGGTAGTCCTCGGCCAGCTTTTCCAGCACTTCTTCGTCGGTGCTGCGGGCGCCAGTGGCGGTCTTCTTCACAACCGGCATGCCCAGCTTGTCGAAGAAGATTTCGCCCAGTTGTTTGGGGCTACTCAGGTTGAAGGGCTGGCCTGCGATCTCGTACGCCTCGGTTTCGAGCTGCAGGATGCGCTGGCCCAGTTCATGGCTTTGTGCGGCCAGCGTGGGGGCGTCAATCAGCACGCCGTTGCGTTCAATGCGGTACAGGGCCTCGCTGCTCGCGATCTCCAGCTCGTAGATGAAGCGCAGTTTGTCGTCCGCCTGCAGCAGGGGCCACAGGGCGTTGTGCACGTCCAAGGTCTGGTCGGAGTCTTCGCACGAGTAGGCGGCGGCTTTGTCCACCGGCACTTGCGCAAACGGGATCTGGTGCGCGCCTTTGCCGCACAGGTCTTCGTAGGTGATGCCTTTGCGGCCGGTGTGGCGTTCGGCCAGGCTAGTCAGGTTGTGGGGCTTGTGCACTTCCAGCACGTAGCTTTGCAGCATGGTGTCGTGCGCGTAGCCTTGCACTTCGATGCCATGGTTGGCGAACACATGGCGGTCGTATTTGATGTGCTGGCCCAGCTTGGGGTGCTTGGGGTCTTGCAGCCAGGGCTTGAGGCGGGCGAGCACTTCATCCAGGGGCAGTTGCGCGGGAGCATCGGGCCCTTCGTGCCGCAGGGGGATGTAGGCGGCTTCGCCGGGCTGCACGCTGAAAGAGATGCCGACGATTTGCGCGCGCATTTCGTCGAGAGAGTCTGTTTCGGTGTCGATGGCCGCGAGTGGGGCTTTGTGCAGGCGCTCCAGCCACTGGTCAAAGTCTGCCCAATTGAGGATGGTGTCGTACACCACAGTGCGGTGCTGGGCTTCTTCGGCCACGGTGCTGGCGGAGTGGTCCGCGAACAGGTCGCCGCTTTGGCCGGGCATGGCGACGGTGGGGGCTGCTGTGGCCGGGGCTGCAGCGCCCTTGATGGCGGCGGCCAGGCCCTTGAAGCCGTACTTTTCGTAAAACGGCAGCAGGCCCTCGTTGTCGGGCGCGTCCAGCGTGATGTCGTCAAACGCGGGCAGGCCGGGAATGTAGTCGGCCAGCGCGCAGTCGGTCTTCATGGTGACGAGCTGGCGGCTCAAGGCCAGCTGGCCGCTGGCAATGGCCTCGCGCAGGTTGTTGCCCGCCACGCCTTTGATGGCGTCGGCGTTGGCAATCAGGTTGTCGAGCGAGCCATATTCTTCCAGCCACTTGGCGGCGGTCTTGGGGCCCACCTTGGTCACGCCAGGCACGTTGTCCACGGTGTCGCCCACCAGGGCCTGGTAGTCCACCATCAGCGCGGGCGGCACGCCAAACTCGGCCGTCACGCCCGCCACGTCGCGGCGCTTGCCGCTCATGGTGTCGATGATGGTGATGTGCTCGTTGACCAACTGGCTCAAGTCTTTGTCGCCGCTGGACACGATGACCTCGATGCCCTGCGCTGCGGCCGTGTGGGCCAGGGTGGCGATCACGTCGTCGGCCTCCACGCCGGGCACGGCCACCACCTTCCAGCCCAGCAGGTCCACTACCTGGTGGATGGGCTCGATCTGGCTGCGCAGGTCGTCGGGCATGGGCGAGCGCGTGGCCTTGTATTCGGTGTAAAGCGCATCGCGGAAGGTGGGGCCGCTGGCGTCAAACACGCACACGGCGTAATCGGCCGTCACCTCTTTGCGCAGGGCCTGCATCATGTTGATCATGCCGCGAATGGCACCGGTGGCAGGGCTGGTGGGGTCGCCCGGCACAGCCCGCAAGTCGGGCATGGCGTGGAAGGCGCGGTAGAGGTAGCTGGAGCCGTCCACCAGCACCAGGGTCTTTTTGTTGCTCATCCGGCAATTGTGCACGTCCACGCCCTATGGCAACGCCTGCCGGGCGGCGCTCTACAATCGCCCGATGCGCGCTGTTCACCTTCTTCTGCTGCTGGGCATGGCCTGCGGCAATGCCCTGGCCCAAACCCCGTCTCCATCGCCCGCACCCACCGCTGCGGGCGCCCAGCGCGAGGCGCTGCCCGCCCCTGAGCCCCTGTCCGGCCGCAGCAACCAGCGCACGGAGCGCATCCAGATCGAAGACGCAGGCAGCCGTGTGGATGAACTGCGCGTGGGCGGGCAAACCCAGAACATCTCGGTACAGCCCAAGACCGGCAACTTGCCCGCCTACGAAGTGCAGTCGCCCGACGGCGCGCGCAGCCGCGCTGGCGGCAACAATGGCGCCGAGACCACCACGGCGCCCCGCGTCTGGAACGTGTTCAAGTTCTGATGGGCTGCAGGGTGGCGCGCGCACTGCGCTGCCGCCAGTTAAGCCTCCGCTTGCCCCCGTTGTCCCGCCCCTTCCCTTTCTTTTTTTTCTTCGACCCCCTGAGCGATGGCCGTTTTTACCGAAGTCTCCAATCCCGAGGCGCGCGAGTTGCTGCGCCGTTTGCAACTGGGCGAGCTGGTGGAGCTGCGCGGCATTGAGGGCGGTATCGAGAACACCAACTACTTTCTGACCAGCGACCAGGGCGAGTTCGTGCTGACGCTGTTCGAGCGCCTCACGGCCGAGCAGTTGCCGTTCTACCTGTACCTGATGAAGCACCTGGCGCACGGCGGCGTGCCCGTGCCCGACCCGCGTGCCGACAAGAATGGCGACATCCTGCACACCGTGTGCGGCAAGCCCGCCGCCGTGGTCAACAAGCTGCGCGGCAAGAGCCAGCTGGCCCCACAGGGCGTGCACTGCGCAGCCGTGGGCACCATGCTGGCCCGCATGCACCTGGCGGGCCGCGACTTTGACCGCCACCAGCCCAACCTGCGTGGGCTGCCCTGGTGGAACGAGACGGTGCCGGTAGTGCTGCCTCACATTGACGCTGCGCAGGCTGCCTTGCTGCGGTCCGAGCTGGCCTACCAGAACCATGTGGCGGCCAGCTCCGCCTATGCTGCCCTGCCACGCGGTCCCGTGCATGCCGACCTGTTCCGCGACAACGTGATGTTTGAAGGGGAAGAGCTGACGGGCTTCTTCGACTTCTACTTTGCAGGGGTGGACACCTGGCTGTTTGACCTGGCCGTGTGCCTGAACGACTGGTGCATCGACCTGCCCACCGGCACTCATGACGCCGAACGCGCCACGCGCATGCTCGACGCGTACCAGGCCGTGCGCCCGCTGACGGCGGCCGAGCGCGAACTGCTGCCTGCCATGCTGCGCGCCGGGGCGCTGAGGTTCTGGATCTCGCGCCTGTGGGACTTCTACCTGCCGCGCGAGGCCTCCATGCTCAAGCCCCACGACCCCACGCACTTCGAGCGCGTGCTGCGCGGGCGCCTGGCACTGCCCGTGCACGCGGGCTGATCCCACCACAGGCGAGCAGCCTCTAACCCCTGGCCCAGCCACCGGTTTGGGGCGGTGGGGTAAATTCGGCCTTATTCGCCCACCCGACATCCGATGCCGCTCGACGCCCCCTGTTGGCGCCAGGGCACAGCTGGCGGTGCGAGCCTCCCCTCCTTTCCAACGTATTCATGAAACTCCACATCGTTCCCGCACGCACCGGCATGGCCTGGGTCAAGCTCGGCGTTCGGGCGTTCTGGCGGCAGCCCATGGCGCTGGCTGCGCTGTTCTTCATGACCATGGCGGCGATGTCGCTGGCCACGATGATTCCGCTGGTGGGCCCGGCCATTGCCCTCGCACTGCTGCCGTCGGCCACGCTGGCCATGATGGTGGCGGCGGCGCAGGCATCGCAAGGGCGGTTTCCGATGCCCACGGTGCTGCTGGTGGCGTTTCGCACCGGGCGCGAGCGGCTGCGCGACATGCTCACGCTGGGTGTGCTGTATGCGGTGGCTTTCCTCGGCATCATGGGGCTGTCGGCCCTGCTGGATGGTGGCCAGTTTGCGCAGGTGTACCTGGGCGGCGCGCCCATGACCCGGGAGATTGCCGAGAACCCGGACTTCCAGCGCGCCATGTGGCTGTCGATGCTGTTGTACCTGCCGCTGTCGCTGCTGTTCTGGCATGCACCGGGCCTCGTGCACTGGCATGGCGTGCCGCCGGTCAAGGCGCTGTTCTTCTCCATCGTGGCCTGCGTGCGCAACTTTGGCGCGTTCCTCGTCTATGGGCTGGGCTGGCTGGGGGTGTTTTTGCTGGGCGGGCTGGTGGTCAGCATCGTGTCGGCCCTGCTGGCTGTGGCGGGGCTTGCGGGATCGATGGCCGGTGGCATCATGGTGGGCGCTGCCATGATGTTGGCGGCCATGTTCTTCACCTCGGTGGTCTTCACCTTCCGCGACTGCTTCGAGCCCCCCTACACCCCGCAGCAAGAAGAGGCGCCCCATGACAACCCGCCCCCCAGCCCCCCTGACGCACCACCTGCAGGGCCGCTCTGACGACGAGCTGATCTGGTTCCAGCGCCGCAGCGTGGTGCAGGCCGCGGCGCTGTGGGTAGCGGGCGGGGGCTGGGCTGCCGCCCATGCGCAGGCGCGCAGCAATATCGTGGAAGTGCGCGGCGATGTGCTGCGCAATGGCGAGCCCCTGACGGCGCAGCACACCATCACCGCCAACGACCGCATTGAGACCGGGCCGGGCGCCAGCCTGGTGTTCTCAGTGGGCGACAGCGCCTTCATGGTGCGGCAGAACTCGCGCATGGCGATGGAGAGCGACACACCCACCGCCGTCAAGCTGCTGCGCCTGCTCAGCGGTGCAGTGGCGACGGTATGGGGGCGCGGCCCAGACCGGCAGATTGCGCTGCCCACGGCCACCGCAGGCATCCGCGGCACCGGCGTGTACGCCGAGGTGTTTGCCGACCAGGACCAGCGCGGCTACCTTTGCAACTGTTATGGCACGGTGGAGCTGACGGCAGGCGGCGAGCGCCTGGTGAGCCAGTCCAGCTACCACCAGTCGTTCTGGGCCGAGCCCGCACCCCGCAATGGCCGGCTGCTGACTCCGGCCGGTGCCATCAATCACACGGACGAAGAGATGGAGTTCTTGGCGGGGCTGGTCAACCAGCGCACCGCGTGGCAGGTGTCAGGCCGCAAGGGCGTCAAGGATGGCAGCGGTGGCGCGGCCGCACCGGCCAACAACTACGGAACTGGCAACTCCTACGGCCCGCCCGGCTCCCGGGACTGAACGCTGCTCAGCGGTACCCTGCCGCGCTGAGCCGCAGCGCTCGCCGCGATGGCTGCGCGGCGCGCCTTGAGGTGCCGTTACGCAGTGCGCCAGGCACTGCGTCAAACCGTCACACAAACGTCAAACCACTGTCACGGGGCGTTCCTAGGATCGCGGGCTGGACTCCATGCCACCCGCCCCACACGCCTTTCCAACAAGGTTCCCGGTCGGATCAGGGCGTGGCATGCCCGTTCGCATACCCACTTGGAAACACCCCGAAAATGACCCAACCGACGATGCCCACCCGCCGCAAGGCCCTGCAACTGCTGGCCGGCGTTCCCATGCTGCCGCTCAGCGCCAGCGCCTCGGCCGCCCTGCTGACCGCCTGCGGTGGCAGCGACTCCGCCGCGCCCAGCTTTGTGTCGGCCAGCTTCACGTCGATGGCAGCCCCCACCCTGGCCAACGCCGCTGCCATGGCCACCACCACCGTGGGCTCCACGCTCAACATCAAGCTCAGCGACGACTCGGTGCGCTCGTACCAGCTGGCTTACCAGCCGTTCTTCGTGACGGGCGACATGGTGTCCGACGGCAAGGGCGGCACCATCCTGTCGGGTGGCTACTACGACATCAACAACAAGCCCATCATCGACGCCACGGTGGCTGGCAAGGAGCGCCAATACTTCTCGGACTCGCCCGACGGCACCTCGCTGCTGACCGTGGCCAACCCCACCGTGACCGGCCTCAAGGGCAAGGCCGTGTTTGCCGTGGTGCAGTTTGAATACACCACCTGGGCGCAAGACGGCAAAACCGACATGTACGGCAAGCTGCCCTCGCCCATCGCCGTGCTGACGCTGGACCAGGACCAGACCACCGGCAAGTTGAGCCTGGTGAAGTACCACAACGTGGACACCTCCAAGGTGCACGGCCTGTGGATCACCTGCGGCGCCAGCCTGTCGCCCTGGGGCACCCACCTGTCGAGCGAAGAATACGAGCCCGATGCGTTCAGCATTGCCAGCAACGCCATGTTCAAGGCCTACAGCAAGAACCTGTATGGCGACGAAACCAAGGCCAACCCCTACCACTACGGCCACATGCCCGAAGTGACGGTGAACCCCGACGGCACCGCCAGCATCAAGAAGCATTTCTGCATGGGCCGCATCTCGCACGAGCTGGTGCAGGTGATGCCTGACAACCGCACGGCGCTGATGGGCGACGACGCCACCAACAGCGGCTACTTCGTGTTCGTGGCCGACAAGGAAAAAGACCTGTCGTCCGGCACGCTGTACGTGGCCAAGGTGGGCAGCGGCTTCTCCATCGACCCCAAGGTGGGCACGGCGGCTCCCCTCACCTGGATCAAGATGGGCTCGGCCACCAGCGCCGAGATCGAGAACCTGGCCAACACGCTCAAGCCCACGGACATCATGACCGTGAAGACCACCGACCCGGCCGACGCCAGCTACACCAAGATCGTGGCCAACGGCAAGACCGAGTGGATCAAGCTGAACCCCGGCATGGAAAAGGCCGCCGCCTTCCTGGAAACCCACCGCTACGCCGCCTACCTGGGCGCCAGCCTGGGCTTCACCAAGATGGAAGGCACCACGGTCAACGCCAAGGACAAGATTGCCTACTCCGCGCTGCAGAACATCCAGTCGTCCATGGTGGCAGGCAACGCCGCCAACGTGCCGGGCAACGGCATCTCGGTACCCAAGCAACTGGTGGCCGGTGGCGTTTTCGCCCTGAACCTGCGTGGCGGTCAGAAAGACACCGCTGGCGGCAACATCAACAGCGAATGGATGCCCGTGGACACCAAGGTGCTGCTGGCCGGTGAGGACATCACCGCCGACGCCCTGGGCAACACCGCCAACCCCAACAACATCGCCAACCCGGACAACCTCAAGTTCTCGGAAAAGATGCGCACCCTGTTCATCGGCGAAGACAGCAGCCAGCACGTCAACAACTTCCTGTGGGCCTACAACGTGGACACCAAGCAGCTGTCGCGCGTGATGTCGATCCCCTCGGGCGGCGAGTCCACCGGCCTGCACGCCGTGGACGAGATCAACGGCTGGACGTACATCATGAGCAACTTCCAGCACGCCGGTGACTGGGGCGCCATCCACAGCGTGGTCAAGGACACGCTGGACCCGATGATCAAGGCCAACTACAAGAACAAGAACGGCGCGGCCGTGGGCTACCTGACGGCAGCGGCCAAGCAACCCAGCCTGAACCAGGCCTGAACTCCGCCTGAAACCCGCCTGAGCTAGGGGCCAACAGGGCTGCACCCGGTGCGGCCCGCTTCAAAAACCAACGGGGCCCGAGGGCCCCGTTGGTTTTGCTGCTGGTGCCACTGTCTGCAAGCCTCTACACGCCCCTGCACCATCGGTGGCCGAAGCTACAGCGCAGCGCCCACCCAGCCTTTGGCGCGCCTGCGCAATGCAGCGCCGTGCCGCATCCAGATCGGCCAGGGTAGTTGCCTACGCCACACAGACCCTGTGCTGTTGACAACGCCCATTTACTATCAAATGTGTAGCTACTAGCGCTTTAATCACTAGCGCTTGCGGCCATTTTCACGGCGGTTTAAACAACGAAGTGCACGTTGCCAAAAGGTAGGCCCAGACAAGTAAG